>CANRKR010000041.1 GCA_947631275.1 uncultured Akkermansia sp.
CATATTTTGCTCTCCATACAGAAAGTAACTCTATTCTTGCTTGTTTACTCATCTTGAGAGACATGTGTTTGATGTTACCCGTTCGTTTTTGAGGCATCAAGCTTTCAGAAAATTCTCTTTTCCCGTTTTTGGCGACCCTTCGGTGACTTTATTTTTGAGGCATTGCGGCAATGCGGCGGCGATGAAACGCGGAATCTTTCGACTTGAAAAACGAAGAGATGGGAGTAGAATGAAGCGCATATGTTGGATATACGAGTTATTCGAGAAAATCCGCAGATAGTGAAGGACCGCGTGAAACTACGCGGCGGAGAGCATTGGATGCTGGTGGATCGCGTGCTGGAGTGCGACGAAAAGCGGCGCAAAATTGAGACGGAAAAACAGGCGCTTTCCCAGGAACGCAACAAGTCATCAAAATCGATCGGAGTCCTGATCAAGGAGGGAAAGAAAGAGGAAGCCGAGCAGATGAAAGCTCGTATGACCGATCTGGGTGAGCGCCTTCGCGAGTTGGAGATTGCCGCCGCCGCCGCCGCGGAGGAGCAGGAACAGCTGCTTCTTGCCATCCCGAACATGCCGCACGAGGGCGCACCGGTGGGGGCGGATGAAACGGCCAACCCCGTGTTGCGCACGTGGGGTGAGAAACCGCTGATAGACGAGCCGAAAGACCACGTACAGATTGCAAATGCCCTTGGTCTTCTGGATTTTGAAGCGGCGGCACGCATTTCCGGCTCCGGATTTATCGTGTACAAAGGGTTGGGCGCTCGTCTGGAGCGCGCCTTGATCAATTTCCTGCTGGATGTGCAAACGCTGCAGAATGGCTATCAGGAAGTTGGCGTACCTTTCATGGTGAAACGCGACTGCATGATCGGCACCGGACAGCTTCCCAAGTTCGAGGAAGATATGTACGGGTTGGAGGGGAACACCATGTTCAACGTGCCTACAGCGGAGGTGCCGGTGACCAACTTGTACCGTGAGCAGATTCTGCGCGAAAATGACTTACCCATCAAGATGACTGCTTATACGCCTTGCTATCGTCGCGAAGCAGGATCCGCCGGACGCGAAAACAAGGGGATGATTCGCGTGCACCAATTTGACAAAGTGGAACTCGTAACCATCTGCCGCCCGGAGGAGGGCTTTGACATCCTTGAGCAACTTACGGGGCACGCTGAAAGTATCCTGCAAAAGCTCGGTCTGCATTACCGTGTCGTTGAGCTTTGCACCGGCGATGTCGGCTTCTCCTCCGCAAAGACTTACGACATTGAGGTATGGGCGCCGGGACAGGGTAAGTATCTGGAAGTTTCCAGCTGCTCCTGCTTCACTGATTACCAGGCCCGCCGCATGAAACTGCGCTACAAGGATAGCGAGGGTCGTATGCGCATACCGTACACGTTGAACGGTTCCGGCACGGCGTTGCCGCGTCTGTATGTGGCGCTTCTGGAGCAATATCAGCAAGCGGATGGTTCAGTGCGCATCCCGGGAGCTCTTGTGCCGTACTTCGGGCATGAAGCCATCGTTCCTCCTGCAGCAGAATAAAGAAACCTCCAAACCTCTCTTCAACCGATGCCCGGAACTGAAAGTCTCTCCACCATGGATCCCATTCTGTGGCTCATCATTTTCTTCGTGGTGCTGGCCTTTGCCGTAATCGCAGAGCGCCTCTTCTATTTCCACCGCGTGAGTATCAACTCCGGCGATTTCTTTCGCGGACTTTCGGCGCTGTTACGCAGTGGGCAATACAACGAAGCGTTGCACGAAGCGCGCCAGTTGCCGGGACCAATGGCGCGAGTGGTGGAAGCGGTATTGACTCGTCCGCGACTGGCACGCAGTGAACTGCGGGAAATTGCACTGGAAGCGGCAGAACTGGAGGTTTTTCGCGTGGATCGCAACATCCGCACGCTGTTGGTGTGCGCCACGGTCATGCCCCTGTTAGGGCTGCTGGGTACCATTTTGGGATTAGTGGACTTCTATGAGCAACCGGGGATCATCGACGGCGGGGCATCTATGCCGCAAGTTGCCTATGCTTTACGCCATGCGTTGGTTCTTTCGGCCGTCGGCATCTCGTTAGCTATCCCGATCTATATTTTTTACATGTACCTTGCCTCTCGAGCTCGCAAGATCATCAATAATATTGAGCGTGCCGGACTTGAATGTGTGCACATCATCTGCGATGCGCGCCTGCGTTCCTCAGAAGCCCCTTTGCGGCGGGATGTACCATCGAAGGAAACGGATTAGGTATCACATCTTCTCAAATCATGCGACGCATACGCTCCAACCTGAATGGCACCGGATTTGCCATCGTGATTCTCGCGGGAGTGAATCTGTTTGTGTTGCTTTGCATATGCGTGCTGCTCACAAGCTACCGGGCGCCGCGTTTCGGTGTGAATATTCGTCCGGCGGCTTCCCATTTTTCCATCGAACGCTTTGATCGGTCAAGTTCACACATTATTACGATCACTCCGGGAGAGACTCCTCGCTACTACGTGGAAGATAAGGAAATTCCGGACGGTCTTGAAGGAGTGAAGCGTTTACTGGATGGATGGAAGAACACTCCCGTGCGGGCAGACATGATCACGGTTATCCTCGCTTGCGACGAAGCGGTGAGCATCGGGACGGTGCAGACCCTGACAGATCTCATCATGCAGCATGGGTTTACCTGCGCTTTTTACGGGCGACCAGCCACAGATGAATGAAGTACGCCCCTTCCAAGCTGATTTATCACACGCTGCATTCGCGCCCGATGCACGGGTATCTGCCTTTGTTTTTTATCATATCGGCGGTCATCGTTATCGGATGCATCAGGCTCTTTGATGTGCGGGTCCCCGTACCGCTGCGTCCGCGAGCCGGAGGAACCATGCTTTACAAAAATGACGAGCTTACCCAATTCCGCGTGCGGCAAAATAGTGCGCTGCCTCTTCATCTCCCGCGAAACGTGGATCCTGCCGAGCAGATCAGACTGCCAAAAAACACCTTACCGGTAAGACACGAGGTGCCTCTGATCGTAGCGCCCCCTGAAGCTCTTCTGCCGGGTGAGGGGCAAAATGTACTTTTGGAGGCCGACACACCGATGCCGGATGTAGAAAAACTTTCCGTGCCGAAAACTCCGTTTGTTGCGCCACGGGCTAAATCCGAACAGGTTGTGCCATGAATTTTCCGATCGAGATCACCCTGCAACAGCTATTCATCCTCATCGTTTGTGGAGGTATGTTAGCTGTGGTGTGCGTGATGATCCCCGTGCAAATTGTTTCCAAGATGCGACGCTTGAGGCGCAAACGCACACGCTCAATCTGCCGTATCTGTGGATATCGTTTCCTACGCCCCTTTGATCGCGGTCCTGCTCGCTGTCCCCATTGTTCCGCGCTTAACAAGTGAAGTTGTAGGATGTTCTTTGAAAGAATTAAAAGAGAAAAACCGTACCGTATTTCAGGAATGAGACAAGTAATCCTCCTAAGCCTGCTATCCTCTTTATGCGTTCTCGGCGCGCAGGAAATTCCACAAGGCGCGGCGGCCCCTGCTGAGGGAAACGCGCCTGCCTGCGAGGCGTCTTCGAGAAATGAGCTTTATCCCTCGTGGGGAAGCCTCACGCCTCAGGTCTGTGAGGCACGCGTGCGCACCGGGATGAACATTGCTCTCAAACGGTTGGAACGCCTGCGTGAGATTCGCCCGGAGGCCGCCAGCTACGACAGTGTTTTTGGTGTTTTCGAGAATCTGGCGGAAGAAATGGATGAAGCAGAGGGGCAGATGCACGTGCTCTCAAGCGTGATGGACAGCGATGAGCTGCGTGCCGTTCAGGAGAAGCTCATTCCGGAGTTGAGCCGCTTCGCTGCTTCCATCACGTCTGATGCCGGGCTCTGGCAAGTCATCAGAGCCGCCGCAGCTGCGCCCTGGGTGAAGGATCTTTCCCCGGAAAAACAGCGTTACGTGCAGCAGGTTGTCGACAGTTTTCGCGACAACGGGGCAGACCTCCCCGAGGACAAAAAGGCGCGCTATGCAGAAATCATCAGCGAACTTTCAACGCTCGCTCACGAGTTTGAAAAAAATGTACTGGATGCAACAAACGACTGGCAGTGGGTGGTAGACGATCCCAAGCTGCTGAACGGCATGAGCGAGGACTGGATGAATCGCGCGGCAGCAGAAGCCCAGAAAAAGGGCTTCGGGACAGAGGAAGAACCGCGCTGGCTCATCACCCTGCAGGAGCCGAGCGTTTACCAGGTCATCTACTATTGCGATGTGGAGTCTACTCGTAAGCGTTGCTGGGAAGCTCTCTCTTCCGTCGGCAAGAAAGCTCCTTATGACAACGCCGGTATTGTGGCACGCGTGATGGAGCTGCGCCTGGAACTGGCGGATCTCCTGGGTTTTGCGAGCTACCCGGATCTCGTGCTTGCGCACCGTATGGTCGGCAGCGGCGGGAATGCAATGCGCTTCGTGGACGACATGATGAAGAAGGTGAAAGCGCCGTACGATGCGGAAGCGCGGGAGTTGCTGGAATTTATCGCAAAGGATAAAGGACAGCCTGTGCAGACAAAGATCAACCCGTGGGACAGCGCTTACTATCTCCGCAAGCTGCAAAAATCGAAATTCTCTTTCGACACCGAGTTGCTGCGTCCGTACCAGGAAGCTGAGCATGTGCTGCAGGGTATGCTGAGCATCTACACTCGTCTTTATGACATCACCATCGTCGAACGTCCCACTTTTGTGGCGGGCAAAGCCGGCCGGCACGAACAGAATGCTGTGGAGGTATGGCATCCCGAAGTGCGTCTCTTTGAGGTGCGGGATAACAAAAGCGGTGCGCACCTCGGCTCGTTCTACCTTGATCTCTTCCCGCGCGCCACGAAGCGAGGAGGAGCCTGGGTGCAACCGATTCACTACGGCACCCCGGCGCATGATGGAAAACCACACACGCCGCACCTCGCTCTGCTGGCGGGCAACCTGAGCGCCGCGGGGAAGGAAACACCCGCGCTTTTCTCTCATCGGGATGTGGAGACGATCTTTCACGAGTTTGGGCATATGATGCACGTGATGCTCGGCAATACGGAGCTGCGCTCGCATTGCGGCACCAGCGTGGCGTGGGATTTCGTGGAACTGCCCAGCCAGATGAATGAAAACTGGACATGGGAACCGGAAGGTATGGCTACCTACGCCGTGCACTACAAGACCGGGGAACCCATCCCGGAGGACTACGTCCGCAAGATGCAGGATGTGCGCTTCTTCTTCCCGGCGCATGATAACATGGGGCAGCTTTGCATCGCTAAACTCGACCTGGAGATGCACATGAACTATGCGGAAAAATTCCGCGGAAGGGATCTTGATGCCGCTTCATCTGAATTGCTTGATTCCTGGCGCACGCCGATGACCGTGCAGCCTCCCTCCATCATGCGCAATCTCACTCACTGCATTTCCGGCGGCTATGCCGGCGCATACTATTCCTACAAGTGGGCAGAGGTGCTTGCAGCGGATGTCTACACACGTTTCCTGAAGGAGGGCATCATGAACCCGGCTGTCGGCGCAGCGTATCGCGAGGAAATTCTCTCAAAGGGCGACAGCAAGCCAGCTGCAGAACTCTACCGCAATTTCATGGGGAGAGACCCCAATCCGGATGCTCTCCTCCAGAAGCAGGGTCTCCTGAAATAAGCTCCGGCAGGTGTGAAGTCCATCAGGAAAAAGCCCGAACCGCAAGGAACGGATCGGGCTTTTCATCGGATAAAACAAACCACTTCGTTTCAACCTTGAGCAGCGCTCTTCCTGGCGCGGCGCACTGCTCCGAAACGTTTCTGGAACTTGTCGATGCGTCCCTCCGTGTCCACAAACTGGTTCTTGCCGGTAAAGAAGGGGTGAGAGTCGGAAGTGATGCCGCAGGAGATCACGTAGTGCTCCACGCCGTCAATGACCTCCGTCTTCGCGGACTTAGCCGTGGAGTTGGTGATGAAACGGCGACCTGTGGTTATATCCACAAATACAACCGGATGATAGTCGGGGTGTAGATCTGCTTTCATGGTAACTAGGCTGCGTTTCCGTCGCAGCGCGTGGGGCGTATTGTAGCATATGCCCTCTTCCTGTCAAGCGCTAATTTTTCGGAGTAAATAGCATCTGAAAGTACGATTTGACCGGCTGAAATTCGGAATTTCTCCTTCCGGGGGCAAAATCAATCGTACCAGCCGAAGAGCCCATGACCGAGGTCAAGCGCATGGATGTCGGCAAGCTCGGCGTCGCTGAGCTCGAAGTCGAAGATGTCGATATTCTCCGCCATGCGGCTCTTGTGGGAAGTCTTCGGGATGGGGCAAATGCCACCCTGCACGAGGAAGCGCAGAGCCACCTGAGCCGCAGTTTTGCCGTGCGCAGCGCCGATGCGCGTGAGCGTGGGGTTGGCAAAAATGTTCTCGCGTCCGCAAGCGAGCGGCGACCACGCCTGCGGCACGATGCCAAGCTGTCGGTAGCGAGCCACCAGAGCGGATTGTTGGCGGAAAGGGTGCAGCTCCTGCTGAATCACCTGCGGCGCCACCTCACAGCAGCGTAGAATATTCTCTAAATCATTTCCGTAAAAATTGCTCAGCCCGATGGCGCGCAACGTTCCGCGGCGGCAGAGGCCCTCCATGGCGCTCCAGATCGCTGTATCCTCGCCCATCGGCCAATGGATGAGCAGCAGGTCAATGTACTCTGAACGCAGCTTGCGTAGTGATTCCTCCACACTCTCCGCCACGCGCCGTCCGCTCTGCAGCTTCGTTGTGATAAAGATCTCCTCGCGCGGCAGCCCGCACTCCGCTACGGCGCGCCCCACGCCCTCCTCATTGCCATACCACTGCGCCGTGTCGATGAGTCGATAGCCGCATTCCACCGCCTCCTGCACGCAACGCGCCGTTTCGCTTTGGCTGATGTTGTACACACCGAAGCCGAGCGCTGGCATTTGCACCCCATTGTTAAGTCTGATTGTCTGCATCATTTCCCACGGTTATTTTACTGCAAAACGAAGCCCTGCTCCAATGCAGAAATGCGTCCGCATACTAAAAAAGCGGCTCGGTGAAAGACTCGCCGAGCCGCTCGAAGTGTGCCGGGTATTGCGTCACTTGGCCATGGCTTCCTCTACGGCAACAGCGACGGAGACGGTGGCGCCAACCATGGGGTTGTTGCCCATGCCGATGAGCCCCATCATCTCCACGTGTGCAGGCACGGAGGAAGAGCCGGCGAATTGCGCATCGCTGTGCATGCGACCCAGGGTATCCGTGAAGCCGTAGGAGGCTGGACCGGCAGCCATGTTGTCCGGGTGCAGAGTACGACCTGTGCCGCCGCCGGATGCAACAGAGAAATACTTCTTGCCCTTCAGCACGCACTCCTTCTTGTAAGTGCCTGCCACGGGGTGCTGGAAGCGGGTGGGGTTGGTAGAGTTGCCGGTGATGGAGACATCCACGCCTTCCAACCACATGATGGCCACACCTTCGCGCACGTCATCCGCACCATAGCAGTTCACCTTGGCACGCTCGCCGGTGGAGAACGGCGTCTTCTTCACCACTTCCACCTTGCCGGTGACGTAGTCGAACTTGGTCTGGCAGTAAGTAAAGCCATTGATGCGGGAAATGATGTAGGCGGCATCCTTGCCCAGACCGTTGAGGATCACGCGCAAGGGCTTTTTGCGCACCTTGTTGGCGGATTTGGCGATGCCGATGGCGCCCTCCGCGGCGGCGAAGGACTCATGACCTGCCAGGAAGCAGAAGCAATCCGTCTCTTCGCGCAGGAGCATGGCCGCCAGGTTGCCGTGCCCCAGACCCACCTTGCGGTCGTCCGCCACCGAACCGGGGATGCAGAAGCTCTGCAATCCTTCGCCGATGGCCTCCGCGGCGTCGGCAGCCTTCGTGCAGCCTTTCCTGATGGCGATGGCGGCGCCCACGGTGTAGGCCCAGCCTGCGTTTTCAAAGGCAATGTTCTGAATGCCGCGCACGATGGCGCGCACATCGACACCCTTTTCCAAGCACACCTTCTCAGCCTCCTCACAGGAGGAGATGCCGTACTTTTTCAGCACGGGGAGAATCTGGTTGATGCGGCGATCGTATGATTCAAATAATGGCATAATCTGAAAATGGGTTAGAGGTTAATTACTCGTGGCGGGGGTCAATATACTTGGCAGCGCCTTCAAACTGTCCGTATGTACCGGTGTACTTCTTGTACGCCTCGTTGGCATCCATCCCCTTCTTGATCTCTTCCATCATGGGGCCGATTTTCACGTACTGATAGCCGCAGATTTCATCATTGGCATCCAGCGCCAGCTTGGTGATGTAGCCTTCCGCCAGCTCCAAATAACGAGAACCCTTCTTGAGCGTTCCGTACAGAGTGCCAACCTGCGAACGGAGCCCTTTGCCGAGATCCTCCAGCCCGGCTCCGATGGGCAGTCCCCCCTCGGAATACGCGCTCTGCGTGCGCCCGTACACGATCTGCAGGAAGAGTTCACGCATCGCCGTGTTGATGGCGTCGCACACGAGGTCAGTATTCAGCGCCTCCAAAATTGTCTTGCCGGGCAGAATCTCCGATGCCATGGCGGCGGAATGCGTCATGCCGGAGCAGCCGATAGTCTCCACGAGAGCCTCTTGGATGACACCCTGCTTCACATTGAGGGTGAGCTTACAAGTTCCCTGCTGAGGGGCACACCAGCCCACGCCGTGGGTCAGACCGGAGATATCCTCGATCTTCCTGGATTGCGTCCACGCTCCCTCCTGCGGAATGGGCGCCGGACCGTGGTTGCAGCCCTTCTTCACGCAGCACATGTGTTCGACTTCTGTTGTATATTGCATAGTGGATTAGGATTGAACAGCACGGAGTCTAGCAGTTTTCCACCTGTTTGTCACGCCAAAATTCGAACGGACACTGCAGAGAGAAAAGCAGCGAAACGTCCGCTCCGGGAAAAGGGTTTTGCCCGGCTAAATAGGCGAACCATGCGCTACGCTGAGCAGGAATACAGCTTTGCCTGTCCAAAAGGCTTTCTCTCTCACCACTGCACATGCTCCGGAATCCACCACCCTTTCCGACTCTGCAAACCCGATCGGAAGCACGCGAATTCCATGCTCGGTTCATTGGGAATGTTGCGATCTGTTTGACTTTATCTCATTCATGGAAAATGCTTTACGAATACGATCACTCCGAAAAGAAGCGGCACACTTGTTGTTTAACATTGACCTTTTTCGGGAAATAGGTTAGATGTCAGTGCGTATGGATGTGTTGCAGGCAATTATTCTCGGGGTGGTGGAGGGACTTACGGAGTACCTGCCGGTGAGTTCCACCGGACATCTTATCGTGGCACAGTATCTGTTGGGGGTGGAGGAGAGCGCAGCGGTGAGCGCATTTGAAATCTGTATCCAGGGCGGAGCGATCCTGGCGGTGCTGGGGCTGTACTATCCGCGGGTGGTGGAGATGCTGCGGGGGGTGGTCGGCAGGAGTGATGCCGGGCGGCGCATGCTGGTGAACCTGATTCTCGGTTTTATCCCGGCGGCTGTGGCGGGGCTGCTCTTTGCGGGGTTCATCAAGGAATATCTTTTCAGCGCCGCAGTGGTGATGGTGGCCTGGGCCGTGGGGGGACTGGCAATCCTGCTCTATGTGCGTCTGCGGGGAAACGAGCAGCGGGGGAAGAAACTTGAAGAACTCACGCCGAAGGGTGCGCTTTTCGTAGGAGTGATGCAATGCGTGGCGATGTGCCCCGGGGTTAGCCGAAGCCTCATGACCATGCTGGGCGGGTTGGCGGCAGGACTGAGTGTAGCAGCGGCGGTGGAGTTCAGCTTTTTGCTTGGCGTGATCACGCTGGGGGCTGCCACTTGCCACGATGCCGTGAAGCACGGGGTGGAGATGGTAGCGCAGATTGGCTGGGGACCGATGCTGGCTGGCACGGCGGTGGCCTGGGCGAGTTCCGTTGTCGCGGTAAGGTGGATGGTGGGTTACCTGAACCGCCATAGCCTGGCCATCTTCGGTTGGTATCGTCTCGGGGCGGCAGCGGTGATGCTCCTGCTTATTCTGCAGGGGTTGAGGTAGCGGCGGAGTCGGCTTCCGCGGTTCCCTTGCGCTTCCTGTATGCAGTGCGCT
Organism: uncultured Akkermansia sp.; assembly: GCA_947631275.1. GTDB lineage: Bacteria > Verrucomicrobiota > Verrucomicrobiia > Verrucomicrobiales > Akkermansiaceae > Akkermansia. The sequence continues at coordinate 10,048 of CANRKR010000041.1, forward strand.
TGATTTTTTTGCGCTTGGGGGAGAAAAACTCCGGATGTTCAGCAGCCCAGGCGGCATAGAGATCCGGGCGGTTGCACCGCGTGCGCTCCACAGCTTGCTCAAGCTTCCATTGTTCAATGGCCTTGTGGTTGCCGGAAAGAAATACCTCCGGCACGCTCAGTCCGCGGAAGACATTAGGTTTGGTGTAGGCGGGCGCTTCCAGCAGACCATGCGTGAAAGATTCGTCTGCACTGCTGCGCTCATCGCCCAGCACGCCCGGCAGCAGGCGCACGATGGCGTCAATGATTACCACCGCAGCAATGGCCCCGTTCGTCAGGATGTAGTCCCCGATGGACAATTCCTCATCCACAAGCTCGTCCACCACACGTTGATCCACACCCTCGTAATGCCCACAGATGATGATGTAGTGCGCATTGCCGCCGGGCTGCATGCAGGGGGCGGCGAGTCGTTCCGCCACCGCCTGGGAGAACACCTGCCCCTGGGGGGTCATGAGAATTACGCGGGATTCCGGACGTCGCAGTTGTTCAATAGCAGCGAAGATGGGCTCGCACTTCATGAGCATGCCCTGCCCGCCGCCGCAGAGGTAATCGTCCGTGCGGTGGTGTTTATCTGTGGCCCAATTTCTCAGCTGATGGGCGCGTACGGCGACATGACCGCCGTTGGCCGCCCGCCCGGGGATGCTCTGCGAGAGCGGGCCTGTCACCATCTCAGGGAACAGCGTGAGGACATCGATCTCAAGCATGGCGGTTTGAGTTGGATGGAGAGAGAGGCGAAGGCAATCCCCGTGATCAGGCATGGGCGTTGTGCCGCAACATGCCCTCGATGTACGCGTCGATGTTGCCGTCCATCACATCCTGAATATTGCCGGATTCCACACCGGTGCGCAAGTCTTTAACCATCTGGTACGGCTGGAAAACGTAAGATCGAATCTGGTTGCCCCAGGCAATGTCGCCCTTCTCGGAATACTGGCGGTCAGCCTCGGCGCGTTTGCGATCCTCCTCCAGCTGGATGAGGCGAGCCTTGAGCATGCGCATGGCTTCTTCGCGGTTGCGCAGTTGGGAACGCTGAGTCTGGCATGCCACGATGATGCCGGTTGGGAGATGGGTGAGACGCACGGCGGTCTCCACCTTGTTCACATTCTGTCCACCCTTGCCTCCGGATCGGTAGGTATCCATCTTCACGTCCGCATCCTTCACCTCAATCTCAACATCATCGGAGATATCCGGGGTAGCGTCCAGCGAACAGAAGGAAGTATGCCGCTTTCCCGCAGCATCAAAGGGGCTCATGCGCACGAGCCGGTGGATGCCACGCTCGTTCTTCAGGTAGCCGTATGCGTACTCCCCGGCGATCTTCACGGTGACAGAGCGCAGGCCGGCTTCGTCGCCGTCCGTGCTCTCCATGATTTCGGCAGTGAAGCCGTGGCGTTCGCAGTAGCGCAGATACATACGCAACAGCATGCTCGCCCAGTCGCAAGCTTCAGTGCCTCCTGCCCCGGCGTGAATGGTGATGTAGCAGCCTGCGGCATCGTGAGGGCCATTGAGCATGGTAATGAGCTCGAACTCCTCCAGCTTCTTTTCCCATGCCGCGTATTCCGCTTGCGCCTCCGCCGCCATTTCCGCCTCCTCGCGAGCCATCTCCACAGCCACTTCCACATCCTCCAACCCCTTTTCCAGAGCCCGGTATTCCTCCATGCGCCGCTTGAGGGGGTTCACCTCATTCATCAACTCACGGGCAGCCTGGGGATCATCCCAGAAATCCGGGGCGCTCATGCGCTTCTCCAATTCGGCGGAGCGCTGCTCCAAATGCTCCAGGTCAAAGATAGCTCCCGAGCTCGGAAAGACGGCTGCGCATGGCCGCTGTGTCGAGCATCGAGAGATCTACGGCAGAAACGGTATCTTCCATAACCGGGGCAGAGTATAGCAGGAGGAGAGGTGGGTGTCAAGCATGCGCACCGGGCCTTTTGCCGGGGAAAGGCGCCGGGGAGAAGATACGGTCTGAATCACCCAACCTCTTCTTAGCTACCAGCTGCGCACGCTCCGGGATTACGTCCCTTGTTATTGACTCCGAGTGGAAAGGCTTGGCGCCGTGCCATCTGAACGAATATCCGTCCGGCAGTGAGGGAAGAACTGCTCCACGAGAGGCTCTTGCATGGCGAAGAGGACAGCACGTTCCTCTTCTGTTGCGTCAGTGTAGCCGTGCAGGTGGGTGAGACCGTGTACGATGTAACGGAAAAGTTCGCAGACGGGATTGAGTCCTTTTTCTCCGGCGTAACGTTCGGCGGTATCGCAGCTCACGATGATTTCACCGTAGGGGAAAGTGATGACATCCGTGGCGCAGGGATCTTGCAAAAAGCGTGCGTGTACGTCGGCGATCGTTGGGTCATCAACAAGCTCAATATCAATGTTCTGTAGGGCAGAAAGCACATGCTGCGGACCCCTTGGAGAAGCAAGCAGCGCAGGCAGCAGAGCTGACAATGCGCTGCGGAAGGAATTGAGCATCTCTTCACTCAGCCACGGAGGCATGGGAGCATGCATGACAAGCTCAATCTGAGGAAGATTCGTCATGATTATTCGCATCTGCTCCGAGGCGATCGGCGCGCCGTTGCTTTGCGGCGCGTCGAGCTTCGCGGAAAAAGGAACGAAATTGCTCTGCGCACAGATCGCCTAATACGCCACCCTGCGTGGGACAGCGGTGGTTGAGGGGCGGGTTGCTGTCCAGCAGGTTGATCCACCCTCCGCAGGCGCCGCCCATGGGATCCGGCATGCCGAAGACTACTCGTTCAGGACGACAGTGCACCAGAGCTCCGGCGCACATGGGGCAGGGTTCCTTGGTCACGTAAACCGTGCAACCGTCTAATCGCCAATCGCCGAGAGCCGCTTCAGCGGCAGTGAGCGCGATCATCTCGGCATGGGCCGTAGCATCCTTCAGACTCTCCACCTGATTCCAACCGCGGGCGATGACGCGTCCCTCCTTCACCACGACGCAGCCACAAGGCACCTCCCCGGCACGCAAGGCCTTTCCCGCCTCCCGCAGAGCCAGCCCCATGAATCGTTCATCTTCGCTCATTCTGCAGTGGCGGAGCAGTCAGAGAAGCCATGCCGACGGGATTCCTTCAGCGCAAGGTGACGCGGGGATCGGTATCCAGCAGCCGCTGCAGCTCCGGCCAACCATCGGCGGTTTGGTTCTGGAACATCTGCAGGTAAAGCGATACAAGCCCGGCAGGGTGTTTTTCAAAGAGTTTATCCACGCCGGCGCGGAGTTTTTCCTCGTCCAATTTGTCTGGCAGCACATCCACCACACCTTGCCCGTTGTGTTTGATACCGAGCGTATCAAGAAAGGAAACAAGCATGCTCGTGTGCTGGCGCACAAGCCAAACTTGCAGCAGGTGATCCGATATCTGCTCGGCAGATTTCCATGCGAGCATCTTCCGCATCCACTCCATTTGCTCTTCGCGGGTTTTCTGCTGCACGTAAACGGGGCGCAGCTTCTTGAGTGCAGCAAGCTCTGCCATGGCTGTGCGGTAAAGAACCCGTTCACGGTTGCGCAGCCAATCTTGGAAGGAGTTCAGAGTCTCCTCATCCAGCTTTTCGAAAATGACATAGGATTTCATACAAGTATGCACGTTCCATCAAATCATATTTTGACTTGCTTGTCTAGCAGAACTTTGACTCGCTGAAGCACCTGTGCATTGCAAAATTAAATGCAACAGGTCAGCAGAACAAAGGGGAGGGGCTGATGCATAATCGTGGAGAAGGAAAGCTCCTTGCTTATCTCTTTTTAAAGGAGATGTCCAGCCTAAAATGAATTAATTTATTGAAAATCAATAGATGCGCCTTTCTTTTCCGTCAAAAATAGAAGGAGTACTCACTTTTTCTATCTACTATAATGTATCATAATACATTTATAATCAATGTAAACCAAAACCTTAAAAGCACATCTCCTTTAAAAAGAGATATACTCGCGCGCGTGGCTAACAAATGGACGCAATGAGTGACGAACAAAAACTGACTACCAAAGGAAAGCGTATCTATTTCGTAGAGTTCTTGCGAATATTTCTGATTTTATCGGTATTTTTGGTGCATGTGGGGGATTGGATTGATCCGGAGCTGAAGCGAAGTGTGCTGCGACTGTGCAATACACAGGTGTGGCGTCTGCAAATGGCAGTGATGTATTTTTTCATCATAGGCGGTTTTTTCCTGTACCGAAAGGCGATGAAAGTTGAAGCGAGTACTGTATGCCAAGGCATTTGTAAGCTGTGGATACGGCTGATGCCGGGGATCATCTTCTTCTATGCTCTGTTAGTATCTGTGGGGTGTCGTTTTTGGTGGAACTTCCCCTTCACGTTTTTCCCGGCTGCGGGGCACGGAGTCGCGACGGCACTCGTAGGGTGGTCTGACTGGTTCGTGGGTGTTTACTTCATCGTGAGCTGCTTCATCCTTGGGCTGTTTGCGATGAATCGACAGAGCGCGTGGATTTGGCTTATCGCGGGGATTCTTATAAGTTGGTGGATCGAGAGGAACGCCCATGCAGGGAGAGGAAATGGAGCGTATGGTCTTTATTATGAGTTTCTTTCGGGTGGAACAATACGCGGTATTAGCTGCATGGGTCTGGGTATGGTGGCAGCTTATTTGAGTGAGCGGTGGAACCTGCGCCGAACGGCCTTCTTGCGAGTGCTTGCGAGCGTCTTGGAGTTGGGTGCACTATATATGCTGGTGGGATACATGTGTTGGTCGTCTCGAGTGAAATACGACCCGATCGCGGTGGAGCTGGCTGTAGCTGCACTGCTCATTTCAGCGTCGCGCAGCTGGGGAATCATCTCTGCCGTACTGAACCGCTGTAGCGGAGTTACGTACCTCTCCCGTTATACATACTCTTTACTGCTTACCCAAGGCGCGCTGGTGGCCTACTTCCACTGCAACCGCAACTTTGGGATGTCTGGGCACACGTGTGCATGGATCATTTTGGGAGCGGTTGTCCCTCTCGTGCTCATTGAGTATCATCTGATAGAAGGTTGGCTTGTCCCCAGGCTCAAACCTTTTTTTGTAATTGAAACGCCATAGCACACCGCTCTTCCCTGTGGGGACTAGTTGCTTTCGTGTAGTGGTTACCCGCTCAGAGTTGTTCCCAAGTCGGTTATTGTCTTTTCAAGCTCCGTCAGCTTATTTGCTTGTTCAACGATTTTTTTGTTTATCTCCCCTCGCAGCAGCTGGATTCAGAAACTATTTCCCCGCTTTTTTCTTTAGCCATTCTACGGCCATACCACAAAAAGGTGTCGGTTTTTTGAGCAAGGAATCCAAACACTTTGAGCATTCCGACCTGAAATCAGAATCTTGGGGTAACCTCCTTTGTATCTCGGTAAGAACCGCTTTACGATTTTGCGGTAACGATCGCTCGGGACAATTCAGATTTAAGGCAAACTTCAGTTCACCGTCCAATTCTGGATCCCTAGCACGTATTGTTCCGTCACTTTGATAATAAAGTTGGGAAATAATTGCCTCATTACAAGGGTTGAGTTGTATTACTTTGTCCTTCTTCCTTGCATCACACGTAAGAGCCGTTTCCTTGCCACAGCCACGGTTTCCTGAGCAAACGGCGTGCATATTTTTGTACTTGAGATCCATAGCTGCCTGCCTCTTCCCGTTGTCCGGGTGCTGTGGATAAAAATGCTCGATCGTCATCGGTCCCTGGAGACGTTTTTCAGCAGCTTTTTCCGGTATGCGGCACGTACAATAGGCACATAAACCGTGCTGCTCTGCACACAGAGCAGCAAGTAGGATCTTCTTCACCTTCCCAGGCATGTTCCCGTACTCAGAATCGACTTGATTCCTGAACTCCTGCAATTCTCTTGGTTCCTTTCCCTTTCGGATGTAAATCATGGCAAACGTTCCAATTGTAAACTTACCCGGCAGGAGGTTACCTCGGTATCATCTTCCCCAAGATCAGAGGCCAAATCATCCAATATCTTTTCAGCTGTTTCGTAGTCTTCTTCGTCCATCCTGCTGTAATAGTCAGCAAATTTCTGTTTGATAGGTTCGGGACGCGTGGAGACATCCATGACCTCCCTCATGATTGAATTGACATCTCGACCGTAGGGTTGGATACCCTCCCGCTGCACTTTCCCGTCCTCCAATACGACTAAGCGTCCTGTTGGGACGGAGTGAATGACAGCCGGGGCATGAGTACTCACGATGAATTGGACTTTTGGAAAAAAATCCAGCAGATCCCGCAGTATCTTGTGTTGCCATGCTGGGTGTAAGTGCAAATCAACTTCGTCAATCAGCACGACACCAGGGGTTTCTTCCAATACTAGATCAAAAAGTTGCGGATTGAGCATCGACATCCGATAAGCAATGTCGGCAATCAGACTGATAGCACTCTTGTAGCCATCGCTTAGTTGATCAAGAGAGCTTACCAACCTCTCGCCTGCGGGAGT
>CANRKR010000042.1 GCA_947631275.1 uncultured Akkermansia sp.
TACATGTCGCAGCGTGCGGGTCAGACTTTGATTTCCAAAGCTTCGTAGGCGAGCATCTGACAGCCGCGCAGATCCAACTTGCCCGTCGGTAGTGCCGGTATCGTCTCCACTGGGATGATTTCACGCGGGCTCCACAGCCGAGGCAACCCCTGAGCAGCGAGATAAGCGCGGATGTCGTCCAGAGCGTGGGGCAGATTGCCATGGTGCACGGCTGAGAGGAGTACGAGGGCCTCCCCCTTCTGCGGATCCGGGACACCGACGATTGCGACGCTGCGCTGTCCCTCCTGCTCAGGAGAGCGGAGACCTTGGACGAAGGCTTCGATAGCTAATTCCACAACTTCGTGAGGAACCATTTCTCCGGCGATCTTGGAGAAGCGGGAACGACGCCCGGCCAGGGTAAGGAAGGTGTTGAGATCCACGGAACCCAGATCGCCTGTTTTGAACCAGCCGTCGCGGAAGAGCCCCTCATTCAGAGCAGGGTTGCCGGTATAACCGTGGAATACCTGGGGACCTTTCATCCAAATCATGCCGCGCTCGGATATGGCCAGAATGCGATCGTCGTCATCCGGATCCGTTATGCGGATAGCCAGCCCGGGTAGAACATGCCCCACGCTTCCCGGGCAAGTGGCGGGTACATAGTAAGGCGTCGTAGGCAGCAGCTCAGCATCCGGCAGGTTGACACCGCAGACAGGAGCTGTTTCCGTGAGTCCATACCCTTCCAGCAGGTTGACGCCGCAACGTGTACGAAATTCATCGGCCAGATCCGGCTGGAGTTTCTCTGCGCCAACGATGAAGTATTTAACGCTGCGATAGGTGTCTGCGCCTGCGCGGCGAAGCATGGCACGGGCAAAGGTGGGAGTGGTGAGCACTAGGGTGCACTGGTGGCGCTCAATAAGGTCGTTAAGCGTCTTTGTTTCCAGAGGCGAGGGGTAGGTCACCATGCTGAAGCCGTAGAAAACCGGCAGAAGAGTGCAAACTGTAAGACCAAAGCTGTGGAAGATGGGAAGACTACACAGGAAGCGACTGCCCGGGGGCAGATAGACCTTGCTGAGCAGTTGCAGGATGTTTGCAACAACCATGCGGTGCGTGAATGCTACGCCCTTTGGCTCACCGGAGGAGCCCGATGTGAAGAGCAAAGCAGCTTCATCATCTCCGCTGCGCTCATCCATCCCAAAAGTGCGAGCGATGACCGGAACAGGCGCTACCTTGGCAAAGGCGACCCACCCCGCGATGCGGGCGGCGCCAATTTCACGGAGCAAGGCATCCAAATGTAATATTTTTTCTTCTTCCGGCCACGGAAATTGTGGCAGTTTGCTCATAAACGCCCGCGCAGTGATAAAGTGGCGAATGCCGCTCTGATTCACGATGCTGTGAAAAGCAGTTTCCGAAGAAGTGTAGTTAATGTTAACCGGGATGATACCGGCGAAAAAGCAGGCGTAGTTGGCGATCATGCCGCCTTTGCCCGGGGGCAGAATGATTCCGAGTCGCGGCTCCTGCACGGTGCGTTTGAGTTCTCTTGCCAGTGCCAGAGATGCCCCCAACAGCTTGGTGAAGTTAAGACTCGAGGCGTCCATCCCATCAATGAGTTCCGAGCCGGGGTTGTGCTTCATTCCTTCCAGCAGAAGGCGCGGCAGGGATTTCTCCAGCAATGGATGCTCCGCATAATGCTCGGCTGAGGCATTCAGCCACACTTCCAACATGCGTTCGCCGCACTGAGGACCGGGAGCGAGCTTCGGGAAAATATGCAGCACGGACCAGTCACTATCCTGCGGATCACCCGTGCACGCTCGCCAAATGCTTTTGCGGTAGAATCCTGCATACACGGGAACGGGCGAAATATGCAGCGAACTAAGCTGCATAAGGAAAGGTTTGGGGACATCCGTGAGACAGCCGGAAATTTGCGCTGGACGACCCGGCAGAAAGACAAAGTGCAAGCCGCTCTGCAGGTGCGTCATAAGTTTTTCGCGTAGCTCGCGGCTTTTGCTCGTGCGAAAATTGAAGGTGATGAGACGGTCATTGGGAATGCCACGCAGGATGTCGTCGGCCGGGCGCAGATCTTCCTCCACGAGGTATACCACTTTCTGTGCGCCGCCGAGCGCGTGCTCCAGTGCCACGCGTGTGGCGTAGTCCACCCTGTTGGGGAGAAAGAGGGAGGGCTGGGTCGGCAAGTTTTCCTGCCCACAGACACGTACATTTCCCATGATCCTAACGTAACACAAACCCACAATTATGGCAAGGAAATTTCAAATTTGCCGACTGCCCATTATTTTCCCTTGATTGAGGATGCCGGTCGGGTCAAGGGCAGATTTGAGTGCGGCGTGGACGGAGAGGGAGGTCGTGCCGACGGCTTGGGGAAACCAAGGAGCTTTGGCGATGCCGATGCCGTGTTCGCCGGTGATCGCGCCGCCGTGCGAGAGTACGAAATCGAACACACGCGGCAGGAGAGCCTCAGCATCGGCTCGACGTTCATTGCCGTTTTCATCACGAGGTACCATGATGTTGGTATGGATGTTGCCATCGCCTGCGTGACCGAAGCAGGCGATGGGAATGCCGCTTTCCGTCCGTAAAGAAGCGCAGAAGTTCACAAAATTCACCAGTTGAGAGCGTGGCACTACGATGTCTTCGTTCAGCTTTGTGAGACCGGTGGCTTTCAAACTCTCTGAAAAACCTCGGCGTAGCTCCCAAATGCGCTCGACCTCTTCCTCTGTGTAAGCGGGATAAACGGTGGAGTCTCCTGAGTTTTCACGCAGGAGGGAGGCAATTTCCTTCAGCTCACTTCTCAGTGCGTCGCGCCGACCATCGATTTCTACGATAAGATGTCCTTGAGCATCGGCAGGTAACACATTAGTTCGAAGGTGTTTCCGCGCGGCAGTGAGAGTATAGGCATCAGCAATTTCCAGCGCGCAGGGGAGGTGCCCTGCTTGAAGCACTCGTTGCACAGCGCTGGCAGCCAGCTCAAAAGCAGGGAAGGAAGCGTGCAGCGCCATACGTGCCTGCGGAGCGGGGATGATGCGCAAAGTCGCCTGGGTAATGATGCCGAGCATGCCCTCGCTACCGCAGAAAAGACCAGCCAAATCGAATCCTTGCTTATTTTTGTGAGTGCGACCGCCGGCGATGAGAGTACGACCATCTGCCAGAACAACGCGCAATCCCAGTACGTAGGAGCGCGTGACGCCATATTTCAGACAGCGAGGCCCCCCTGCATTGGTAGCGATATTTCCACCGATGGACGAATCTTTGCGAGAGGCGGGATCCGGCGGGTAGAACCAGCCGAGCTGCTCGCAGGCGGCTTGAAGGTCGGCGGTGATAACGCCCGGTTCCACGACCACTACGCCGTCGGCCGGATTTACCTCAAGGATGCGGTTCATACGCTCAGTGGAGAGCACTATACCCCCGCATACCGGTACGCACCCCCCCACATAGCCCATTCCTGCCCCTCGGGGAGTAACAGGAATACCGTAGGCATGCGCCGCCTTCAGGATGGCAGACACCTCCTCTTCGTTGTGGGGAAGAGCGACGGCTTCCGGCAGGGAGCGGGCAAACCACTTATCACCAGCGTAGGTTTCCAGAGTAGAGAGCTCGCAGTGGATGCATTCTGCCGTACTGCCGAGACTCTGAATGAAGGACGAGGGAATCATGTGATCGTACGAGGGGGAAATTAATCACGGGCTGTGCCCCAGCGGCGGTGCAGCCAGCTTTCCACTGGAGAGAAGAGCAATTTGTCCGCCAGCAGCCCCACCACAATGATGATGAACATGACGCCGACAACCTGGTGCATCCGCTGCAACTCGCGACCGTAGTGCAGATATTGTCCGATACCGAAGCCGGAGACCACAGAGACGTAAATTTCTGCGGCCATGAGCGAGCGCCACGCAAAGGCCCAACCTTGCTTCATACCGCTCACAATGAACGGGGCCGAAGCCGGTAGGGTAACGAAAAAAAGCGTGTGCAGCGGAGAAGACCCCATGGTGCGCGCGGCCCGGGCGTAGATAGGCGGCACATTGCGCATGCCGTTTTCCGTGGAGAGTAGGACACTCCAAAGCGTTCCCATGATCACCACGAAGAGCAAGGCGGCTTCCGTCTGCCCGAACCAGATGCAAGCCAGCGGCACCCAGCAGACGCTCGGCAGCCCTTGGAACCCTAGGGCGAGGACACCAATTGTGTTGCGCATGGCGGCAAAGCGCGCGGCGAGCATACCGAGCGGCACCCCGATGATCAGGCCGATAAGGTAGCCGATGAGCAGACGCCGCATGGTGATGAGCATGGAAAGCGGCAGCTTGCCGTTCGCCGTGTTATCGTACAAATACTGCGCCACGAGCGTGGGCGATGGCAGCACGTACGGCGACCACAGTGTGCAGTCGATGCCGAGGAACGCCAGATCACCGGTTACTCCTGCCCATAGGATGATGAGCAGAATGAAGAAGAAGATAGTCTGCGAGATGTTTTTCATGAGGGGGAGAAAAATTAATCGGATTCAGCGGCATCTGGATAACCTTTCAACGCAGCGGTGATACGTCGCGAGAGGTCGGCTAGCTCTGGGTCGTTGATGTTGCGAGGTCGGGGCAGGGAGACGGAGAATTCCTCCCGAATACGACCAGGGCGCGGGGTGAAGAGTACCACGCGATCGCCCAGACAGACAGCTTCACGCACGTTGTGGGTCACAAAAATGATGGTTTTTCGGCGTTTCTGCCAAATGTCCTGGATGTCGCCGTAGAGTTGTTCTCGGGTCATGGCGTCCAGTGCGGAGAAGGGCTCATCCATGAGGAGGATTTTCGGATTCGGGGCGAGGGAACGTGCAAGGGCGACGCGTTGCTTCATGCCACCAGAGAGCTCGTGGATGTTGGAATGCGCGAACTTATCCATCTTCACGAGGTAGAGGTAGTATTTAGCAACTTCCAAACGTTCGTGGTCATTGAGATTCGGCTTTTGCTTCAACCCAAAAAGCACGTTGCCGATGACGTCCAACCAGGGGAAAAGTACGTGCTCCTGGAACATCACGAGTCTGTCTCGCCCGGGTCCGGTGATGGGCGAACCGTTGATGATTGCGCGCCCGGAGTCAGGTTTTTCCAGTCCGGCGATAATGTTCAGCAGAGTAGATTTTCCGCAGCCGCTTGCGCCGACGAAGCAGACGAACTCGCCCTCGCGAATGCTGATGCTTACATCTTCCAGCGCTCGTATTTCTCCCTGTTGGGAAGGGAAGATTTTGGTGACATGCTCCACGCTGAGGCTGGCGGTGGGGAATTGCTCCAGCTCGGAGGGTTGTTCGTTCGTAGGTGCATTCATGGCGTCGTTGAGGAAGGGGTAGTCGGTTGGTAGATCAGGCCATCCAGCGGAGGGGCGCGATCCAGTAATCCCGCCGCCTGCGCATCGTGCACGAAGGTCTTGAGACTGGGCAGGTCGATTTCGGTAGTAAGATGAAGGCGTTTGGCGGCGGAAAACGCCAGCTCGATATCCGGAGGTGTTTGGGTGAGCCGAGCAAGCTCATCGGCGGCGTATCGAATGGCTTGCTGCGGGTTCTCTTGGATCCATCGGGTGAGCTCTTCATTCGCACGGATGATGGCTGCTGCCTCAGTGGGATGCGCTCTCAGCCAGCTCACGCGCCCCGCTAGTACGGTAGTGACCACGCCGGGCTCCTGCACCAGCAGCTTCGCCCCCGCTGCCTTCTCCATCATGGAAACCCACGGTTCCACCGTCCAGCAGGCCTCTAGTTTGCCTTGTTTCATGAGCTGCAACTGCAGGGAGGAACTGGTCGGCGTTACGCGCACGTCCCCGCCGCCTTCCAGTGTGCAGGTGAGCCCATGCGCCGCCAGCCAGGCGCGGCAGGAGACATCCTGCGTGTTGCCCAGTTGGGGGGTGGCGATGCTGCGTCCGCGGAAATCTGCTGCCTGTCTGATACCGCTCTCCGGGCTCACCAGAAGAGCTGCACCGCCGTTTACGGCCCCCGCCAGCAACCGCATTTCTCGTCCATTTGACACCGCATAGGCGTTGATGGCAGGACTTGGACCGATGTAAGTCAGATCCACAGTTTTCCCGAAAATGGCTTCCGCTGCGGAAGGTCCGGCGTTGTAGGTTTGCCATTCGATGGTGTATCCGGGCAAATAGCGTTCGAACCAGCCTTCTCCACGCCGCGTCATGTTGCGTGCCACGAGTGCTTGCAGATGCGTGATATTGGGGAAGGAGCCGATGCGGATGACATGACTCTCCTCCTCATCCTGCCGACAGGCAGAAAGAGTCAGCAACGCAGTAATCGCCGCGATAATGAAAAGAAGTCGTTTCACGTCTCTCTGCATTCTAGCAATTCTCCCCCGTTTCGTCTAGCACTGAGTATGTGAATTTAGAATTTGGAATTTTCAATTCGGCGCAGAATGGTTGCGCGGTTCTGTTCAGGCGCGTTTCTTCATTTGCGTGTGAGAGTTTTTCGAAATTTATGACCAATAAGATTCACCTTCTTTAGATTTCATAAAAATTATCGTTAGTATTGAGTAGGTTAAGTTGTTTTTTGTGGGATAGAGAAAATCAGAGAAAAAATGAAACAATACTTGAAAAAACTGGAGACATGGAAACGGAATTCGTGATGCAAACCTCTTTTTGATGAAGATCGGCAGGTGGGGGAACCCTGACTGATGCAGGGGTTCGGCGGAAAAATTACAATGAGGTTGAGTGCGTGCACTTCGATCGTTCCGAGAATATCAGCCCCTCGTTCGAACAGGATTTTGACCTGTTGCGCCTGTTGACAAACTCCTGTCATCCTGCGTTGGAACCGAATCCTGCTACCACGGCCCTGGCGGCAACACCGTCAGTGGGCATACATTAGAACATGGGTTCGGGATTCGACGGTGCGGGCAAGAGGTTACTGCACAGATTTGATGGCGAGCTGGAAGGCGCGGAGAGTGCTGGCAGGGTTAGCGATACCGCGCCCGGCGATGGAGAAGGCAGTGCCGTGATCCGGACTGACACGGAGACGGGGCAGACCGAGGGTGGCGTTCACCGCATTGTCGAAGTCCAGCAGTTTGAGTGGGATGAGAGCTTGGTCATGGTAGGGAGCAACGATGCCGTCGTAGAGATCGGCGGCGGCATCGCGATAAACGCAGTCTGGAACGCAAGGACCAGTGATGAACGCTCGGTCAGCAAGAGATTTCTGAAGCCGCGCCACGGTGGGGGCGATAATAGTCTGCTCCTGGGAACCGAAAGCGCCACCTTCTCCATTGTGGGGATTAAGTCCGGCGATGGCGATGCGGGGGTAAGAAACACCTTGGCGTTGGAGGAAGTCGCAGAGCAGCTCGGTCACGGAAACAATTTGAGCTTCTGTGAGCGCATGTGGTACTTCCTCCAGGGCTAGATGAGTGGTGCAGAGTGCGACAGTAAGATGTTCCCCTGTGAGACACATCGCAAAATGAGGAATTCCAAGGCGAGCGGCGAAAAACTCCGTTTGCCCTGGGAAGGGAAAACCGAGGCGTTGCAGAGATTCTTTGCAGACAGGAGCGGTCACAACGGCATCAATGGACCCGGATCGGAGAGCGTCTGCGGCCGATTCCAACTGCTCCCAGGCGGCGCGAGCCGTGACATCCGTGGGTTCACCACGGGTGCAGGGGACGGGAGTCCCCATGGGCACGAAGCGCGCGGGAACGTCAGCGAGGGCAGCGAGGGCAGCGGTAATCACCTCTGGACCGATACCGGCTTGGTCGCCGAGGGTGTAGCCGATGGCGGGGGATTGCAGAGCACTGCTCATGGCTCCACCTCCTCAGCGGCGTCATCGTTCTGCAGGGCATCGTTCGGGACGGGCTGGGCGGTGGGAACCGGGCGCTGAACGTGCGGACGATATGAGCGGTGAGTGTTGATATACTCCTCGTGCGATACGCGTGGTACAAAGCGGGTCTCAGAGTTCACTGAGGTATGGTACACGGCGGTGACTGCAACCCCAATGAGAGCTGTCAACAGGAGGAGCGCTGCGAGAAACGTTTTCATGGCGGCAAGGGTAGAAAGAGAGCGGCTGAAAGAACGAGTCAGGGATTGGGAAATTCGGAGCGTTTGCGCAAATGAGTTGGGAGGATGTGCATACGGTCGCGGTACTTGGCAATGGTACGGCGTGAGATACGGATGCCCTCATCGGCGAGGATTTTTTCGATTCCTGCATCGCTGAGTGGTTTGCGAGGCGATTCGTGATCCACGAGGTATCGGATGCGCGACTGCACAGTCGCAGCGGAAACTTCAGTCGGTCCCGCTGAGCTCGTTTTTTCGGCAGGGGAGGTCGCCTGTTGCGCTTCAGTGACAGGAAGAGAGATCGAGAAGAAGCGGCGAAGTTCAAACACTCCGAATTCGCAGCGCAGAAATTTTCCATTCACCGCGCGGGAGACCGTGGAGATGTGCATGGCGGTATCGTCGGAAACTTGCTCCATTTTCAGAGGTCGCAGATGGGCTGGTCCCTTGAAGAAAAAATCCTTCTGAAAACGCACAATTGATTGTGCAACGGCGAGAATCGTTTCCTGACGTTTTTCTATGGCTCGGATAAGATCCCGCCCCTCACTGAAACAACGAGAAAGGTAACGGCGCAGTTCCGGGCGGTCGGATTGAGCGGCGAGCATCTCTCGGTACTGCGAGGAGAGGGCAAGACGAGGCACTCCTTCACCGGTGAGCGACACGCGGAGTTCCTCTCCGATGCGCTCCACGATGACATCTGGCACGAGGATGCAGCGTTCGGCGGGGGAAAAGCTGCTGCCCGGGTCAGGATTGAGGCGGGAGATGCGGTGAGCTGCGGCAGCAACCTGTTTTTCTGAGAAACCCAGGGATCGGGCTGCAAGAGCGTATCGATGGTGGATGAGATTTTCCCATTCTTCCGCCGCGAGGCGGTAGGCGAGAGACCCTGCTTCATCTACCCGGCGAAGCTGTAGCAGCAGACTCTCCTGGAGATTGCGCGCCCCGACACCTGCGGGTTCGAGATCCTGCACTACGCGCAGGGCCTTTTGGTAGCGCTTCGGCGGCATGGTATCCCTGAGGGAGGTTTCATCGCTCAAAAAGCCGTGGGGATCCAGATGCGCGATAATTTGCAGGGCATCCTGCTCCAGGGCAGGGGAGAGAGCACTCTGCCGCACTTGCTCTTCGAGGTGGAAGATAAGGGTGGTCTGCTGCGGGATAGAATCCATCAGCAACTCATGGCGTTCCGTTGCCGCGTAGTCGAGGCTGCGTGGAGCATCATCATCCGCAGCCGGAACGGAAGGTGGAGAGATTTCTTCCAACACGGGGTTCGCGCTGATAGCCTGATTCGTGAGGTTCTTGAGTTCCATGAGCGTGGCTTGCAGAGTGCGCAGGAAAAGCTGCATGGAGGTGTTCATGCTCATGCGCTGCTGCATCCCTTGCCCAAGCCCTGCGGAAGGTGTTCTCATGGAGTTTACTTTTTATTGGCGATGGAGGTGAGAGTATTAATTTTTTCTATGGTGCTTTTGCATTCCTCCGAAGAAAGATCACCGCGCAGGCGAGTGCGAAGGAGGTCGATTTGCGCCTCCAGAGAGGCATTCATCGCTTGTGCGCAAACTTCGTCAACGTAACTTTCCATTAGTTGATCACTAAGGTCATAGGTTGGAACACTCCGCAGAGCCAGAGCTTCTTCTTCGGTCAGCTTTTGCGCGATGTCGGCGGCATCCGGTTTCGTGTCCGACGCGGGGGCAAGTTCAAGAACGTGCTGCAGCAGGGCCCCTCCCGGCAGGTGGCGAATCGGCTCCTGTAAGTCTTCCACACGTTCCATTAGCATGTTGTGCGCCCGCGCATTGCTAAACATGAGATTCAGAATCGCGCTGAGAGCGGGATGCAAGGCAATTGCCGAGACCTTTCTTTGCGTGTCGACAGAGGAGGAAAACGCCTTGGGAACATCCATTTCACATGAGTCGTCCACGGAGTAATCGTCCCGGAGTTCGTTGGCTTCGTGAACCGGGCGCCGCTTATGCTCATGTACTGCGCGGTTGACAGATTCACGCATCCGCTCCAACCCCACGCCGAGGCGGGTGGCGAGGTCAGCCGTGGCGATATCCCGCTGCACAGGGCTGTGGATTTCTGCCGCCAGATCGGCCATGCGCTCAACCAACGCGGCGAGGGAAGGGGCATCATCCTGGCAGACGGCCAGCTCCTCAGTAATGCATTGTTCGAGAAATGGCTGAGCATTTTTCACCGCCTGTCGGAGAATTTCGCCACCTCGTTCACGCGTGATGGAATCGGGATCTTCCCCAGCAGGTAGGCTGGCGCGATATACCGAGATACCGGCGGCAGCAAGTTTGCGATAGGTCTTTTCTGCAGCGACCTTTCCTGCGTTATCGCCGTCGTAGCAGAGTACGGCCTTTCGCGCGTACTTTGCAAGGAGCTTGGCATGATCATCAGTAAAAGCCGTGCCGAGTCCAGCCACAGCGTAGTGCAGGTCCGCACGTTCATGGCAGGCGATGACGTCCAGCTGCCCTTCGCAGATAAGAGCGGTGCTGTTGGCTTTTGCCATGGCAGAGGTAGCTTTGTGCAGGCCGAACAACAGCTCCCCTTTGTGGAAGGCAATGGTTTCTGCAGTGTTTACGTACTTGCGAGGATCGCGATCGGACTGCATAATGCGTCCGGAGAAGCCGACGACTTCCCCGCGCACATTGCGGATGGGGAACATGAGACGATCACGAAAGACGGGATAGGAACCTCGTGAGTTTTTCCCAATAAGGTAGGATTCCTGAAGGATGCGGTCATCAAAGCCGCGCACATGTGCCAAATCGGAAAACTCTCGAAACTCCGGCGGGGCCCAGCCGAGCTGCCAAGCTTTGACAATTCGGAGATCGATGCCGCGCGTTCGGAGGTATTCTCGGGCATCGGCGGCGCCCTTGCTGCGGCAGAGGAGCTTGTGGTAATATTCCGCTGCCAATTCGTTTACTTGCACCACCGCTGAGCGCAGTTTCCGCTTCTGCGCCATTTCCGGGTCGTCCTCCTCCTCAATGACAGGTATACCGTTGATATCTGCGAGCCGCCGCAGGGCCGTGGGATAGTCCAGGTTCTCATACATCATGAGGAACTTAATGGCATCTCCGCCCACGCCGCAGCCGAAGCAATGGAAGCTCTGTCGCGCGGGATTCACGTGGAAGGATGGGGTCTTCTCATTGTGGAACGGGCAGCACGCTTTCCACGAGTAGCCAGCACGCCGCAGCTGCACATAGCGCCCCACAAGATCCACGATGTTCGCGGACTCCTTGATGCGCGCTTCGCATTCTGGAATGATGCGTGCCATGGATGTTGTCTATTGCGTGAGCTGCCGCAAGTGTTTCGCGAAATCGGGATAGGAGGTATTGATGTTTTCGCAGTGATGAAGAGTAGTCGAACCCTCTGCGCAGAGCCCGGCAATAAGGAAGCTCATGGCGATGCGGTGGTCGCCGAAGCTGTCCAGCACGCAACCGTTGAGCGGTACGCCTCCGGTGATGATCATGCCATCGTCAAACTCCTCCACCTCCCCGCCCACGGCGCGCAGATTCGTCACGATGGTGTGGATACGATCGCTTTCTTTCACCCGCAGCTCCGCCGCGTGGCGGATGGTCGTTTTCCCTTTCGCAAAAGCTGATGCAACTGCGAGAATCGGTATTTCATCAATTAGGTTCGGGATTTCACTCGCCTCCAGCTCCGTGCCGTGCAGGTTCGCTGCGGAACGCACGATAATATCGCCGTAAGGTTCACAGGTTCTCTGTTCGTTTGAGATCTGGATATCTGCCCCCATGCGGCGCAGTACATGCAGTAGAGCCGTGCGCGTGGGATTGAGTCCCACCCGACGGAGGAGCAGCTCACTACCCGGCACCACACAGGCGGCAACCACCCAGAACGCCGCAGAGGAGAAATCCGCTGGAATGGAGATATTATTTGCCTGAGGGAAAACCCCTCCCCCGATTTGTACAGTGAGTCCCCCGTTGCTCACGGCGCAGGGGATGCCAAAATGGGAGAAAAGACGCTCCGTGTGATCTCGGGTGATGGTGGGTTGGTGTACGGAGGTTGTCCCTTCCGCAAACATGCCTGCAAGCAGAACGGAGCTCTTTACCTGTGCGCTGGCTACAGGAAGAGTATACTCAATGCCGCGCAGCTTCCTGCCTTTAATCTCTAGTGGGGCGCAGCCCGGTCTGGCGCCGCATGCTGTGATTTGAGCGCCCATAAGCTCCAGAGGGGTGATGATGCGTCCCATTGGGCGAGAACAGAGGGATTCGTCCCCAGTCATCCGCGATGGGAAGGGAAGTGCAGCAAGTACGCCGGCCAGCAGGCGCATCCCAGTTCCGGAATTGCCGCAGTCAATTTCTTCCCTCGGTGGCTTAGGGTGCATAGCGGTGCCGGTAATGGTTATGATGGACGTATTTGGCTCCAGATCAACCACGGCGCCGAGCTGTTGCATCGCCGTCAGCGTGTGCAGACAATCCGCACTGCAAAGAAAGTTTTCAACGCGCGTTTTGCCCTCTGCGAGACCGGCGAGAATTGCGACGCGGTGGGAGATGCTCTTATCGCCCGGGACACAGAGTTCTCCGCATAGTCCCCGGGATAACCTACCAGTGCTGATGGTGTCAGTGTGCATGAATTTCAAGGTATTTTTTGGCAAAAGCCTCCTTCAGCATCGAGGAACGGAAGACTCTGACAGCAATTTCCTCCTGCGCGCTACGAATAGCGCTCTTTAGGCTTTCTTTGCACTCCTCAAAACGCAGAGCGCGAGCGGGCGTGATTTCACCTAGCAGCAGAATATGCCAACCCCAGCGACTCTGCGCAAGCGAGAGCTTTCCGGACGGCGGGGCACCCTCCCCGAAGAGTGGCAGCTCCGGCAGAGGGAAGCCCTCCGCATTCTGCACGATGCCCACATCTCCTCCTCGTGCAGCAGAGGTGGGATCCTCGCTGTGTGCTTTAGCAAGTGCTACAAAGTCTGCGCCTTTCTCCAGCTCGTGCAGCAAACTCTCCGCATGGCGGCGGACGGTTTCCGAATCTTTTCCAAGGGAGGATAGAAAAATATGGCGGAGCGGACGATTTTCCGGCTGCACGAGAGAATCCCTGATAAGTTCGAAGTGACGTGCGGCGTCCTCCTCGCTTACGCGGCAGTGCGGTTCAATGACACGCTGCAGGAAATGCCTATCCCTCAGCCTGGTTGATAGCTCTCGTGTGTACGCTTGACGGGTATATCCTTGACTCGCCAACCATGAGTCAAACATCTCACTCGACGGAGCGCGAGCGACGAGATTCCGCACCTCCTGCTCAGCGGCATTCGTAGTATCCGGCAGGTTTTTATCGTTATACCGCGAGCGCAGGCGCAGCAGAGTGTCGTGCACCATCTCCATGAGTAGAGGTATCTTTTCTGTCTCGGGGACGGCGCTGCGTCCACGCAGGTGATTTTGTTGTTCTGTGAACTGATCCAGTTGTTCCTGCGTAATCACTTCCCCGTACACGATGGCGGGCGCATTGGCGTTCTCTGCCGCGGCAGCATCTTGCTTGTGCAGCAGCCGCCACACTGGCCCTTCCAAAATGAAGAGATCAATGACCAGATACAGCAGCACAGAGCCGAAGAGCATCAGCTTGATTGCCGAGATCTGAAGAGACGAAAATTTCACCGCGCTCATTCTACCCTCTCCCTCTTCCCTTGGCAATCCAAATTGACCGGTGCTGCTGGACCCGCAATCGGACAAAAATGAGTGTACCGAACGGGGAAAAAGAGGGCAAGAGATTGATCGTTTGGACAAAAATAGTGTACCATCATGTCTGTATGATAAACACAGACAATGAACAAGAAGGTATTATGAACATCGTTGAGGCACGCAATAAGTACAGAATGCTACGCACTCGCAAGGAGCGAAGTGCTTTTATCACGAAAGTAGCAGGGTATTCAAGTACGGTCGCAAGCACGTCATCATGCTGCTAAAGAAGCGTAAGAACCATTCCATGAGAGCTCTTAAGAAAAAGCACTGCTAAAAAAGACAACATGGACGGCTCGTCGGCATCAGCGCGGTGGGAGCAATCTGCAAAACAGCATCGTCGAGCAAGTAATCCAACATCTACGAACTGAGCGCGCAGCGGTGCTCATCTCTTCCTACTTTTGAAGAGCCGTCGATTGGTTTTCATACCGGCCACATCCATGCACAGGAGAAGCACATGACGCCTTCCCGGGAAACGCCTCCGATGGCAAGCCCATTATTGCTCCTGGCGCAGTTTCTTCTCTTCCTTTTTCTAAGCAGACGGGATATATCTGAATTGATCTTTGGAGCAAGTATTAAAGGTAGAAGTAGATGAATAGTCCTACTTTTTCCGCTTATTTTTGTAGAAGGGCGATTTCTCATAGGCGGCTCGCATGGCTTCCACATCTGCCTTGAACTCGGCATTGATCGCTTCGATACCTGCCACATCGGCGCAGCGGAAAAGCACAAACCAATGTCTCCATCCTACATTACTCGATGCGGGTTGAGAGATTTTGCCCTGCGGATTGTAATACAGTTTGCCCCCATAATTCACATTTGGTGAGTGTATTTTAAAGCCATCTACAAAGTCGATCTTCCCCTCCGGAGGATAGGCAGATTGACCATTCGGATTGAATATCAGATGATTCATCTCTGCAAGCCATGAATAACGCGGAGTTTCATCTATTGCATTCAGAATGTGCGTAGCAGTTTGCACGGCAAGTTTTTTTAGCTCCTCTGTGAAGCGAGCCGCAACATGTTCGTGACCCACGGCGAGAGCTGCCTTGGTGGCTGCCACCCAGTCGGGAGCCTTTTTGTCGGTTGCTACTTCCGAGAGTTTACGCTCCTTCCCCTGCTCATCCACAAAGAGGGCGTTATCATTCGCGATATGGGGCGCCGTATAGGCGGGGGCATTGCTCTGCGCGTAGCAAAAGCCCATGTTTTCTGCCAGCCAGGCGCGACGCAGTGCGGCCGACATGCGGCGTAAAGCTGCAATTCCCTCCGCGTACTGCGCACCCTTGGACGAACCGGCCCCCTCCGGAGAAGTGCTGCCCATGGCGGATTTTCTCGACGCTTCGGGCAAGTCTTTTTCCTCATTTTCGCCCGCAGGCGGGATGTATTCGAGCACCTCGTCCGAACCTAGTATCAGGGCACAAAGGCGGACAAGCTGCATTGTTTGCCTATATGACTTATACTGTTCAACAATGCTGTAGGGCCACTTTTTTCCCATGGAATCCATAAAAAATGTTTTAGTCTTATCGACGTTGACCATGGGAATTTTCCACGTGCGATTGTGGGTTTCAACCGTTGCAAAACCATCTCCCAAATCCTTAGCCGGTGGACCATAGGCATTGATAAGATTATCGGAAACTTCGGCTCTCATAAGGTCCCGCACTATGGGCGGCATCTCCTTGAAGCGATCCTCCGCTATGTGCCTTGCCATCTGTGTAATCGGTTCCCTGTAATGCTCCAAAATCGCTTCGTGAGGAATTTGTTGCAAAATGCCGGGGTTGGTACCATTCACCAGGTTGTCACGCCCGGTCAATTTTTTCCCATTTGGCAGAAAAATCTTCACACTTGGATTCAACCAACCGTAAGTGTAGTTGTACCCAGTGCTAGCGTGATCTTCGAAATAAAGCCCGACAGCCGCCGCTATTTTCGCGTATTTCAAATCCTCGTTGGGGAGCGAAGCCAGCATCTCATCCGCCGCTGCCAGCAAGGCCTTATTAGCCTCATCCTTCTGCTTTTTCATCTGCGCCAACCTCTGTTTGTACTGCTTGCGTATCGCTTTCACCTCCTCCGGGAAGAGGGCGAGAATGTCTTTGTCTCCCACCAGATTAGCACAGCGCCGTACAATGTCACTCCACCTCCGGTACCGGTTCCAGCGACAAAAAACCTCCCAGACCTTCATTTCTTCCCCACTCGCACCCATACAATAACCATTTTCCCAGTCTCCATAATATGAAAATTTGGCACCGCATTCCAATGAATACTCGTGCTTCTTCTCTGATGCGCTTCGACCATCCTGATAGTAGAGCTTCTTATCCAGCGTAGCGAGCAATGTCCAACGCAAATCATCCGGCATTTCCTTCATCAGGTATCTTGCTGTGTTGCGCACGACGAGATTCACTCGTCCCGTCATCAAACTGAGCATCGCTTCCTGTTTAAACTTCATCGCGTCGCTATAGCTACGGCCCCATTGAGATCCAGCAGGCATCGTGGCACTCATCCACGCGGCAAGACGCCCATCCGATCCCACGATAAAAGCCTTATCTCCATGTGTGGCTGGACGCCCATGAAATTGATATCCAACTCCTTGACCATCTTTACCAAAGCAAATCCCGAGCTGCTCAGCGACGAAGCAGTCACGCGCTAGGATAGGCATTTTGTTGAC
>CANRKR010000043.1 GCA_947631275.1 uncultured Akkermansia sp.
GGCTGGGGCCCCTGGCAAATCACAGCCCTCGCCTGCGAAATGCCGGACCGCGTCATCATCCGGTACCGCAGCGAGGAGCTGGGAGAAACCCGCCAGGTCATGGCGGACCCGTACCGCCTCGCAGGCTGGATGCGCCCGCGCGCCACCCGCTCCATCTGGATGCGCGAAGAGCTCTTCCGCCTCCTGGACCGCAAACCCGTGCGCCCCGCCCCCATGCAGCAGGGCGCCCTCTTCCCCGCGGAACAGATGCCCCGCGTCGTCCGCGAATCCATGACCCCCAACGAACCATAAACCCAAACCCAACAACACCAACACAACCATGACCACCAAAATAACCACACGAAACTCCGGCATCAGCACCAAAGCTGACTACGAAAACAAAGTGAACGAATGCGCGGATCTCGAAGTGCAGCTCCGCTCCATCACCGCAGAAATGGACGCCCGCATCCAGGCCGTCCGCGATGAGTACGACGCGCGCATCGGCTCCCTCACCAACCGCCGCGATGCCCTCCTCAACGCCTGCTCCCTCTACGCCTCCATGCACCGGGATGAAGTCCTCAAACCCGGCCTGCGCAGCGGAGAAACCGCGCTGGCCACCTACGGCTTCAATTTGGGCAACCCCACCCTCGTCCTCCTCAACCGCAAACACACCTGGAAAACCGTCTGCGCCGCCATCCTCGCCAAAGGCGCCGCCTGGGCAGAAAAATACATCACCCAGCCCGACCCCAAACCCAACAAAGACGCCATGAAAGCCGGCCTCTCCGAAACCGAACTCGCAGAACTCGGCTGCCGAGTCGAACAAACCGACGCCTACTACATCAAAGCCAAAGACCGCACCGAATCCTGACCCATGAAAACACCGTTGAGCAAAAAGCAGAAAGCGGTCCTCTCCCAGATGGCCGCCAAAGCCTACAAACTCTGCGGCCGCGAACTAGGCTATGCCACGCCGGAGCAATACCGCCACGCCGTCTGCCAAGCGCAGCGCGGCGTGGCTGGCCTCACGGCCTGCTCCCAGCAAGACTACATCCCCCTCTACAACCACTTCGCCGCCGTCCTCGGCATGCGCCCCCTCGCCGACCACACCCCGCAGGATCACCTCGCCCGCGCCATCTGGACCCTCCGCGAAGCGCTGCACCGCTTCGAACTCGCCGAAGCCTACGCCTGCGCCATCCTCCGAGACCGCGGCGCAATCGGCCCGGACCTCGACACCCTCTGCCACTCCGCCGGCCCCCAAACCGTCCGCCAAATCACCTACACCATCATCAACCGCGGCCGTGCCAAACTCCGCAAACAAGAACAAGCGCTCAACCTCCCCATCACCGAAGAGCCCCACACCTCCCCCGCCACCCTCCCCCCGGGAAAACTCGCCGCCCACTTCAACGCCCGCCTCTCAACCCCGTAACACCGCCTTGCGATACGCTTCCCACTCCGCATCCTGCGCAGCCGGAGAAAGCGAACAAGCCAGCCGCGCATACCTCTGCACCTCCGCCGCATAAAGCAACAACTTCTTCCCCCCGATAACCGGCCGAAAAGCATGCAAATCCCCCCGCCTCACCAACGTCCGAATCGTCCACGGAGAAACATGCAAAATATCCGCCGCCTCTTGCGTCGAAACAAAAAGAGCAGAAGCCGCACTGGGCGCATAAGCAGGAGCAGAAAAGAGAGGCATGCCCCATTATAACCCCACCTCAAAAAAAGAGAAGAGACTTTTTTGCCGGGTGCGATTTTTTTACCCTCCCCCCAAAAAAATCTTGCAAACCCTGGGAGTAAATGGTACTCTCCCCACAGAGCGGGGGCGCCCTTGGTCTGCAAAAGGCCCGGCAATACATGCACCGCTCTATTTTATTGCCTTTGTTTTGACTTGGTAGAGTACATGGGGTCTTATTTTTTTGAACTCCTTTGCGGTAATCTCAATTTCGTACTCCTTCCCCTGACACTTCATATAAGACTTCCTTTTGTGTATCCATTCAATATCGCTCTTTTCATAAGGGAGCTTTTTATCCCTGTACGTCTTGTAAGGTATTGAATGTTGCCAAAAATAATCAACGTTGGCTGCTGCCGTAAGATGCGAAACCAAATCCGCTGATTTTTTCGCGTGCTTCCCGCTCATAAGCTCCGAAATACTTTTGCCTGTGACGTAAAACTCCTCATCCATCCCTGGAGCTTTCGCCCCCATTCCAGGTATAGGACAGCACTGCCTCTTGGTATAGGTAATCGATCTTTCCCTGAGAGCCCTCAACTCTTCCCTTGCTCTCTCGTAACTATTGACCTCTTTTTTTAACTCTTCCCTTGTCTGATAATCATCAAAACCCTTCCTGCACCCCGGTTCGTGCTTGTACTGATTGCAACTATTCGCCACCGCCTCCGCCTCTTTCCCCTCCAGCTCCACCCTCCGCCTCCTCATCGCCTCGATCACCATCAACTCGGTGGCCACCTCCCCCGTCTCCCGCCGAAAGCTCTCCCGGTACACCGCAAGCAACCTTCCAGCCTCCCTCTCCCCCTCACTCCCCCGCTCGAGACCGCGAACAAAATCCCTGCACAGCCCGATCACCCTGAGCCCAACCTCCCTTTTCCGTTCTTTCGTCTCACTCATACCCTCCATTATACACCCCCTTCCACCTTTCAACCCCTCTTTCACTCCTTCTCGCCCAATCTCTCCTCTTCCCCTTTTTTCAAACCCCCTGCCGCCCCCCTGCAACACCCCTCAATTTGCTAATCTACCCTGCAATTTCTCCAATCCCCCTCCGCGCGTTACAGAAGTGCCCAACTCTGAGCAAAGACTTGCAAATCCTGCTGAAAATGCTATGCTGCTGGGTGACCGTTTATTTTGAGGCATCGGGCTTCGGTGACTTTTTCTTTTGAGGCATTACGCCCCAAATCGTAAATCGTAAATCGAAAATTTTCCCCATGTATTCCGCCATTCCTCTCTCTCTTCGCGCCGGGCAGGGCGCCGCGGTGAACCTCCTCTGGGCTTCCCCCACCGCCGCTGCCCCCTCCGCCGTCATCGACGGCTCCCTCCGCGCCGCCTGCCTCTTCTGGCGCCGCGGAGGGGCGCAGAGTCGCTCGAAGGATTCCTGGTGCGCATACGCTACACCGCCCCACTCCGAGACGCCAAACCGGAACGATTCTTGGAATAAGAGGAACGAGCCTACTTCAGCGCCTCAAAGGCGCCCTTGAAGAAGTAATAGCCCCAGCCCCAATCCGGATCACCAGCCCAATCCGGATCGTAATGGTGACGCGGGAGCAGGAAGCGCTCGGGATGAGGCATGAGCCCCATGGCTCGACCGGTGGGATCCTGCAAACCGGCTATACGCAGTTCCGAGCCGTTATGATTGTCGGCATACTGGAGGGCGACGCACCCATTGGCGAGATATTTCTCGGCATCACCGAGGTCACAAACGAGTCGACCTTCCGCATGGGCAGAAGGGAGTTCAAATTCATCCGGCAGCAATTGAGTGTACGGGCAGGAGGCGGACACCTTCACGAGGCGATCCCACATACACTCAAAACGCTCCGATTTGTTCCAGATGAGCGAGGCACGCGGAAGAATGCCGAGTTTGGTGAGGATCTGGAAGCCATTGCAAATGCCGAAGAGGAAGCCTCCCTTGTCAAAATGCTTCTGCAAGGCATCGCCGAGAAAACGCTCAGTTTCCAGCTGCGCGAGGCGACCGCTCATCACGTAGTCCCCATAGGAAAATCCGCCGGAGAAAACTACAAGCTGTGCCCTCTCCACGTGCACCGGCGTGGCAGTAGCAATGGGCTGCACCTGAGTGGAGAAACCGGCGGCGCTCAAGGCGCGTTCGGTTTCCACATCGCAGTTGGTGCCGGGATATTTGAGAAGTAATGCGTGAGGCATGGCTCGAAAAAATCAATAGTAAGGGGTGAGTCCGTGTTTCCAGATATGTTTGAGCGCGGCGATTTCCTCCTGAAGCGCCACCTTGCCGCCGGATGTCAGCGTGAGTTTCCCGTCACTTGTAGCGTAGCCGACGCGGGCGCAGGGCATCCCCTCCATCGCTGAGGCAAAGTCATCTGCCATATCGGGATCTACCTCGACGAGGAAGCGCCCCGTGCTCTCCGCAAAACAGGGAACTACCAGATTCTTCCAGCCGTGCGCCGTTGGCAGCTTGTCCAGATCGATGCACAGGCCGCCCTTGCCGGAGAAGGCCATTTCAGCCGCAGCAACAGCCAGTCCGCCCTCCGATAAATCGTGCGCAGCGAGAACGAGACCTTTTGTGAGGGCGCGCTCGTAGTACCGCTTGTAAATCGCAAAATTCGCCGTGCAATCCGTCTGCGGAACCCTGGCATCGACAATGCTGTGTCGGCGGGCATAAACGGAGCCGCCCAGCTCATCTTCCGTGTTGCCCACAAGGAAAAGGACGCTGTCGCTCCTGCGCAGGGACGCGCCGCAGACATGGGAAACATCCTCCACCACGCCGAAGCCGGAGCAGAGGAAGGTTACCGGGATATTCACCGGACCATTCTCGGTTTCGAAATAATTGTAGAAAGAATCCTTGCCGGAGACGTACGGCGCACCGTAGGCGAGAGCAGCATCGCGAATGCCTTTGGCGCACTCCACGAGGCGCCCAAGTTCCACCGGGCTCTCGGGATTGCCCATGCAGAAATTGTCAAGCAGGGCAACCTTGTCTGGGTTCGTGCCGGAGATGATGAGCTGGCGCACGGTTTCATCCACGGTGCCGGCGCCCATGGCGTAAGGATCCGTCTTCCCCCATTCCGGAAGAATCGCCAGGGCAAGACTCATCAGCTTGTCGGATCCGTCAATATCAATCACCGAAGCATCCTGCGGGGCGTCGGCAGCGGCCCCGGCGAGGGGCTTGAGCACTGTATTGCCCTGCACTTCGTGGTCGTACTCTCGAATGATCGGCTCGCGAGACACCACGGCAAAATCGCCAAACACCTCCTTCAGATCCGCTCCGAGATGCGTATCATTCAGCGCGATACCGGTACGAGACGGGGAGGAGATAAAGACGGAAGTCAGATGCTTCGTGGGCGCTTCGTGCAGCTTGGAGTTATCCAGCTCGCAGACCGTTTCCCCATGGTGCCACACGCGCAGCACACCGGAGTCATTCGACTCGCCCAGGACGGTCATTTCTGTCTGAAAAGTATCGGCAAGGCGCTGCAACTCCGGCACGTTTTCCGGCTTCACGGCAAGCACCATGCGTTCCTGGGACTCGGAGAGGAATATCTGCCAGGACTGCATATTCCCCTCTTTCAGCGGAGCGCGATCCAGATACACATTGCCGCCTGTCTCAGAGAGCATTTCACCCGCGGCAGAGGAGAAACCACCGGCGCCGCAGTCCGTCACAAACTCAATGAGCCCCCGCTCGCGCGCCTCCAGAATCACATCCAGCGTCTTTTTCTCCTCGATGGGATTGCCGATCTGCACGGCCTGCTGGTCCTCTTCGGCGGAGGCTTCTCCCATAGCGGCGGAAGAGAACGTGGCCCCGTGCAGACCATCCTTACCGGTACGCCCGCCGATGACAACCACTGCCAGCCCTGGCTTCATCTCCTTGGCAATGTCCGTCTGAGGGATGACTCCTGCCGTGCCGCAGAACACGAGCGGGTTGTAGATGTATGCCGGGTCAAACTGGATAGCGCCGGAGGTGGTGGGGATGCCCATTCGGTTGCCGTAGTCACGCACGCCGTGCACCACGCCACGCATGATGCCGAGGGGATGGATGATGTTGTGTCCCTCAGTGAGGGATTCCGGCGTGTCAGGGGCGCCGAAGCAGAACACATCGAGGTTGGCGATGGGTTTAGCCCCCTTCCCCGCACCGAGAATATCGCGAATTACCCCACCCAGCCCCGTATTCGCCCCCGCGTAGGGTTCGATGGCGCTCGGGTGGTTGTGCGTCTCCGCCTTCAGGCAAACGGAAAGCTTATCATCCAGTTTGATAAATCCCGCATTATCCACAAAGCAGCTGAGCACAAAGCCCGGTTTGCGGGCCATGATTTCCTTGCTGGGACGCTGGATGAAGGTCTTGTACATGCTGCGAATTTCCTCCTGCTTGCCATCGACGGTGTGCTGCACAGTGGCGGCAAAGATGCGATGCTTACAGTGCTCAGACCACGTCTGAGCGATGACCTCGAGCTCCACATCCGTCGGCTCGCGGTCAATCTCGCGGAAAATCTGCTGCACCACGAGCATATCTTCCGAAGAAAGCGAAAGTTTCATATCGCGACTCAACGCAGTGAGCTCTTCCTCACTCAGCTCGCGAACTGGTATCGTGCGGTAGGTAGCAGGCATAGTCGTTTAGCGTACGCTCCAGGTGTGGATAGCGGGGTTGCACACGTCTTTGCAGAATCGTGCGGACAAGGCTTCCTTGTCGCCCTCGCCGAAGATGTAAATTCTCTGGGTGATGGTGAGGGATTTCAGGGTGAAGGGCAATCCTTTTCTCCCGGCATAGTTGGCAAGAATGGCTTCCTTCTCCAGGTCCAACGCTCCCTTTTTGATACCGTAGGAGATGCAGAAGAGCTCCCCAGTGAGCGCGGGCGTGTCATCCTCCTGCACCTTCTGTGAGATGGGATCCACCAGCACGCGGCGCAGATAATCGCGCGCAGCTCCTTCGTCCCCCTCGCACTCTGCCGTGTAGTAACGGGTGTGGTTGTACGTGAGTTTATCGGCTATCGGGGTATAGAGAAGCTTGTTGGCATCCGTCGCCGCCTGGAAGCGGCTGAACACCTCAAAAGTAAGCTTGAACATGGCTCAAATCAACGGATTGGGTGCCTTCCCCTCACTTCTGCAGGCGGTTGAGCACCTCTGCATACGATTCCATGAACTCACCGAGCCCCTGGCGGAAGCGATCCTTGTCCATCTTCTTTCCGGTCTCCACGTCCCACAAGCGGCAAGTATCGGGTGTAATTTCGTCTGCCAGTACAATCTGCGAAGGATCTGTGCTCAGGCGTCCGAACTCAATCTTGAAGTCGATGAGACGCAAGCTGGCTTTGAGGAAAAATTCCTTGAGAGTGTCATTGATAAGCAGCGCCATCTTTTTGATGTAGGCGCATTCTTCTTCGGTAGCGGCACCCATCTCGCGGGCATAGTCATCGTTGATGAAGGGGTCATTGAGCGCGTCATCCTTGTAAGAAAACTCCACAATGGGTTTGCCGAAAGCCGTACCTTCCTTCACCCCCATACGCTTGGAGAAGGAGCCCGCCGCCACATTGCGCACGATCACCTCCAGCGGCATGATGGACACCTTTTTCACCAGCAGGTTGATGTCGTCCAAATCCCCCACGAGGTGCGTTTTCACGCCCTTTTCCTCCAACATCCGGTAGATGATGAGCGTGATTGCTTTGTTCATGCGCCCTTTGTTCTCGAAGTCTTCCTTCTTTACGCCGTTGAAGGCGGTTGCGGAGTCTTTGTACTCCATGCGCAAGACGTTCGGATCATCGGTCGTGTAGAGGCGTTTGGCCTTTCCTTCGTAAATTGGTTCCATGGCGTTTGTCAGGGGAAAATTCTTGCCCGCGAGATTTTACCCTACACCTTCACGCGTGTCAACCCTGCTCTCTGCAACGAATTGCAACTTTTTATCAATCAATCACAAAGCGAACCTGCACCACCACAGTGGATGCTACCGCCACAGCGCCACGCCGAGCAGGCGAGAAAGTCCAATGTTCCAGCACCCAACTGCGAGCAACGGCATCCAATTCACCGTGACCGCTGCTGCCGGCGAGTTCCACCTTTCTCGGCGTGCCCCGCGCATCCAGAAAGATCCGCAGGCGTGAGGTGCCCTCCACCCCTCTCTGGCGCATGGCAGGCGGGTACGGAGGCAAGGGGGCAGATTGGTACGCAGGGGGAGTGTAGTCTCCTTTCGGTTCTGAATCCTGTTGTGCAACGGCTCGAACGGGGGGAACAGCACGGGAGGAAGCAGTGGACAGACGTCGACGAGGCATAAAAAGGGCTTCATCGACGGCAGCAAGCTCAGGTTCCGGGAATGAAAAAGAGGGAAATTCCACCTCTTCAAGCTCCGGTGGCGACATTTCGCAAACGACAGTCACATCGGAACTCTCTACAGCCGAAGGAGAAATTGCACCCGTAATCTCCGGCAGGGGTTGCACAGCCTCCGGCTCTTCCCGAGGCATTCGCTGCTCCGCCGGCGGGACAAAAAAGCAGTGTGTCGCAATTCCCTCCTGTTCCCCCGCTCTCTGTGCCGAGTGAATCACCGCAAGCAGCAGAGCCACACAGCTGAGCATCAGCAGCGTGCACGCGAACGCCGCAACGGCGCGAAGGGAGGAGGCGGGTCGCTTCACCGTCCCCTCCTTTCCAGAGTACACCAGAATGTGTGGTTGTCCGTCACATCGTAGTAACGTCCCGGCAGCTTCGGAAAATGCAGATGCGGAGCATGCAGAACGCGTACGCGATCCTCCCGCCACCCGGGAACCCAAACGGCGAGCTCGCAGATGAGACGATCGACTTTTTCCAATGCTGCGGCGAAGGAAGAAATATCCCTTGCCTGATTACACTCCCTCAGCGCGGCATCCATCTCTGCATCCGCCAACCCGAACGGCGCTTCATCGCCGCGCGCGTTCGATGAAAAATATCGCTGCGGCTCCGGCAGGGGCTCCGCAGGCACCGTCGCCCAAAAAGTCAGCTCATGTTTTCCCTCCCGCACTTGCTGAGCGCAAAGCTGCCAGGGCAAAGGCTCCGCCACAATTTCCGCCCCGCAAGCCCGTGCACTCTCTCGGAGAACTTCAACCAGAGCGCTCACCTTTTCCGAGGGAACGTAGCAAAAACGAAAGGAGAGCTTTTCTTCCCTCCCATCCCGCACGCGGCGGAGAATCCCGTCCTCTCCGGGCGTGGAATATCCCGCCCGGGCGAAGCGCTGACGAGCCCGGACGGGGTCGTATTGCTGAATTTTTCGCAACGGAAGCATGCCGTATCCCTCGAAAAAGGATTGCAGGCGCCTTCCCTCTCCGCGAAAAATAAGGGCAATGGCGCGATCCATATCAAGTGCCGCCGATAACCCCCTGCGCACTGCAAGTTCCGGGATGGTTCGCGCATTCAGCGCGACACCGTAAGGCGGCTGCGGGGTATCAGTGTCGTACTCTATGCGCTCCAACCCCGGTGTGTGTTCGTACCGATGCCAGGAGGCGATGTGGCGCGTCTGAACGAGATCCAACTTCCCGCGCAGAAGGAACTCCCACGCCTGCGCCTCGTCCGTGAGGAAGTAGTACTGCACGGCATCCACATTGCATGTTCCACGCCGCTGGGGCAGATCTTCCGCCCACCAATGACGCACCCGCCGCAGCTCTACCATGCGTCCCTTCTCCACACGCCGGACACTGTATGCCCCGGTCGTGGGAGGGACCCGCCAGGCGTACCGTTCGGCATAATCATCTCCAACCTCGACGTAGAACCCCGGCTCTGCCGCGTGAAGCAATCCGGAAGCTCGCAGCTCAGGGAGAGGGCCCTCTTCCCGCAGAGTAAGCGCCACCACGCTATCCCCGTGCACGCGCAGCTCCTCCGCCGCGCGGCAAAGAGTCTCCCACCCCGCGTCTCCCGCCTCCGCCCCCAGAAGCGCCCCGAGTGCGTAATCTCCGGCGCGCACGGAACGCCCGTTGGTGTAGCGCGCGGCGGGATGGAGGCGGAAATAAACGGTACGCCCCTGCACCGCCCACGCCTCTGCCACGCCGGGGATGGGACGCCGCGTAGCGGGATGTTGCTCAATGAGGGGCATCTCCACGCGCTCAAAGATGTTCGCATGCAGAAACTGCGGCGTGGGGCTGCCGAACACCAAAAGATTGTCCGGATAAGGACCGGGACTTGCCAGCCGCACCGTACCGCCGCGCACGGCTCGTGAATCGCCCAGCGGCGGCTCATTCTTCCCGCTTCTCCACGCCAAATTCTTTGGAATTTCCCTTTCAGAAGACAACACGATGTTTACCCCGCGCAGTCGTCCAAGCCGCTCCGCAAAGTCTGCCGGATAGGAAGCGGGCGGCAGGTTCTCCTCCTCCTGGGCGATGCCGAGCTCGGGCGCGGTCTGTACACTCTGCACCGCCCACCACCCGATGCTCCCCACCGCCGCAAGCAACAGCAAAAGAACCCACCATACCCGCTTCATCATTACTCGTCAGAACTTGATTGTGCAGCCGCCGTACACCGCTGTTCCGGGAGAAATGATTCCTGTTCCCGGAGCGGCGTTGAAAGATGACGTCACGAATTTCTGGTTCGTGAGATTCTCCACGCGTAAGGATAAACTCAAGTGATCATTCACCTCGTAGTGCGCGTACCAGCGCAAGACGACGTAGTCATCGATGCGCTTTTGCCCGGAGCTATCCATCCGTCCCACAGCGGCAGCAAGCCCGAGTCCCGTCGTCAATTTCTCCACCGGATTCGTGTAAACATCCGCACTCCATACCTGGCGCGCACTGTCGGCAACCTGCCGGTCCGTGGAGCTGTCTTTCGGGCTGGTTATGGTCCAGGCAAACTTGTAACCGATTTTCCATGGCGCACTCAATAGCCCTCGCGCAGCGAACTCCACCCCTTGAAAGGTTTGGTGCCCTGCTTTGTTGATGTAGTAGTAGTCTGTGTACGAACCGACCGGATCCACCGCCTGGATTGCATCCTCCGTCCGCGCCCAGAAGAGGGTTGCAGAAACAAAATGATCCTTCCGCCATTCCTGCTCCGCACCGAAGTCGGCACTCCAGTTAGTCTCACAGTCGAGGTCAGGATTCCCATGGTACGTGCACCACCAGGCCGGCACATAGCAACTTCCATTGCTCCGTTCGAAAGCGCTGGGCGCCGCATAGCCACGTCCGGCCGACGCGTACAGGCGCGTACGCTCCCGGTTGAACTTGTAGTTCGTCGCGGCTCGTAGCGTGAAAAGAGCATTGTAAACACTGCTCTGGTCGAGACGCGCCGCGACTGTACTTGTCCATCCTTTTACGGGTTCTACGCTGTGCTCGGCAAAGAAACTGATGACACTGTCCAAATCGCTATTGGATGGCACCTCCTGTCCTCCCTTCAGCATGTCAAAATCAGAACGCACCCAAGACACACCCGCAGTTGTCTTGTTTGTCTCGTTCCATTTGAACAAGTTCCGCCATTCGAGCTGCACGTTATCCATCTCATAAACGGTTTCGCCGTATGGATTCGTTCCATGAGCTCCAAGGGTCTTGTCCTCGTCGTAGTACCCAAACATCAGGCCTGATGTCAACTTGCGTGTTATTTCTCCTTGATATTTAACCGTCAATAGACTTGTACGAAAAGCATACAATCCTTGCCCGGTGACATCGCTATACCGGGCATCCTCTCGCCGGTAAGTGAATACAAGCTTATTTTTTTTGTTGAGGTACTGATCCAACCGCACAGCCTGGGAGTAGTTTTGATAGCGCCCCGCATGCTTCATCTGAGGTTTTCTGCCGTCCTCGTAGTGGATATCATTGTTACTGTGCTCATAGGTTGAGGAAACATAGAAAGCAGTATCTTCGACGCGCCCCTGCGCCGTGAAATTCCCCGTATAGGAATCAAAGCTGCCGTATTCGTTGAAGAGCGAGGCGCCCGGTTCCCCCTTCCCCTCGGGCGTTTCCATGTAAAGGACGCCGCCCATCGCGCCGCTGCCATACACGGCGCCCTCTGCCCCGCGGACAAGCTCCAGGGCGCCGAGACCGAACACCGGGGTGCGTGCCACCACATTGGAAGTGACGAGACCATTCAAGCTCGCCAGACCATTCAGTCGCATCCCATCTATCATGGGCAGCACGTATTTGTCCGAATTCAATCCTCGAATGACGGGCTTCGAAACATTTCCCCGCTGGTACGCTCCACCCCCGGGCAGCACATACACGCCCGGAACGGTAGTGAGAGCCTCTGAGAGTGTGTAAACGCCCTCTTTTTTCAGCTGGGGGATATCCAGAATACTCACTGATACACCGGTTGAATCGTACGGCACGGCAACGCCTTCGTGGGCAGATACCGTGACCGGTGCCAGCTCCGTCTCTTCATCAGCTTTCGGCTGCGCCGCGGCAGATGCCGGGACCTCATTCTGCGCCAATGCGCAGGTGCAATAACAACTTGCCACTGCAAGGGCAAGCGCAGGTAGCTCCGCAAGGGAGCACATCGTGTATTTCTTCATTTTTTGTTGATGCCGGTTAGGTGGTGTCTCGCCACCGAGTTCGGTCTCCCTTCTGGCTGGTGTTCCGACTGAGTCCGTCTCGCGGACATCACGGTTGCGGCACAGCAGCTGATTCTCACAGCCTTTCCCATCTATTGCCTGCGACTCCCAAGTCGCCTCCTGAAGAGATGTTCCCCCCTGAGTTCCCGAAGAAGCCCCGGAGGAACGTGCAGCATTAAAGCACAAAGTCCACCTGCTGGCAAATCTTTTCCCTGCTCCGGAGCGCAAAAAACGAGCACGACGGCTGTAAGAGGCAGTGACGCCGTGCTCGTCG
Organism: uncultured Akkermansia sp.; assembly: GCA_947631275.1. GTDB lineage: Bacteria > Verrucomicrobiota > Verrucomicrobiia > Verrucomicrobiales > Akkermansiaceae > Akkermansia. The sequence continues at coordinate 12,409 of CANRKR010000043.1, forward strand.
TTGGAGGGGAATATCTCAAAGAGCTCCCGCCTCAGCGCAGAGTATCTCGCACGCACACGGCCGCGTGCACCATGTTCTTCAATGCGGCAATAGTCTCCGGGAGATTGCGGGTCTTTAACCCGCAGTCAGGATTCACCCACAGGCGATCTGCCGGAATATCCCGCAGCATCATCTTGAGGGCGGCGGCAATCTCCGTCACGCTGGGGATGCGAGGGGAATGAATATCGTACACTCCGGGGCCGACCTCCGTCTCAAAGTGGCTCTGCACGAGGGCGCGCAGGATCGTGAGTTTGGAACGAGAGGCTTCAAAAGTGATCACATCCGCATCCATCGCGTCAATCTCCGGGATGATATCCTCGAATTCGCTGTAGCACATGTGGGTGTGAATCTGCGTTCCGGGCTGCACTCCGGAGTGGCAGAGCCGGAAAGCACGCAGGGCGTGATCCAGGTATTCGCTGTGCCAATCAGCTCGCCGCAGGGGGAGTTTCTCGCGCAATGCCGCCTCATCGATCTGAATGATGCGGATGCTATTCGCTTCCAGCTCAAGCACTTCCTCGCGCAGAGCCAGGGCAATCTGGTACATTGATACGGAACCCGGCACATCCTCGCGCGGAAAGGACCAGTTGAGGATGGTGGCAGGTCCGGTGAGCATGCCTTTCATCGGCTTGTTGGTGAGCGAAGCTGCGTAGGTGATCCACGGCGTGGTGATGCTCTGTTTGCGGGAGATATCCCCCACAATGATGGGAGGTTTGGTGGCGCGGGAGCCGTACGACTGCACCCATGCGTTGCGGGTAAAGATGAACCCGGCAAGGTTCTCCCCGAAGTACTCCACCATGTCATTGCGTTCGTATTCCCCGTGCACCAACACATCTAGCCCAAGTTCCTCCTGCAAAGTAATGCAACGCTTGATTTCTGCACGCACCAGCTTTTCATATTCCTCCGCGCTGATCTCCCCCTTGCGCAGGTGGGAACGGGTGCGTTTAACCGAATCGGTTTGCGGAAAGGAGCCAATGGTCGTGATGGGAAGCAGGGGCAGAAGCAACTGCTTGCGCTGCAGAGCCTGACGTTCGCGCCGCGGCGTCGGTCGCGTAAAATCTTCCTCGGTCAGGTTCGCCACGCGCTGCTGCACGTCCAGGTTTGGGTAGAGAGAACCCGAAGAATGCAGAGCGACATTGCTCTGAAACGAGGAATCCTGCGTGTAGTCCGGCAGCTCCGCCAGACAGCACAGCTCGGCAAGCTCCTGCAATTTTTCGTAAGCGAAGGAGAGATGCGGCAGAACCTCCGCAGGAAGTTGCGGTTCGTTCGCCACTGTGTACGGCACATGCAGCAGTGAACACGACGTCGAGAGAATTACCTCCCTGACACACTTCTGAAGAGAGCGTACCTGTTCCAACACGGTCTCATACCGACATCTCCACACATTCTTCCCATTCACCACCCCGGCAAAGAGTATTTTATCCTCCGGGAACCCATACTTCGCAATAAGCTGCGCCGTCTGCTTCCCTTCCACGAAATCCAACCCAATCCCTTCCACCGGCAGGGAAAGCAGCTCCGCATAGCAATCCCTCACATCGCCAAAATAGGTCTGCAGCAGAACTTTCGTGCCTCCCTCTCCCCGCTGCGCTAGAATGCCATCGTACAGTGTCCGAAAGAGCGCGATATCCTCCTGGGTAAGATCCATGACCAGGGAGGGTTCATCCAGCTGCACCCACTGCACCCCATGGCGAGACGCCAGCCGTAGCAGCCCAGCATACGCTTCAATGAGAGGCTGCACAAAGTGCGCCTTGTCGTGGTCGCAGTGCGCCAGCTTCAGGAAGGTAAAGGGACCAACAAACACCGGTCGCGTTTCAATGCCGAGCCCTTTCGCCTGCTCATAACTTGCGAGGAAATCCGTATGATTCAGAGACAGCCGTGTGTTCTTTTCCAGCTCCGGCACAAGGTAGTGGTAATTTGTGTTGAACCACTTTTTCATCGATAAGGCAGTGACATCTCCACGCTCCCCCTGGTATCCGCGCGCCATGGCAAAATAAGTGCCGGTATCGTCCAACCCCAACCGCGTGTATTTCTCAGGAACAGCGTTAAGCATCCACGCTGTGTCCAGCATCCCATCGTACAGTGAAAAGTCGTGCGAGGGTATCTGAGCCGCTCCACTCGCGCGCAGCTTCTCCCACTGCGCAATCCGAAGTTGGCATACCGTGTCCTGCAGCTCCTGAGCTGTTTTGTCCCCACGAAAATAAGCTTCCGTGGCTTTCTTGAGTTCGCGGTGTTCTCCTATCCGCGGGAATCCTACGATGGTGTATTTCATTCTTTTCCTTTCGTTGATTACAGAATGCAGCATGTTTCTTCCTGCAAAGCGCTATCATATCCTTTCTCGATTGTTCTTGTAAAATACAAAGAAATAATATGTAGCTATAGCTTTATCCTATATCAACTATCAGCGAAACCACAGAGGGAGAGAGGGATTCAAGCTCCGACGCGAGCGAGGAGGCGTTGAATGAAGAGTTCCCCGAGCCGACTGGGTCGCACGCGTTTGTGGGTGATGTAGCCGATTTCCATATAGTCATCCACCCGGAGAGGCCGCGACACGATATCCGGGTTATTGAGGGCTTTGCTGATGACGCCGCTGCAGATCGTGTAGCCATTCAAGCCAATGATGAGATTGAAGAGCGTGGCACGGTCGCGCACGAGGATGTTTTTCTTGCGTTCGAGCGTACTCTGAATTTCCTCCGCGAAATAAAAGGAATTATGCTCGCCCTGCTCATAGGAGAGCCGTGGAAACGGGGCCAGATCACGAAGAGTGATCACCTCCTTATTGGCCAATGGATTCTTGCTACCAATGAAGACGTGCGGCTTAGCAACGAAAAGTCGTGTGAAGAGCAATTCATGCGTCTGCAAGGTTTTTCTCAGCACTTTTTCATTCTCCCGGTTGAGATAGAGCACCCCCACCTGACTACGCAACTTCGCCACATCCTCAATGATCTCATAAGTTTGCGTCTCCCGGATGCGGAAATCATACTCGTCTCCTCCGTAATCTCGGAGGACGTCCACGAAAGCCTCCACCACGAACGAATAGTGCTGGGCTGAGACGCAGAAATCCTGGCGTCCGCGTTTTTTGCCGCTGTACTTTTGCTCAAGCAGATCCACCTGATCCACCACCTGACGAGCATAGGCGAGAAACTCCTCTCCCTCCGAGGTCACTACGGTACCGCGGTTAGTGCGATTGAAAAGAGTGATACCGATCTCATCCTCAAGATCGCGCACGGTGCTCGTAAGACTCGGCTGCGACACAAAAAGCGTTTTTGCAGCCTCACTGATGCTGCCTTTGGTCGCCACAGTCAAAACGTATTGTAACTGTCGTAAAGTCATTACAGAAAA
>CANRKR010000044.1 GCA_947631275.1 uncultured Akkermansia sp.
GATTTGTTATTAGCTTATTTTAAGCGTTTTATAATCATTGCCTTGGCGAGTGTTCTGATACTCGCAGGGGCGACGGAAGCCAAGGAAGCGGCAACGCCCGCAGCGCAGCAGGGAGTAGAACTGCTCTTCCCGGCAGGCACAGGAAAGCACGCAAAAGGGGTTAAGCTCAGCAAGGAGCAGAAGAAGGCAGCATCCCTGCTCAAGAAACTGAAAGCCATCGAAAAGGGCGGGAACGTAAACGCCGCGGACAAGCAAGGCCAGACTGCGCTCATGCATGCCGCCGCGCAGAACAACCGCCTCGCCGTTTGCTGGCTCGTGGCGAAGGGCGCGGATGCTACAAAGAAAAGTCAGAAAGGGAAAACAGCGGCGGAGTTAGCGAAGGACAAGAGCTTGCAGACTTTTCTGGAAGAATGCTGTGTGGATAAACGCCCGCTTTCAGCTGAGGAGAAGAAACAATTGCAAGCGGATGAATATGTAGTCCTTTCAGAGGACTTCCTGAACGAATTGATCAGAAAATGTGATGATTCACCGGAAGATCTGAAACTCATTGGGAAACTCTTGCGGTGGGGATATTCGGGGAAAGGTCGCTCCGCCGTCGAAGAACCTCTCCTCGCGAGCTTACTCTCGCGGCATGGTTTGGATCTCGCCACGAAAGGAGAATCAGAGGTCGATGGTTTGCACTTAAAACCGGAAATGGCTCGACTTTTGCTGGCGTTGGGTATCAAGGTCGGCAAGGGCGATGCCCTCTCACAGGCGCAGATCGCTATGCTGCTGGATGATGCTGACACCTTGCGCAAGATTGTCAAAGAGCAACCGGATTTAGTCAACGATTGCCACAAGGCCGCGTGCCTAATCGCTTGCCTCGGCACACCGGAAACACTTCAAGTTCTCATTGAGGCGGGGCTTGACCCAAAGCTCACTGCGGATGATGGAGAGGGAGGAAAAACCAGTTTTATTAAGGATGTTCTCTTTGGCGAACGCCGCAGCGCCGCCGGCATTCGAGCCCTGACAGCTGCGGGAACGCCTCTTCCCGTCCGCAAAGATCAAACAAATATACTCACTGATTATTTGCGCGGTGAATACCCATTTGACCCGGATTTGGTGGATGCTCTCATAGAAGCCGGTGTCGATGTCAACGCTGTGGGAAATCCCGGATACCCCAGCGGCCTTCCTCCCTTGATTGCTGCGGCAAAATGGCGGAAAGCTCCTGTCGTCCGTTATCTACTGAGCAAGGGAGCTCAGATAAACGCGAGAAGAATGAATCCCGGATCAAATCTTGATGGTGAAACCGCCCTGTATGCCGCCGTTGGCCAAGGAAGGCCGGATGTCGTACGTCTTCTTCTACAAAAAGGAGCAGATACCAAGGCTATACCCGAGGGTAGGGATGATAGTGTTCTCCAGATGGCTGTAAGATGGGGTGAGTACGATAAAGTCAAAGCTCTTCTTGACCACGGCGTTCCCATGGAGGACGTTAGGCTGCAGGTTCTTCCCACCGAGACAGATGATCCTTTATTCGATCGTATAGAGAAACTTCTTTTTTACCTGCTTGAGCATGGCGCAAAGGCCCAATCTTTAACCACAGAAGGTGGCTTCACACCCCCCATGTACTTGTTTGGAATGAGCAAACGCATCGCTAAACGACTTCTCGACGACGGCGTAGATCCCAATGCTCAAAATGTGCTCTGGGGGGGCCGGGACCCCAAGCTGTGCGCACTGGGACTCACGCTGCAGCGCGGTCGAGCCGATATTGCAAAGTACCTGCAACAGCGCGGGGCGAAAATGGTCGGAGACCTCCTTCTCGCCAAGCCCCAAGACATGCGTGCGATGCTTGAGGCCGGCGCCAGTGTCCCCGAGGACTTATTCAAAAAGTTGAACTTTTCTGCCATAAACTCCGATGGCAAACCTAGAACTGGTTTTCCTCCGAAATTAACCCTTGAAGAACTTACGGAAGCCGCAAAGATTCTGCGCGATGCGGGCGCCAAGCCAACGATGCGCTGTATATATAACTATAATCTTGGGGACGCCGGAGTCGCGGTGCTTCTGGCTGCCGGGGTTGATCCGAATGAAAAAAATGAAAAAGATGAATACTTTTTTCTCCACACTCTAAACCCGAGAATTACCTCTCTCTTCCTCAAAGCCGGTGTGAACGTCAATTTGCAGGATAAAAAAGGCAACACGGCCCTCATGATCGTTTGCCAGGAAGATGCGAAGTGGAAACATCATTCCCTTCAAGAGCTACTCGCTCTCCTGCTGAACGCAGGAGCTGACCCGAACATCAAAAACAAGGAGGGCAAGACCGCCCTGCAGTACGCCAAGGAGAAGAAAGCTGACGACTTCATCAAGCTCCTCCAGGAGCACGGCGCGAAGGAGTAAAGAGTGGAAGATTTTGTTTAATTACCTGTTATTTCTCTTGCCTTGTTTGGCGAAGCATGGTAGATTGGCATCACTTCCCATAAAGACGTCCCCATGAAATCCGTCGTTACCCCCCCCCCCAGTATTTGTTATTAGCTTATTATAAGCATATTATCACTCTAATCCTGACAAGTGTTCTGGTGCTCGCAGGGTCACTGGAAGCGAAGGAAAACGCGACAACGAAAGACGCGCCGCAGCAGGGGTTGGAGCTGCTCTTTCCCGCAGGCACGGGGAAGCGCACGAAGGGCGCCAAGCTCAGCAAGGAACAAAAGGAGGCCGCTTCTCTGTTCAAAAAACTCAAGGTCATCGAAAAAGGAGGTAAGGTCGATGCCACAGACAAGAGCGGACAAACTGCCCTCATGCATGCGGCTGCGCAGGGCAACATGGCCGCGGTGTGCTGGCTCGTAGCAAAGGGCGCGGATGTTACGATAAAGAACAAATCGGGCATGACGGCTGACGATGTGTTGCTAAAATTCCTGAAAGAACAGGGAGAGAAGCAAGGCAGCGACTACAAAAGGTTAGCAAGAGAGTTAGAAAATTCTTCGTTCTCGCTCAGTGAACTATCTCGCATGTTTAAGGAAAAGGGTGGTTCCTTTGTGCCCACACGGTCTCAAGTCAGAATCATCAGGGAAGGAGATTCAGTACTCGTGGAACGCTTTGAAAACCCCGTAATGCCTCAAAAGGAAACATCACCGAAGCCCGATGCCTCAAAATAAACGGTCACCCAACAGCGTAGCATTTTCGGCAGGATTGCAAGTCCTTGCTCAGAGTTGGGCGCTTCAAATGCTTCTTCTACTTTGCGACTAAGTTCTATAGGATTGAGCCCAGCGTGTTGCTCCAAGAGCTTTTTATATCTCCTTAATTCCGGGTTGAGGGTGGCAAGTAACCGTTGGTAAGGCGTCTGGGCCTTGTCATACTTGCGAATATACTTCCCGCTGCTCTTCTCCCTATGTTTTGAAATAAGTCGCGTGCTGGCATAAAAGTGATTCGTCAGCAAGTCGTGATGCCTATACACCTCATTGAGCAGTCGGACGCATCCTAACTCATCAAATCGATCCTTCCCTACAAGCTCTCGCACCTTGTGACGGTTGCGTTCCTCTGCCGCATAAAAGGCAAGCCACTCCGGGAGCTGAGCGGCCATGCGTTTCCCGTATGGCTGTCCCATCAAAAACCAAATTTTCTTGATGACTTGAAGCTTCTTACCTCCTATCATTTTTCGTCTCCCTCTCTTCTTCTTGCCGGGCAACGCCTTCTTGCTGCTCAACAGACGAATGACAGTCTTCCGATTAGTAACTCTATTCTTGCTTGTTTACTCATCTTGAGAGACATGTGTTTGATGTTACCCGTTCATTTTTGAGGCATCAAGCTTTCAGGAAATCCTCTTTCCCCGTTTTTAGCAATCTCACGGTGATTTTATTTCATTCTTTGCGCGCTCTGCCAATGGATTGTGATTGACAGAACGAATAAATTAGGCTAGAGTGTGCCAGTCATGAAGAAGCGGCTGCGCAAAAAACGCCACGTTGGAGAGTTCCGAGAATACGCGTTTCGCTTGGACATCAAGTTAAACGTGGGGTGCCCGTCCCCCGAATTCGAGAAATTCGTCGATGACTTTATCCTTGATTGCATTGAAGGACAAGGGTTGTCATGCAGCGGAAGCCTTGGGGAAACTTGCGAACAAATCATTGAAGCACAGGATGCTCGAACAACCAATCAGCAGCATATCGACGCCGTGAGGACATGGATGAAAAAATGCCCCGCAGTTGAGTCCTTCACCCTCGGAGAACTGGAAGACGCATGGTACAGCGACTTCGGATTCTAACCGCTTGAATCACTCACCCCTTCATCAAGTATGGAACAGACACCCTCTCCCCTCCCCATTTTTAGCAAAGGACTCAAAGGTATCGTTGCTAATGAAACACGCCTTAGCGACGTGCGAGGCGAAGAAGGACGCCTGCTTTACTGCGGCTACGATATTGAGGACCTCGTGGAACTATGCGAATACGCAGAAATCATTTACCTGCTCCTCAATAAACGGCTGCCAAACCGCGCCGAATTACAAGCTCTGCGCCGACGTCTGCAACAGGATCGAGAGCTTCCTCAGCCTATCCTCGATTTTTTCAAGACAGCCACTAAAACCGCGCGTCCGATGAGCGCGTTGCGCACAGCCGTATCCATGCTCGGCATGTACGATGACCGCACGAAAGATCCCTCACAGATGAAGGAAATCGGGCTTTCTCTCATTGCAAAGTTGCCGGTAATGGCCGCCTATTACTACCGCACCTGCCAGGGATTGGATCTGCCGCCTATCCGCACGGATCTCGATGAAGCAGCGCACTTCCTGTGGCTGCTCAAGGGCAAGGAGCCGGATCCCAACGAAGCTCATATTCTGGATGTAGCCTATATCCTGCATGCTGACCATGGCATGAATGCCTCCACATTTTCCTCCCGCGTAACTGCCTCCACTCTCTCAGATATGTATTCCTGCATCACGGCGGCTATCGGCACGTTGAAAGGTCCGCTGCACGGCGGCGCCAATGAGGCAGTCATCGAAATGCTCAAGGAAATCGGCGAGGAAAAAAATGTGGAGCCCTACATCAATGCCAAACTTGAGCGCCATGAAAAAATATTCGGCATCGGTCACCGCGTTTACAAAACGCTGGATCCCCGCGCTCCCCAGCTGCGTCGCATTGCGATCCGTCTCACTCAGACACTCGGCGAACCGAAATGGATCCGCATGAGCGACATGATCGCCAAAATTTTGCGCGACCGGAAAAACCTTAATGCCAACGTGGACTTCTACTCCGCCACTGTCTATTACAGCCTCGGCATCCCCACGCGCATGTTCACCACTGTGTTTGCGATTGCACGCTGCGCCGGATGGGTGGCTCAGATTCTTGAGCAATTGGAGGACAATACGCTCTTCCGCCCACTTTCTCGCTATGTCGGTCCGGATGAGCCCCTGCTCGTGCCGATGCTCGATATGCGCTGAAATAGAAGGAGTTTATATTCCGATTCTAATGGATTTGCCTCGCGTCTGCCGCAATAGGATGCCGTTTTCCGCCTTGCGCTGCACCGGCATGTGTGCCATGATGGGAACGAGCAGATGAGAAGACGGGACCGCGAAATAACAGATCTGGAGGAGATTTTAAACATCATCCGCCGCTGTGAGGTGTGCCATGTTGCCTTTCACAGCGAGGGATTTCCATACGTGGTACCTCTCAATTTCGGGGTTGATCTGCGCGGCAAGCAGCTGAGCCTCTTCTTCCACGGCGCCCCGGAGGGAAGAAAAATGGAACTTCTCCACCGTGACCCCAGAGTCGCCTTTGTCATGGAAACGACTCGAGGCATCAGCGGGGCGAAAGAGAATATCGCTTGCTACTGCTCAATGTTTTATGAATCGGTAATGGGAGAAGGTCTTCTCTCCCTGCTGTCGGAAGAAGAAAAACTCCCCGCGCTGCAATGTCTGTTGAAGCGCCACTACGGAGAAGCAGCAGCGTCCCTCTCCTTCAATCCTCACATTTTGCAACATACCGCCGTCCTGCGACTTGACGTGATCAAACTCTCCGCCAAGCGCCATCTCCCTGCCGCCGACCACACTAATCTATACTCTCCCGTGGAGAAGAGAGATAGTTTCTGATAAGGCGGCGCACCAGGGCGGAAACGGATCGATCCTGCTGTTCAGCGCGAGTGGTGAGCTCGTGCCGCGTGTCTTCATCAATAGCAATCCCAAGGATATGCGTGCGGGGCTTTTTTTGCTTCTTCGTCTTCATGGGTTAAAAGAGAATAATCAAACACAAAGAGAACTACGAACACAAAGCCCGAGAACGCCGAGCGGCATCCGAGTGGAGATGCGAAGAAGGAGGGGCTTTTCTGAGGTGTTTAACACCTTTGTCCAAAAAAAGAGAAAGAGCCTCCTGAATGGACAAACTATTCTCCTGAGCATACTTCTCGAGCCGAATACGAATGGATCTGTCGAGAGAGAAGCGAACGAAAGTCTTACTTCTTGGAGGCCTTTCGGATATCTTGGGCGATTTTTTCGTAGTCATGAGCAGAGAGAATTATATGTTGGGTGTTTTCAAAAATCCAGCGAGCGACAAGATCAGACTTGGTACAGCTCAGCTGCCGAGCAAGGATAGAAAGCTTCTCGTTGATTTCCCTGTCGAGGCGGACTCCAACGATGCACTTAAAAGGAGAGGGTTTATTTGGCATAGTCGGTGTTTAACACCAATACACTACCGTTTTTCTCCTCCCATGTCAACACTTTTTTTAAATTTAAAAAGTGATTGTAAATTATCAAATAATTGACGGGGCAAGCTGGAAGCACGGGAAGGAGCGGGAAATCTTATTGGCGACACATCAATCAAATACAGGTTGCCACTGCGGATCACGAGCCGCAACGAAGCACAATTCGATTTGAGCGCGCGTGTTTTTCTCTTCGGCGAGTGAAGGAAGCTCATCCAGTGAGAAATAGCGACTTTCTGTGGTCTCGAGATTCTCGCGGAAGCGCCCGCCAATGAGTTCACAAAGAACAAACACCTTGCAAATGTTGTAAGCATACGGCGGAGAGTTGTGCTTGTTTCTGTCGTGTAGGGCGATGAGACGGAGGGCTCGAACCTCTAATCCGGCTTCTTCCCGTACTTCCTTTTCCGTATTGCTCCGCACGGACTCCATGACATCCACCCAACCGCCGGGCAGCGACCACAAACCGCTGCGTTCACGAACGAGGAGGATTTTTCCCTCCTGAAAAATCGCCGCGCGTGTGTCTAATTTCGGCGTTTGGAAACCTGATTCGTTGCAGAAAAGATTCCGAACAACTTCAAGGGGCAAGTCACACCCATCGCTCATTATCTGAGCGGCAATTTCGCGCACGCGTTGAAAACGCTCCCGATCGAAGCGATCTTTTGAGTAGGTGAGACCGACCTGAGCAATAAACTGAAGCTCCTTGGCCCAGTCAACCCAATGCGGATAAGTCCTCGCAGACATGAGACCATGCTACACCGAGCCGCTGCGGGAAACAATAAAAAAGCGGGCAGACGCGGGCAAAAACGGGATCAGACAACGACAAGACGAACTGGAAATCTCCTCTTTCCATTCGGGCAGAGGTGTGGTACCATGAACGCATGCGCAGGACGTTTGCCATTGATTCGCTGGGGTGTGCCAAAAATCTGGTTGATTCGGAACTCATGGCCGATCGACTGCTTGCTGCCGGATACGAACAGGTAGAAGCCGCCAGGGCGGATCTTCTGATCATCAACACCTGCGCTTTCATCGACTCTGCAAAACAGGAGGCTATCAACACCACACTGGCGCACACGCGCAATCGCGAAGCAGGAAAAACCCCGCGCGAACAAAAAATCGTCATGACGGGTTGTCTCTCGCAGAGGTACGCGAAGGACTTGCGCCATTCAATGCCGGAGGTGGATGCCTTCGTGGGCGTGGACTGTGAACCGGATATCGTGCGCATCGCGGAGGAAGTTCTGATGGGATGCGGAGAAAAAATCTACAGCACGAAGATCTCCAGGCTGCTACCAGATTACGGAGATAAGGAGTTTTACTACACCCCGACGCATTTCGCCTACGTTAAAATCGCAGAGGGATGCAATCATGCATGCGCCTACTGTGCCATACCCCGCATCCGCGGATGGTACAGAAGTCGCCCGATGTCCAATGTCCTGCGAGAGATCCGCGCCCTCACTGCGCGTGGAGTGAAAGAAATCAATCTTATTGCGCAAGATACAACTTACTACGGTCTGGATCGGCCGGCGAGCGGGGAAACTCTCTCTGCCCTGCTACGCGCCGCGAACGAGCTGCCGGGGGACTTCTGGCTGCGTGTGCTCTACACCCATCCCGCGTACTGGACCGATGCGCTCATCCGTGCCTTTGCCGAGTGCGACAAGGTCGTCAAGTACGTGGATATCCCCCTGCAGCACATCGCGGCGCACATCCTCGAAGAGCAGCGAAGGCGAACAGGACCTGAGCACATCAAAAAACTTCTGCGTAAACTGCGGGAAGAAGTACCGGGCATCGGGCTGCGAAGCACCTTCATCAGTGGTCTTCCCGGCGAAACGGAAGCGGATCATGCGGAGCTCTGCGAATTTGTGAAGGAGTTTCGCTTTGAACGCGCGGGCGTCTTCCCCTATTCGCAGGAGGAGGATACCCTCGCAGCGAAGATGAGACCCCAGGTACACCACGCCACCCGCACCCGCCGCGCCAATGAACTGAACATGTTGCTTGCTGCCAACGCAGATGAAATCGGGCAAGCGTGTGTCGACCGCATGATTCGGGTGCTCGTGGATGCCCCCGGCATCGCACGCGGACCGTGGGACGCCCCGGATGTGGACGGCGCCATCCATGTGAATCCTTCTCTGCCCGTCGGAGAATTTGCCGATGTCAGAATCGTTGATTCCATTGCCTACGAGCTTTTCGCCGAAGGAGCACAAGACAGTTGATTTTCCTCGTCCCCTATTTCCATGCGCTATAAACCCGACCAGCCGCGACGCGACGACGATACAGCGAATCGCCAGGCGGAGCCTCGGGCGCGAGTGCGGGTGGAGCTGCCGGATCACTACCCTGAGGAGGAGGAAGACGACGACCTATCCCCTCAACAATCCTATCGGGAAGAGTACGAAGAGAGCCCTTTCGGAAGCCCGCTTCCGCCGCGCCAGTACACGCGCCACATGCCTCCGGAAGTCAACCCGCTGCAAGAATTCCGCCTCCCGCCGCGTAAAGGGATGAGCGTCTGGAAAGCGCTCTGGCTCATCATCACCCTTCCCTTCCGGTTCGTGTATTTCCTCACCCGCACACTGCCGAAAATTCTGCGTATCATCATCAGCTTCTCCTTTGTCGGTTTCGTGTTTGCGGCGCTGCTGGCGGTGGTGTACGGCATCAAAGCGGAGCGTTACGACATCACCCAGATCCTGCGCATGCCGGAGCGTACCATCGTGCTGGATCGCAAGGGCAACGAAATCGGCACCCTGCACGGCGAGAACCGCCGGAGCATCGACAACCTGGAGGCCGAGGTTCCGGACTATTTCATCCAGGCGCTCATCATGCAGGAGGATCGCTCATTCTGGAAGCATGGTGGCATCGACCCCCGCGGCCTCATGCGCGCCGTGGCCCAGGTTTTCAAACACCACCGCACCACGCAGGGCGCCTCTACTCTCACCATGCAGCTCGCAAAAAACACCTACAACCACCGCGAGCGAAACATGGACGCCAAGCTCACGGAAATGGCTCTTGCCCGGCGCATTGAAGCTACCTACGATAAGAAGACCATCCTCACCTGCTACATCAACCGCATCTTCTGGGGGCATACCTTCCTGGGGCTCAAGCAAGCGGCGAAGGGGTACTTCGACAAGCAGCCGCGCGAGCTCACCATCGGCGAGTCGGCTCTCCTGGCGGGCATCGTTTGCAGCCCCAATGAATTCTCGCCCATCCGCAACCCGAACGCCGCCCGCATCCAGCGCGACAAGGTTCTCAAGCTCCTCTTTGAGCACGGACACATCACGCGCAACGAATACCATACCGCCCTTGCAGAACCCGTCAGGACGCAACAACCGGAGTTACGAGGACTGGAAAATTATGCGCTTGATCTCATCCGCAGTGAGGTGGGTCATATCCTCGATATGCTCGATACCCAGCAGCAGCATGTCAAAGAAGATGCCCTGTACTCCGGAGGTCTCGTCGTGCGCACCACGCTGGATGTGGATCTGCAGGACGACGTCATGCGCGAGTTGGATACGCGGCTGGTGGAGATGTTTGAGAAGCATAAAAATTACAAACACCAGACTCGTGAGCAATACCGCGCTATTCTTGCCCAAATCCCGCCGGAAGAAATCAATCGCGTCCCTCGTCCGCAATATATCCAGGCCGCCAGCGTAGTCATCGATAACGCCACGGGCGCTCTGCTCGCCGTGGTGGGTGGACGGGATAGCAAGGAATCCCCACTGAACCGCGCCGTACAGAGCCGCCGCCAAGTCGGCTCTATCTTCAAACCACTGGTGTACGCCACCTTTTTTGAGCGCGGCGGCGGACCGCAAACGCCGGTCTCCGATGATCGCATCCAACCGGGGGAGATTGTCGGTGCGCGCGGGTGGCATCCCGGGAATTCAGACGGGCGTTTCACCGGCATCCATCCTGCCGGGTGGGGACTGCTGAAAAGCCGTAACACCATGTCGGTACGCGTGGGCAACCGCGCTGGTCTCAACAATGTGATCAACACGGCTCTCATGGCAGGCTTCCCCAGGACGGCAAAAAAACCGGGTCCTACAATCTATCTCGGCACTTGGGAGGCTTCCCCGCTGGAAGTGGCATCCGCCTTCACACTGTTTGCCAACGGCGGTGTGCGTCCCACTCCCTTTATCATCCAGAGCATCACAGACTCCACAGGGCACGTGCTCTGGCGCAACCCTGCTGCCGTGCGCCGTGTACTCACGACACGCTCGGCGAATGCCATCTCCGCCATCTTGCAGCAGATTACTAAACCCGGAGGCACGGCGGGAAGCATGGCACGCCTCGGCTTCACCGCTCCAAGCGGCGGGAAAACCGGCACCACGAATGCTTACAAAAACGCGTGGTTTTGCGGCTTCACTTCCGACCTCACCAGCGCTGTATGGGTAGGGTTTGATCGACCCACTACCATTGCAGACAAGGCGTACGGAGGCACCGTGGCTCTGCCCCTCTGGGTGGGCATCATGAAGTGCGCCGCCGCGCGCGGTTACCCCATGGGGCCCATCCGCACCACAGCCGCCGGCGCGCGCACAAAGGGAATTCGCCTCTGCCGCGATACGGGCATGGTCGCGCACTCCGGGTGCGAGTACCAGGGCTGCGCCTACACCGAGACCATGACGGACTTCACCAGGCCTCGCCCTCTCTGCACGAAGCACGACCCGCTGGCCGAGGATTCAACAGACGAACTGCCCGATGACGCTCAGGCGGAAGATCCGGACAACCTGCCGGACGAGGACATCGCAGAAGAAGCGGATTAGCGATAAAACCCGACAGAATGCCGCCCCCGTTCTCACCTGAGCCCGGCGCGGATTTCAGAGGCACTCATTCCGTTGAGCAGCATGCCGGGCTTCCATTGCAGAGTCGGATACGCCTTTTTGAGCATCTCCCCACTATTGGAAATGCCGCTGCCGCCGGATGTTGCAAAGGGAATGAGCGTCTTCCCTTTCAAATCATGCGACTCAATGAAAGTGGCGATGATGCTCGGGTAAGTGTCCCACCAAATCGGGAATCCGATGTAGACCGTGTCGTACTCGGCAAGGTTCAGCGTCTCCGCCTTCAGCGCCGGACGAGCTGCGGGGTCATGCATCTCCACATAGCAACGCGAATTCTTGTCGCGCCAGTTCAAATCCGCCTCGCTGTACGGCTGCGCGGGTGTGATGGCATGCAGCGTGCCGCCCGTAGCCTCGGCCAGCTCTTTCGCTGCCGCAGCTGTGGTGCCCGTGGCGGAAAAATAGGCGATGAGCGCTTTCTTTCCCGCCACAGGAGCAGGAGTGGAAGCATCCTGAGCCTGGGAAAAACCGGCGAGAATCGCTAGTCCGATGCAGAATGTAGTGATTTGTTTGATCATAGTTCTATGTAGTAGATGAGGGTTGAAAGAAAAGAATTACAACTTAGCGAGCCACGTCTCAAGCTCTGCTCGCGATGGCACCCCGTGAAACACCCTGCCCTCCGTAATCCGCGCACCAGGGCAACTTGCTCCAAGCCCCTGCGCCGCCCTGCCGAACCCGCTCCCACCGGAGGTCGCAAAGAGCACAATACGCTTCCCGGAAAAATCCGCACTCTCCAAATACGTGTTGATGATGGTCGGGGCAATGTACCACCAGATTGGGAACCCCAGCAGTATCAGATCATACCCGGACACTTCTGCCGCCGCCTTCAGCGCAGGGCGACTCGCAGGATCATGCATCTCGATTGTGCTGCGCGACCCTTTGTCCTGCCAGTTCAAATCTGCCGCCGTGTATGGCACAGCGGGCACGATCTCCTGCATATCCGCTCCCGCCGCCTCGGCGATGGCGTGCGCAATGCGAGCGGTTGTTCCGGTAGGTGAGAAATAAGCAACGAGTGTTTTCATGGCGTTTCCCTTCCCTGTCATCCTACACCCTCAAGTTGCCTGAGGTCAAGCTCCGCATGAATAACTTTCTCACACCAAAATGCACTTGCTATCCACGCCACTTCCTGCTAGTATCTTCGCAACTCGCTCCGGTAGCTCAGTTGGATAGAGCACGAGCCTTCTAAGCTTGGGGTCCCGCGTTCGAGCCGCGGCCGGAGCGTTCTTGACGTGTCACCTGTGTGGTTTTTGGGGAGATCGGCAAAGAAAAAGCGCTCCCGAAACAGAGAGCGCCTTCACCGACGGAGCGGGGGGGATTCGAACCCCCGGTACGGGTTTATGCCCGTACGACCATTTAGCAAACGGTTGCTTTCAGCCTCTCAGCCACCGCTCCCGGTCGTGGAGGGAAGTATACTGGCAGCTGTGCGAAAGGTCAACTGCAAAATCACCGGGCAGGTAAAAAAAGAGCCTCTTCTCTTACATTAGCATTGACCCCTCGGTGTGAAGGAGGCATAATGACACGCGTATGAAGACCCCTATCACTGTAACTGTGACCGGCGCCGCCGGCAATATCGCGTATTCCCTGCTTTTCCGCATTGCCGCGGGTGAAATGCTGGGAGCTGACCAGCCGGTTGTGCTGAAGCTTTTGGAAATCACTCCCTGTTTGGACAAGCTGCATGGTGTGGTGATGGAGCTGGACGACTGCGCTTTCCCGCTCGTGAAAGAGATTGTGGCAACGGATGATCCTGCTGTCGCCTTCAAGGATGCCAACTGGTGCATGCTGGTGGGTTCTGTGCCGCGCAAGGCAGGTATGGAGCGCAAAGATTTGCTGAGCATCAACGGCAAGGTTTTTGTCGGTCAGGGCAAGGCTATTGCGGAGAACGCCGCTCCGGACTGCAAGGTGTTCGTCGTGGGCAATCCCTGCAATACGAACTGCCTCATCGCCCTGCATAACGCAACCGGTCTGCCGAAGCAGAATTTCTTTGCCATGACGATGCTCGATGAGTTCCGCGCCAAGAGCCAGCTCGCCGCCAAGGCAGGTGTACCTGTTTCTGCCGTTACCAACATGACCATCTGGGGCAACCACTCTTCCACCCAGTACCCGGACTTCACGAATGCCAGGATCAATGGCAAGCCCGCAACCGATGTCATCTCTGACACCGAATGGCTCAAGGGAGACTTCATCAAGACTGTGCAACAACGCGGCGCTGCCATCATCCAGGCTCGTGGCGCTTCCTCCGCCGCCTCTGCCGCCAATGCCGCTCTCATGACGGTGAAGAACCTCGTGACCCCAACGCCGGAGGGCGATTGGTTCTCCGTAGCCAGTTATTCCGACGGTTCCAGGTACGGTCTGCCGGAGGGCATCATCTGCTCCCAGCCCACCCGCACGAACGCGGATGGCACCCACACTATCGTGGAGGGTCTGCCTATTGATGCCTTTTCGCGTGAGAAGATTGACGCCACCTGCAAGGAACTCCTTGAGGAGCGTGCCGAGGTTCTCGGTTAAATCTGATCACCTGCCCCCCTTTCCCGACCGCCCGGTTCTCCGCGGCGGTCGTTTTTTGTACTTCTCCGTCACAGGAAGCAGGCAATCCCTGCTTCTGGGGTGCTGGTGTCAGAGGTGTTGCTGGCGCCTGCACGTCGGCTTCTGCAGCGCAGGATGAATACCGGGGCGCCACACCGTTTCCCGACAGCGGGAAATGGTAATACTTTTGTACATCCCCTCCCCTTCTCTCTCCGCGTCGGCGATTCTTGCGCCCTGCCCCCAAACGACAAAAAACAAATTTTCCCCCTGATTAATGGAGCGAGGAAGATGTCTGCAGGCGCACGCGGAGGAGAGTTGCTCTTCAAATCCTCCATCGCATGGCCAGGCTCCCGGTTTTCGAGTTCGAGGTCTCGCATGTTCTCTCCACTCCGGCTCTGCCATCTATCTGTCTGATGATGCAATTTTAGGAAAATTTTCATTAAGAATTGACAGCAAATACATAGTATCCATTTTTGGGTGTATATCTCTTTCCAAATGCGATGTCCAGTCAAAATAATCAAAAAAACGCGCAGTGATGAGGATTCCGGGACACTGTAAGCATTCGGAAAGAAAGGAGGGGTCTGCGAAAACCGAAATAAGTTCCATAGGGTAACTTATTGATTGAGAGATAGTCATCATAAGGTTGCCAGCGCATCGCATTTGGAAAGAGATATACTGCGGCGGTCGTGCGCCATCCGAGGGTGCATCGACAGGTAATCAAGGTGAAATCAACCGTGAAGAGCAGAGAGCAAGCCGCGCCAAAGGTATCCGTGATCATGCCCGTGTACAACACGAGGCAGGATTGGTTGGACTTGGCTATCGGCAGCATTCTGGGACAGACGTTCCGGGATTTTGAACTCATCATCATCGATAACGGTTCGGATGAAGCTACTCAACGTCAGCTCAGCGCATACAAGGATCCGCGAATCATCCTCTTGCGATTGGAAAAGAACATGGAAGCTGCCATCGCGCGCAACGAGGGGTTGAAGATAGTGAGGGGAGAATATGTCGCCTTCATGGATTCGGATGACATCTCTCTGCCGGAGAGATTCGTCAAGCAGGTGGAGTACATGGAAAGCCACCCCGACATCGGACTGGTGGCCACCCGAGTGGGCGACGCGGTGCATCCGTGGAAGGTTGAGCGCTGGGGAGAGAGAAGCCATCCTCGGCAGATCGAGTGCGACCTGTTGCTGGCGGGTAACGTGCTGTGCATTTCCTCCGTGATGGTGCGCCGTGAGATTCTGTGCCGTGAAGGCATCGAATTTCGTGGGGATTGTTTTCCGGCGGAAGATTACAAGATGTGGGCGGAGCTCGTGGGCAAGGCGAAGATGGTGAGGATGGATGAGGTTTTAGTGAGATACCGCAAGAGGAAGCCCAATCCGAGGAGGGAAAAGCAGGAAGAAATAGCCGCACGGATTCAGACGGAGGCGCTCACCGGGAGGTTCGGGGTCAGGAAGGAGGAGGTGGAGGAACTCGCCTCGTTCCTGCATGTTCCCAGAGTAGCCTTTGATGAGGAGCGCCTGATTGCAGCCGTGAGACACGTCATTGAGCAACTGGGAGCGGCGGGATACGAAAGGAAATATACAGAGAGCGCCCTGCGGTGGGTAATCCGGAAAGTTTATTACCGCACGAAGACATGGGAGGGTCAGGTGCGACTGATGCGCATGCCATGGGGCAAAGAGATGCGGTTAGGGCGCGTGTGGCGGCTATGGTGTTTCATAACCAGAGGAAT
>CANRKR010000045.1 GCA_947631275.1 uncultured Akkermansia sp.
AAGAGCGGAAAGAGGACGCGAGAACAACGCTTCTACATAGTGAGCAATCGGCATGCGAGCGCACAACAGATTGCAGGAAGCATAAGGAGTCACTGGGGGATAGAAAACAGTCTGCATTGGGTGTTGGACGTAGTGTTCAACGAGGATCAAGGACGCAAGAGGAAGGGGAATAGTGCAGAGAACTTTTCGAGAGTTTTGAGATTCGCGCTTGTAGTGATCAAACAGTACAAGGTCCGTCATGAGGGACTGAAAGTGCCACTCCAGAGGCTGAGACTTAGGGCAACGTGGGATACAAAAGTACTCGATGATATATTGTTTGGCAACGATTCAGGACATAAATGAACCACCTGTCTCCCTCCTTAAAATGAATCCAATTTTCTAATGCGTTTGCCCTGCCGAAACAAGCGAGAAGGGTGAGGCCGGTACAAGGCATGAGGTTATGAAGTCAACTGCGCTCGAGAATTACGCTCTTGCAAAGAGAATAACGAACGGTGTATAATGCGCGTTGTCATGGGAACGCGTGTTAAACTGATATCGCCCGACATGAGCATGGAGTCACCCACCATAGAGCTCCCTGTGCCAGAGGAAGAACAGGAACGCGTGGGCGTGCAGCTGATCTCAGATTTGCGTTGTCAGGATTACGATTGGTTGGTGGTGTACGATGATCTGCCTCGTTGGGGGGAAAGTGGGCGTTATGAGACGGAGACATTGGCATGCCCGAAAGAACATACGATTCTCATTACGGAAGAGCCGCCAACCATCAGACTTTATCCCGAGTGCTACACACGGCAATTTGAATATGTGCTCACGACGCATGATCGCTGTTATCTGCCGCATCGTAATTGGAGGCGAGGGCAGGGTTGTCTGCTATGGATGGCGGATTACAGCGCGGAGGAAGTATACGGAAAGTCTGATTGGCCGAAGACGAAACTTTTCTCCACGGTGTGTTCTACAAAAAAGATGAAGCACACGCAGCATTTCAACCGCTATCGTCTCACGGAGTACATCTCCAGGAATATTCCGGAGATGGATTGGTTCGGCTGGGGCAAGGCGCGTATCGCTTCAAAAACGACAGCGTTGACTGACTATCGTTACCATCTTGCGGTGGAGAACTACATCCACCCCTACCACTGGACCGACAAGATATCGGACCCGATACTCGGACTATGTCTCACCTTTTACGCCGGGGATCCCGCTCTTCCCGAGATTTTTCCTCCCGAATGCGTGATTCCCATCCCCATCAATGATCCGCCTGCGTCCCTCGAGATCATCCGCCGGGCTATTCGCGACAACGAATATGAGAAGCGACTTCCCGCTTTGCGCGAGGCGCGTCGCCTGCTCATTACCCGCTATAACATCTTCCATCAGATTGTGCAAGTTATCAGACAGCACGAAACGACCCATCCCGAGGCGCCGCGGAACGAGCCTGCGGAAATCTATGGCAGGCACAGGCTGCGTCTCAATCCTCTCAACGTGGTTGAAGAAGGGCTTCTGCTCCTCAAGTACCGTTTCCTTCACCGGGCGCATTGACTTTCTCTTGTTCATCGATTTCTCCGGCAAAAGAAAATTGTTAGAGAAAAAATAAAAGAAAGATGAATTTTAGTCTTGACGGGAGGAAAAAGAGGTCTAAAATGCGCCGCGTTTACCGAAAAGGTGACGAAATGAGTATGAAGATGAGAATTTTAATGATCATGCTTGGTGCGGTAATCGGGACGGCGTCTGCCAACTCGTTGCCGCCCACGCCTGAGGCGCCGGTTCCTGCTCAGCGTTGAGCTAAGCGGGACCGGATGCCGCAGGGCGATGTGAGGGTGGCGGTTGCCCCCTTCGTGCTGCTGCGGTTGCTTATTTTTTTGCGCACCCGTTCAGTGGGTGCAGGGGATGGGTTCCTGCTTTGCAGAGGAGAGGAGAAGTTGTTCCATTGCGGATGGGGAAGTGCAGCGGCGGAGGCAGTATTCAGCTTGTGCCGGAAAGTCTTTGTAGCAATAGGCAAGAAATTTTTTCATGCGATTGCAGTGAGCGGAGGGAGAGGGATGTGGCAATTCCCGTCCTGTTTCTTCCAGCAGGGTGGTGTAGTAGAGCAGCATCTCGTCTCGGGAAGGACTCATTCCGCCGCGTAGTTCGCGCAGAAGGTAGGGATTACGCACGATGCCGCGTCCGATCATGATGCCGCGTGCCTGCGTAGAAAGCAATCTGTGTTCAGCATCGTCGCGCGACGCGATATCACCGTTGGCCAAAACCGGGCAGGGGACCTGCTGCACGGCGAGGCGCACGGCGGCATCATTCGGCTCCCCTGCATAGAGCTGGCGGCGCGTTCGGGCATGTACGATGAGGAGGTCTGGCGCGCCGGCGGCAATAGCCTCCAAAATTTGTGGAAACTCCTCGGCGCTTTCCCAGCCCAGACGGCATTTGACGCTCCAGCAGCCCGGGGCAGTAGCGCTTCTCATGGCGCAGCAGATACGCCGCAGATGGATGGGATTCTTCAGCAGCGCAGCCCCCGCACCATGGCGGTTCATGAGCGGCGCGGGGCAGCCGGCGTTGAGGTTGATGCCCGCAATAGGGAATTCGCGCAGCTTTTCCACGTCTCGCAGAAGCGGCTCAATCTCGCTGCCGGCCAGTTGAGCCCAAATCGGGCAGGACGTCGGATTCTCAGTGATGCAACGGGTGATAGAATCCGGCATTACGCAGGAGGTTGTGGAGCTACGCAAGTAGGGCGTCACGATGAAGTCAGGAAGGCAGTTCAGACGCTGCAGGGTGCGCAGGAAAGGCAGATCCGTTACGCTTTGCATGGGAGCAAGAGCCAGAATGGCCGGCTCTCTGCGGAATGTCGTGAGCGGGGCTGACTGTATGGGATTCAATGCACGATCAAGAGGATGGCGAAGGCTGCCAGAACAGCGGCAAAAAACGCGTCAATGATACGGATATGGCGCAGGTAGGTGGTGCGCACGGGTGGGAGCTGCAGCAGCCCGCTCCAGAGGCACCATCCGAGCATATTCGTGACAAAGAGACTGCCGAGCAGCGCCGGGATGTACCAGGAAAGCGAGGCATGAGCATACAGCGCATGCGCGGTCAATCCGGCTAAAAAGAGGTAACATTTGGCATTAAATATGTTACACAAGAATCCCTGGAGGAGCAGACGAGGGATGGATTCTTTGGTTTCTTGCTGATCAGAGAGTTCTCCTGCGGCAGCTCGGTTCGGTTTTGGGAAGATTTTCCATGCAAGATAGAGGAGCCAGGCCGCCGCGGCGTAGATGATCCACCGACTCCAGCTTTGCTCCAGTACATAGGATCCGAGGGTGCAGATGATGATCCCCTGGACAAAGACACCGGTGTTGATGCCGAGGGCGACGGCGAGACCGCGTTTGTAGCCCTGAGCCAGTGAGGTGCGGAAGACGAAAAAGACGTCTGGCCCCGGGCTGAGCTGAGAAAGGGCCATCATGCTGCAGACGGCAAGAATGCTGAGAATGCTTTCCGGTATCACGGCGTGTTCATCAACTGTTGGTGGAGACGCGCGGCAAAGGATCTGCCACATTGCCGGGCAAGGGCGCTTTACGCTGGCGGATGTGCGTTGAAAGCGCCGGCGAACTTTCGTATGCGCCGCGCATCATCTCCAGTTTCGCGTCCAAATCATCCGCGTGGTTTAGCGCAAAAGCTTCCGGGGTTTTGGGCGGGACGGGAGAGCCGAATTCCATGCTGCCGTGGTGGGAGGCAATGAGGTGCAGCAAATGCAGGCGCACTTGATCTGTAGGCGGGCGGAGAGATTCCCATTCTGTTCGCCGGTCATCCGTGCAGATGCTGCTCCATAGTTTGTTTGTCACCTCAATGCCCAGTGCAATGTGCCCAAGCAATTCACCCACATCGGTGTATGCCATGGTGAGGGTGTGTTCCGCGTAGCCATTCTCCCACATTTTCCCACAGTCATGCAACAGCGCGCCGGTGAGCAGCAAATCCCGGTTTAATTGAGGGTAAGATTCGCAGAGAGCTGCTGCTGTGCGCATGACCCCTGCCGTGTGTTCTACGAGCCCGCCGCGACGCGCGTGGTGGTAGCCGCGAGCTGCTGCAGCGCGGCGGAAGCGTCCCTCGTACTGTTCCAGAAAGGTGCGGCATAGAACAGCGAGGCGGGGATCCTCAATCGTGGAGCATAGATGAGTGATCGTCTCCCAGTTTTTTTGCTGCAGCTCACGCAGCTCTCCACTTCCGGCCAGCATGGCTTCCTCCTCCTGCGGAGTTAGCGGTCGCAGTGAGAGCTCTGCGGGATCCGGACCGAAAGGCGTTTGGCGCCACAGAGCGCTGATCATAAAAGCAGCGTTCAGAGGCGCCGCACTGAGCTCCGGGTACCAGGGAAGCGTCTCCCACACCTTGATGGACAGAGAGCCCGTGGTGTCCGATAATTGAGCTTCCAAATAGGGCTTGCCGGATTTGGTGGTACGAAGTGCTTTTTGGGTGAGTTGGACAGCGATGGAGGCGCGGAGCTCAGATTGCGCGGCGAGTCCGGTAGTCAGGGAAATGACGGAGTAAAGTTCCATAATGATGCGGCGAAAGAAAACCGGCATGCTCGCAAGCGGGCACGCCGGGTCGTGAAATCAGCTCCGAGTGAGGGGCGCGCAACAGGTGGTTCCGCTTTACGCTTCCGGCGTGAGGACGATGTAGTCCGCTGCCGTGTTGCGACCTTTCTTTGTCTCAGGGAAGATGTTCTTGTCCTTGCGAACTACGCCGGTGGTATCGTCATCCGGATTTTCTTCAATGGCGCTCTCCATGTCAGTCACGGCGCCATCACAAGAGAGCACGAAAAAGTGTCCGCGGAAAGAATCCATATCCACCACCAGCTTGTCACCCGTGTAAGGCGTCTTGCTCGGAAGCACAGAGCACATTGCCAGAGGGGCATTGCTCTTCTTGACTGCGGTCTTGACATTCGTGTCACCCTTGTCGTGGCACATGACGTAGGACATCGCGTTTTCGCCGGCTTTCAGAGCCTGTCCATTCGCGAGCTTGTCATCGCCTTCAGCCGCTACGACGAGACCGGTTGTGGCGACCTTCGCAAAGAAGGGCTTTTCGGAATCTACGCCGTTTTTGTAGAAGAGCTGGCGGAAGTAGGCGTTAGAATTGTCGCCCTTCAGATCGCCGAAATCGTTATCCGGGTGCTCCTCTGCCAGCTTGTCGGCTGTGGCGTCACATGGATATTGCCCTTCATCCGTTTTGAACTGCTGGAGCAGGGTGAACACATTCTTGAGGTTGCTGTTGGCTTTCTGGCGATCACCGTCATTCATGTGGTCAAGGATGGGACCATAGCCCACGGAAGCCAGTGTAGCCAGGATGGCCACCACGACCATTAGCTCAATGAGAGTAAAGCCGCTTTTGCGTCCCTTTTTCAAAGTAGGTGTTTTCATAAGGAGGTAATGGAAATTTCAAAAGCTGTTTTACCACGAGGCGCCCCTCAATGCAAGGAAGAAAATGCTGCCGCCTGAGAAAATTAATTTTTCTGCTCGGTGGAGGGAAAACTCAGTTGCGCGTCACGCTGTCCAGAAACTCCACCAGTGGCTGTTCGTAGAGCGCCGGTTCCAGAAGGAAAGAGTCGTGCCCCTTGGCGGAGCGCACCCGCACATGGCGAGAATCCACTCCATTGCGTTGAAGAGCCCGGTGCAGGGATTCCACGGTGCGGGGGGAGAAGCAGCCGTCAGTGTTGATGGAGAATAGGAGGAATGGGATGCCGGCTTGCGCATAGCGAGAGAAGACCTCCCTGAGGGATTTTGCGCCGACCTGCTGGCGCAGATCGTAGTCTGTCCACATGTGCACGATGCGGATGTACGCGTTAGCATCAAAGCGCAGGGAGAATTTGGCGCCCTGATGAAGCATGTAACTCTCCATGCTGGTTTGGGGGCGATACCAGGCCGGGAAATCACCGTTCACGGGGCGCACGCCGCCTTTTCCGGAGCGTTTGGCTAATCCGCTTTGATTCACAAAGAGTTTGTGGCAGATGATGCGTGCAAGCGCCAGACCGTCCCGCGGCGGATCGTTCAGGGGATAGAGCCCGTGGCGGAAGCGGGGATCCAGTTCAATAGCGAGCGTTTGCTCAAAAACGGAGAGTTTCTGCTCAATGAGGGGCTTGTGCCCGGCGCCGATGAGAATCATGCTGCGAATGCGCTCCGGGTAAAGAGCCGCCAGAACCAACCCCACCAGACCGCCCATGCTCGGCCCCACGATGGTGAAGCGTTCGATACCAAGCGCCTGCAGAAGCTGAACCTGCGCGTGCGCCTGGTCCGCCGCTGTGATCATGGGAAAGCGGCTGCCCCAGGGGGAGCCGTCCGGCGCGGGGGAGGCAGGTCCCGTGCTGCCGTAGCAGCTGCCCAGGTAGTTGATGCAGACGATGAAGTATTTATCGGTATCCAGCGGTTTACCCGGACCAATCATGCCTTCCCACCAGCCGGTGAAATTTTCTGGCTGCCAGAAATTGCCGGCCTCGGGAAGATCCGGGTTTATTCCGAATGCGTGGTGGCTGCCGGTAAGCGCGTGCAGCAGAAGGAGAGCGTTCTCCCCGCGTCCTTTCAGGGTGCCGTACGTTTCGTACGCCAGGCAGCAGTTCGGCACCTCCTCCCCGCTACTGAAGCGAAAGTTGCCGAGGGGGAAATTTTTGCTCTTGGTATGGGGCTGCATGGGAAAAATGAGAGGAGGTCGGGAAAAATTAAAAGGTCGGTGTTCAGGGCACCGACCTTCTGCGAAACGGGGAGACCACGCACAGCGAGAGCTGCAAGGTCCAACGCCCGGCGCGCGTGTCACTTCACGCCTTTTTTGCTGAGGCGAGTGCCGGCGGTAGCTCCCTGGCGAGCCTTAAATTTCGGATTGCTTTTGCAGATAACGTAGAGGGTGCCTTTGCGCTTCACGATCTGGCAATCGGCATGACGGCGCTTCATTGAGGCAAGTGAGGAAAGAACTTTCATGATGCTCGTGTCTGTTAGGTTTAGCGCCCACTCATCCGGGGCTCCGGTGTTCTCGGGGGACACATTCTACCCTTGTGAAATCATTTGTAAAGACAAATTTCAGGAGTGACTGCGTTTTTTGCATCGCAGAGGTGCAATAGGTATTGAATGAGGAAGTTGTCCGCGCTATACTTGCGGCGAGACAGTTTTGCAACACATATATCCATGAAAACCCTGCGCTACATACCGATACCGGCTGATTTTTACCGCAACTCCCGAGATCGTCTCGCCGCTTTGTTGCCGGAAGAGAGTTTGGTGGTGATACACGCCAATGATGTGTTCCCCACCAACGCAGACGGCACTATGGCACACCATCAGAACGCCGATCTTTTTTACCTTACCGGCATTGACCAGGAGGAAACGACGCTGTTGATGCAGATTGGAAAAAGCGGGGAGCACAAAGACATCTTGCTCCTGCGCGAAACAAACGAACGCATCGTCATCTGGGAAGGCGCGCGGCTTACGCAGCAGGAGGCGTCGCAGATATCCGGCATCGAGGATGTGCGTTGGACCACGCAATATGCTACTGTGTTGGCAGAGTGCGTGAGCCGTGCCCGGCGGGTCTATCTGGAACTTGACGAGCACCCTCGCCGCTACACTCAGGTGCAGACGCGCAATGATCGCTTTGCTTCGGCTTTGAGAGGCGCTTACCCGGAGATGCCCGTGCAGAGTCTCTTCTCCGTGTTAGCCGGGTTGCGGCTCGTGAAGAGTGCAGAGGAGATTGCTCAGGTGCGTGAGGCCTGTCGTACCACAGGGCAGGGCTTTGCTGCGATTTTGCCTCAGATCCGCCCCGGCATGGGCGAGTGGGAGATGGAGGGATTGCTGAGTGCGGAATATATTCGGCGTCGCTCGCGAGGATTCTCTTTTTTGCCCATCATTGCCTCCGGGGCGGATACGTGCGTCCTGCACTACATTTCCAACCACAAGACGTGCAGGGATGGAGATCTTGTGCTCTTCGACGTGGGAGCCGAGTATGGCGGTTACGCGGGGGACATGAGCCGCACCATCCCCGCTAACGGAGAGTACACGCCGCGGCAGAAGGCGGTGTACGACGCCGTGCTGGCTGTGCATCGCTACGCGGCGCAGATCATGCTCCCCGGGGTGAGTAAGACGGACTATGAGCGTCGTGTACGCCGCTTTATGGCCGAGCAGCTCATCGGATTGGGACTCATCACCCGCGAGCAGGTGGATGCCGATCCCATCGATCCCGCATGCGTGCGCCGCTACTATATGCACGGCACTTCCCACTCTCTGGGGCTCGATGTGCACGATGTCACCCCCTCTGACCCTGTCTTTGCCCCCGGACAGATATGGACAATTGAGCCCGGCATCTATATTCCCGAGGAAAGAACAGGAGTGCGCATAGAGACGGATGTGCTCATCCGACCGGACGGCGGTGTGGAAGATCTCATTCCCGACGCTCCGCTGGAAGCAGCAGAGGTGGAGGCGATGATGCGGCGCTGAGCTGTGTGGACATTGCGCGGCGTGTTTTGTCCCGCGAGGTCATAAAAACTGCTTTGGCATGCAATTTTGGCTTGTCAAAGACGAAAAAAGCTGTAAAATGCTGCCCGGTTCAGAGCTACGAGCTGTAGCGCAGTCTGGTAGCGCGCTTCGTTCGGGACGAAGAGGTCGCAGGTTCGAATCCTGTCAGCTCGACTTTGAAAGCCGGTCTGAGCCACGTTTCCTCCTCCTTTTCTCTCCCTTTTTTTCTGCAAAGAGGCGACGGGAGCGCAATCCGAGAGACGGATGGTTTTCCCCCGGATACTCTTCAGCGGACGCGGCGGTCGATGGTCGAAGCGAAATTTCCTTACACAACAACACTCAAAGTCACTATGTCAGGTCATAACAAATGGTCCAAGATCAAATTCACCAAGGCGGCAGCCGATGCCAAGAAGGGCAAAATCTTCGCGCGCTACTCGCATGAGATCACGCTGGCAGCGAAAAGCGGGGGAGGTGACGTGGATACCAACCCTCGTCTGAGGGCAGCCATCGAGGGAGCCAAAGCTGTCTCCATGCCCAAGGAGAATATTGACCGGGCGGTGAAAAAAGGAACCGGCGAGTTGCAAGGAGCTGTCATTCAGGAAGTCACTTACGAGGGATACGGACCGGGAGGCACGGCCATTATCGTGGAGGTTGCGACGGATAACACCAACCGTTGTTCTTCAGAGATACGGACCATTTTTTCGCGAAACGGGGGCAACATGGGTACGCCCGGATCTGTTGCGTATCAATTTGACCGCAAGGGAGAGTTGCGCATTGTGGATGAGACGCTGGATGAGGATGCTGCCATGGAGCTGGCCATGGATTGCGGGGCGGAGGAATTTGAGAGTGGGGAGAACGAGGGAGAATGGGTGTTCACCTGTGCCCCGGGGGATGTGCAGGCGGTTTCCGAAGCGCTTTCGGGAGCCGGCAAGAATGTGACGGGGATCAAGCTCATCTCGGTGCCTCAGACGCCCACGGAGATCACCGATGAAGAGACGGCGCGCAAGGTGATGAAACTATACGAGCTGCTGGATGATTACGACGACACGATGAACGTGTTCACCAACTTTGAAATTCGTGAGGATATTCTGGAGCAGCTCTCCTGATTTGATTCATGTGCTTTTGTCTGAATAAAACAAGCCTTGTGCGGGTATGATGAATAGTGAGGATTCTGCACAGCCCGGGGGTGATTCTCCGCAGCTTCCCCGCATTCAAATTATGGATGAGGGGGAAATTCGTAAACCGTTCCGATCGGAGAGACCTCGTCGCAACAACGGTCGTTTCCGCGATACCCGCTCTCAGCGGCAGGGGAATGCTCCGCGTCACCAGCGTGTGTTTCATCGTCGGCAGAATTCATCGTCTCCTCGCAGCGGCGCTAAATTTTCCCGTTTCTCTCCCCGTGAGGAGGGCGCTTCGTCGAGGATCTATGTTCCCGTTGGGGAGCCCACTGAGCTCGTGGGGCTGCTGGAGCTCACCGGCAAGGGCTACGGATTCATCCGCGTGCCGGATAATAATTGGGCGCCTTCCCCGGAGGCCGTTTATGTGCCGGCGGATATCATTTCGCGCTACCACCTGCGCCCCTTTGTGCAGGTGCGAGGCATGGCGCAGAAGTATGAGCGTGGGCATCAGCTCATTTCCATAACGGAGGTGAATGGACAACTTCCGGAAGAAGCGGAGCGCAACCCTCATTTCGACGATCTCAAGGCGGTAAATCCAACCGAGCGGATCAGTTTTGAAACGACGCCCGAACGTTACACCACGCGAACGCTTGACATGGTGGCGCCGGTTGCCCGCGGTCAGCGAGGGCTGATTGTTGCGCCGCCGCGCACTGGCAAGACCACTCTGCTGATGCACATCTCCGAGGCGGTGTTGGAGAAGTACAAGGATGAGATGACGCTGTTGGTTCTGCTGGTGGATGAACGCCCGGAGGAAGTCACGGAATTCCGCCGGGCTCTGCCGGGTGCGGAGATCTACGCTTCCAGCAATGACGGCGGTGTGCATGAGCATTGTCGCATGGCGGAAATGTGCATTACTCGTGCCAAACGTCTCGTGGAGGCAGGGCGCCATGTGCTCATCGTTATGGATTCCATCACGCGCCTTGCTCGCGCTTACAACAATGCGGACAAGGGCAGCGGGCGCACCATGTCCGGCGGCATTGACGCCCGTGCGCTGGAGATGCCGCGTCGGCTCTTTGCTGCAGCGCGCAACACCCGCCAGGCCGGTTCGCTTACCATCCTTGCCACGGCTCTTATTGAGACCAACAGCCGCATGGATGAGCTCATTTTCCAGGAATTCAAGGGCACGGGCAACATGGAGCTCGTGCTCAATCGCCGCATCGCAGAGATGTACATTTACCCTGCGGTGGATATCTTGAAGAGTGGCACGCGACGTGAGGAGCTGATTCTGCCGGACTGGATGCTTGACAAGATCCGCCTGATTCGCCGGGCATTGGCGGGGCACAAGCCCCCGGAGGCCATGGAGCGTCTCCTCTCTCTGATGAAGCGATGTTCGACCAACGCGCAGATGCTGATTAACCTCAAGGCGCGTTGAGTCTCCGCGCGCCGCTTGATTCGTTCCTCTGCTCATGAGTGCCCGGGGAAAAACGGAGGAGGACGCTATGGTGGCGCGCTTTATACGCTACATGATGGCGGAGAGGAACGCTTCCCGCCTCACCCTCTCGGCCTATGCACGCACACTGCGCCAGTTTCGCGAGTGGATGGGCAAGCGCTTCCCCGGATGGTCTGAGTGCACTGCGGAGCACTTTCGCGGCTGGCTCTACGAAGCGATGGAGGAGCAGCTGAAATCCTCCACGATTCGCTTGCGTTTCGCCGCCTTGCGCTCGTTTTACAATTACCTTGTGCGTTTTGGGGAGGTGTCGATGAGTCCGCTTGCAGAAGTCTCCCTGCCGAAGGCTCGCCACCCCCTGCCGGTGCATTTGAATTTGCGGCAGATGGAAGAGCTGCTCTCTATGCCCCTGCGCGTGCCACTGGATAAAAAATGCCCGCCGTGGCTGCCGTATCGCGATGCAGCCATCCTGGAGCTCTTTTACTCCTGCGGAGTGCGCCTCAGTGAGTTGGTGAGCCTGAATGCCAACGCCCTCCAGAGTGAAGAGGGGTGTTTGCGGGTCGTGGGCAAGGGGCGCAAGGTGCGTCTCGTGCCGGTAGGGGATTACGCTCGCGCGGCGATCGAGCGATACTGCGAGATGGCCGGGGTGAGTGGCGCCTCCCCGCTTTTCATCAGTCGCCTGGGGCGGCGTCTTACCGGGCGTGCTATCCAGCTGATGCTGGAGAAATACCTGCGTTATTCGGATATTCCTATCCACATTTCTCCGCACAAGCTGCGCCATACCTTCGCCACGCACCTGCTGGATGCCGGAGCCGATCTGCGAGCCGTGCAGGAACTCCTTGGCCACGCCTCCCTTTCCACCACGCAAATCTACACGCACGTGACTAAGTCGCGCATGAAAGCGGTGTACCGCAGCGCCCACCCGCGTGCAAGCGCTTCTTCGCGGCGGCATCCCGACAAGGGTTGATTCAGTGCCGTCACCCGTTTTTGCCGCATTGCTTCAAAAATAGAGGGATAACATCAACCGTATTCCACTTAAAATAAGCAAACAAACAAGAATAGAATTGCTTTTCGCGTGGAGAAAAAATATGCCTTGCTGATCTCTCGATACAAGGAAGCAGGGATATAGATTACATCATGCAATCTGCTGGCTATAAAAGCTGAAGAGATGTTTTCTCCCTACGATGTTCACTATGTCTTCTTGTTCATTGTTTGTGTTTATTACATAGATTTTATGGTACGCTATTTTTGTCCAAACGATAATCTTCATACTCTCTTTTTCCCGTTCGGTACACTCATTTTTTTGTCCGATTGTGTGCTGATCTGCAGTTTTGCCTTGAATCCAAACTCCAAGGTGTTACAATGCTCACCGAGCAGCGGCAGGCCGCGATGCTGTTTTGCTCTGAATCCAAACACTAGGGTATTGCGATCACAACATAGCGACTGTGGGGCGTGTTCGTAATGTTGTTGGTTTGTTGTTTTGCCTTGAATCCAAACACTAGGGTGTTACAATACTGCGGCGGCGAGGGCGCGTTGGGGGACGGTTTTGCCTTGAATCCAAACACTAGGGTGTTACAATCGCATCTCGTGCAATATCCGCGGCGGCACGTTTTGCCTTGAATCCAAACACTAGGGTGTTACAATGATCAATCGTGTACCTCACACCCGCCCGATGTTTTGCCTTGAATCCAAACACTAGGGTGTTACAATTCGAAGATGGCGAAGGCGTGCCCCGTGGTGGTTTTGCCTTGAATCCAAACACTAGGGTGTTACAATTTGAAACCTTTCGTTTTCCATGTCTCTTTGTTTTGCCTTGAATCCAAACACTAGGGTGTTACAATCTGTCGGATCGAGAATTCGGGATTGAAATGGTTTTGCCTTGAATCCAAACACTAGGGTGTTACAATTGAAAAGAAGGAGAATATAGCGAAGGTGTTGTTTTGCCTTGAATCCAAACACTAGGGTGTTACAATTCTTGTCTCGCGAAAATTTGTGGCATGCTAGTTTTGCCTTGAATCCAAACACTAGGGTGTTACAATCAACTCGCAGCAAATTCACACACTCCTCCGGTTTTGCCTTGAATCCAAACACTAGGGTGTTACAATTCGGCACCGCGGAGGCGGAATGGACCATCGGTTTTGCCTTGAATCCAAACACTAGGGTGTTACAATCGTGGGACAAGGTGAAAGGAGCCGTGGTTGGTTTTGCCTTGAATCCAAACACTAGGGTGTTACAATCTGACCGCTTCGCTCACGGGCTTCGGGACTGTTTTGCCTTGAATCCAAACACTAGGGTGTTACAATCTACTCACTACTACCTGCGCTGGAGTTACTGTTTTGCCTTGAATCCAAACACTAGGGTGTTACAATTATCGGTCGCGTACGACGCGATTGAGTACAGTTTTGCCTTGAATCCAAACACTAGGGTGTTACAATACGTCTGGAACGAGGGTCTCTCATGGGTGAGTTTTGCCTTGAATCCAAACACTAGGGTGTTACAATGGGGCGAATGAAATCAATGCCGTTCTGCGAGTTTTGCCTTGAATCCAAACACTAGGGTGTTACAATAAATAAGCCACTTACGCTCATTGAACATAAGTTTTGCCTTGAATCCAAACACTAGGGTGTTACAATTGCGCGCCGGTCTTCGAAGCGTGGCTCACAGTTTTGCCTTGAATCCAAACACTAGGGTGTTACAATCGCAAGCGGATGCCCTGCGCAATGGCATCTGTTTTGCCTTGAATCCAAACACTAGGGTGTTACAATACGGACACAGGTTATGACACAGACTCCGACGTTTTGCCTTGAATCCAAACACTAGGGTGTTACAATGCGAGCGCGTAAACGAACCTACAACGACGTGTTTTGCCTTGAATCCAAACACTAGGGTGTTACAATTCATCGGCGGGCGACTCATCGGCGGCGCGAGTTTTGCCTTGAATCCAAACACTAGGGTGTTACAATTTTCGTGGGAAAAAAGAGGCAGACAGAACTGTTTTGCCTTGAATCCAAACACTAGGGTGTTACAATGGAGGCGCTGGATCTGGCGCGCCGTCTCCAGTTTTGCCTTGAATCCAAACACTAGGGTGTTACAATGGATATTGAGTTCGCGAAGTTCGTTGGCTAGTTTTGCCTTGAATCCAAACACTAGGGTGTTACAATCGGCTAAAGTTAGACATGTCTCTTGAATGTGTTTTGCCTTGAATCCAAACACTAGGGTGTTACAATAGTATCAGCTATACATCTCCAAACTTCATAGTTTTGCCTTGAATCCAAACACTAGGGTGTTACAATCACGATAACGACGGAGCGCATACTTTTCTAGTTTTGCCTTGAATCCAAACACTAGGGTGTTACAATTCGTCGGACGATGCAAAGGAAGAGGGGATAGTTTTGCCTTGAATCCAAACACTAGGGTGTTACAATATGCTGATTGTTCTTGTGCTTGCGTCGTTCGTTTTGCCTTGAATCCAAACACTAGGGTGTTACAATGTAAAACGCCTCTACCGACCAATCCTCTGTGTTTTGCCTTGAATCCAAACACTAGGGTGTTACAATCTTTGGCTAGAGACCAATCGCATGTTGAGCGTTTTGCCTTGAATCCAAACACTAGGGTGTTACAATCATAGAGGCGGGCTGTGCGTGATCGGACAAAAATAGTGTACCGAAAAAAGAAAGGTGATCGGACATAATTAGTGTACCGAAGTATTCAACGATG
>CANRKR010000046.1 GCA_947631275.1 uncultured Akkermansia sp.
GCGGCCTTGCGATACAGCTCCTCCGCTTTCTTCTCATCGCGCTCCGTGCCGCGACCGAGCTCGTAGCAGTTCGCCAATCTGTACATAGCGAGGACATGCCCGCCTTCCGCTGCCTTGGTGTACAATTCCACTGCCCTGGGTAAATCCTGATTCATCTTAAAATAGAGATTATCGTGCTCGTACCCGAAGGCGTCACGATAGTCCTTTTCGACCCCTGTGGCGTCCGTGTCCGAGAGCGCCTCCACGGCAAACATATTGCCGCCCTCAGCAGCCAAGGTAAGCCACTTGGTTTCGTTCATCCGGTCTCCTTCTTTACGACACTGAATCGCCATCCCCTCATACATGAGAAAG
The DNA here is from genome assembly GCA_947631275.1 of uncultured Akkermansia sp. GTDB lineage: Bacteria > Verrucomicrobiota > Verrucomicrobiia > Verrucomicrobiales > Akkermansiaceae > Akkermansia. Next base: position 352 of record CANRKR010000046.1, read on the forward strand.
GATGAACCTGATTCCGCAAACTCCGCAGAGCGTTCTTCCATGAACGTGCCAACGCCTCCGGCGGCCTGCACACACCCGGCTTTCCACGCGGCCAAACACTTGTCGTACTTTTCAAACTCTTTCATATTTGCCACATCAACGCGGGCGACAACATTCATTCCGTAAGAATTCCCCTGCTCCGCTGCTTTCTTGGCGTATTTCAAGGCCGTAGCTTTCGCCTCTTTATTGGTGGAGTAGCAATCAAATGCCGCACAAGTGGCCTGAGCGCCGTGATGGCCCTGGTCCGCCGCATTCTTCGCGAGTGATTTGACCCGCTCTTTATTCCCCCCTTTTTGCAGGAGAATTCGCGTCATCTCATCATACGACAGAAGCCACTGCGCATCCGCATCTCCCTCCGTCGCCAAAGGCTCTATGATTTTGCGCGCCTCATCGTGATTCTGCTCCCCGCTGAAGCCTCCGGCCAACCGAAGCGCCAACACCAAGCCCGCCTTCTTATTGCCCTTTTCCTGCTCCGACTTCAGCAGCTCTTGCAGTTCTTTTTCGGACTCCGGTTTTTCTTTGCGTATCAGGCGCACCGCCTGCAGCTCCCACGGCAAAGCAGTCTTCTTCTGTTCCTTGCTGAGCTTCGTCCCCGGCTCGTGCTTCCCCGTGCCTGCCGGGAGGAGCTGCTCCTCCTTCTGCTGCGGTATACTCCCTGACGCATCCTCTTTCGCTCCTGCCGCTCGGGCGAGCACGAGAACGCTCACCAGAAAAGAAAATATAAAACGCTTAAAATAAGCTAATAACAAATTCGGGGGGGGGGTAATACCGGTCTTCATATTAGTAAGTTGCACGACGTGACGGCGAAGTCATCCTATCATATTTGACGAGAGATGCAAGAAAAAGCATTTATTTTCTGCATTTAGTGCAGACAGCGCGATGCCTCAGAAATAAAGGGTTCATATCAACCTCATGTCACTAAAAATGAATAAACAGGCAAGAATAGAGTTACTTTCTGCGTGGAGAGGGGAATACGCCTCGCTGGCATCTCGATGCAAAAAAGCAAGGATGATCGCTTCCATCATGCAATCTGTTGGCTACAAGAGACGAAAGAACGTCATTCGACTATCGAGCAGCAGGAGAACACCTTCCGGTAAGAAGAGAAAAAAGAGACGAAAAATGACAGGTTGCAAGCGTGACAAGCCCCAGACGCCGTACCGGCGTTTGCCAGCCACAGCAGTCCGCCGAATGGGGTTGCTATGCCGTGGGCGAGGCAGTAGAATAGGGGGCATGAGGTGTTTTCATCTATTGCCGATTCTTGTGTTCTGGTTGCTTATCCTTGTCCCGGGTGCGTTGGGGCAGGGGGTGTATGGCAGCATCGGGCAGCGCGTGTGGCAAAATGAATGCGCGGGCAGTGTGCAGGGTCTCGTGAGCTGGAATGCCGGGGAAGGGTTTCCCTCGCTGGGTATCGGGCATTTCATCTGGTATCCTGCCGGGCGACGCGAGGCGTTTGATGAGAGTTTCCCGAAGCTTATGGCTTTTGCCGCATCGCAGGGCGTGGAGGTGCCGGCATTTTTCTGTGGCCCTGCTCCATGGCCCACCCGTGCCGCCTTTGTAGCGGATCAGTCCGGCCTGGCGCAGCACATGCGCAAGTGGCTTGCTTCGCATATCGATCTGCAGGTGCGGTTTCTCGCGGCTCGTTCCCGCGCCGCTCTGCCGGGGATACTCCGCGCTTCGCGCAATCCGCAGCTCGTGCAGGCTCGCTACAATGCGCTTGCCGCCACCGCGCAGGGTCTGTACTGTCTCGTGGACTACGTGAACTTCAAAGGCGAGGGCACAAAAGCGGAAGAGCGTTATAACGGCTATGGCTGGGGGCTGCTGCAGGCGCTGGAGGAGATGCGCGGCACACCGAGCGGATCCGCCGCCGCAGCAGAATTCAGTCGTGCCGCCGGGGCTGTGCTCACCAGGCGTGTGGCGAACTCGCCGGCGGCGCGGGGGGAGCGTCGCTGGCTGCCCGGCTGGTTGAACCGTTGCCGAACCTATGCGCGCTGATGTTTTTGTGTTCCATGTGTTTTGCGCTTTTCTCGCGTCAGCGCGTGAATGAGGCTTGCTTTTAGCCGGGGAATGCGTTAAACTGCGTCCGCGCTGTGGCGCAATGGGTCAGTAATGCTAACCCCTGAGCTTCCTGGATCCCATGATACGCATCTACACACAGTCCGAGCAAGGGATTACGCGCACGGTGGGGCTGGATGAGCCTGTGAACCGCGAGGCGGCTATTTTCTGGATTGACCTGCTTACGCCGGATGCGCAAGAGCTGGACTTCGCCGAGAAGTTATGCGGGGTGGAAATGCCGACGAAGGACGAGATGCGCGAGATTGAGGCGACGAGCCGACTGTACTGCGAGGACGGCGCGCGTTTTATGACGACGACACTTCTTTCCCGTGTGGAGACGGATGAGCCGACGATCGCGGAAATTACATTTATCCTCAAGGGAAGTGTGCTCGTCACCATTCGACACACGGATTCGTACTCCTTTCGCGTTTTTTCGCACGCCCTGCTGCGCATGCAGGAGACCAACCGCGACCTCGTTTTTATCGGTCTGCTGGAAACTCTGGTGGATCGCCAGGCCGATGTGCTGGAGCGTTTCGGCACCGTGCTGGATGCGCTCTCGAAGAAGGTTTTTGGCAAGCGCCACGCCACGCGGCGCGGTGAAAAAAGAGATGACCCGGATACTGATGATTTGCGTGATGTGCTGGAGGAGCTGGGTCGAGTGGGCGACCTCATCACCCGTCAGCGGGATGCTCTTGTGAACCTGCTGCGCATGATCACCTTTGCCGGGAACGAGGAGAGCTGCATAGGCGCGCACGAGAGTCTGTACGTGCCGCTGCGTCCGGTGTCGCGAGATGTGAATTCTCTTGCGGAATACGCCTCTTTCCTCTCCAACAAGATCAACTTCATGCTTGATGCGGTGCTCGGGCTCATCAACATCGAGCAGAACGACATTGTGAAGGTGTTCACAATCACTTCCATCGTTTTCCTGCCGCCCACGCTTGTGGCGAGCATCTTCGGTATGAACTACAAATATATGCCCTTCCTGGACACAGTGTGGGGCTTCTGGCTCTCGCTGGCGCTCATGGTGAGCTCTGCGGTGCTGCCGCTGGTGATCTTCCGCATCAAACGCTACATCTGACCCATCACAACTATGATCGCAACGCGTAAAGTGGCTCAGCCCGAACAGGAAATTCTCAAAGCCAATATTCTCATTGAGGCCTTGCCGTACATGCAGGCCTACCGCGATAAAACCGTCCTCATCAAGTTCGGCGGCTCCGCGATGGATGACCCCGAACTCGTGCGTTCCCTCATGCGTGATATCGTGGTGCTGGAGAGCATGGGCATCAACCCCGTCGTGGTGCACGGCGGCGGCAAAGCGATTTCAGCCGCCATGGAGAAAGCCGGGTTGGAGCCTGAATTCGTCAACGGTTTGCGCGTCACGACTCCCGCGGCGATCGATATCGTAGAGAATACCCTCTCCGGGCAAATCAATCCCTCCCTCGTGGAGATGATCCGCAGGACGGGGGGATCAGCCGTCGGGATACCCGGCACGACGGTCTTTGTGGGGGAGAAGCTTGTGGAGCGGGATGATCGGGGGACTTTGCTGGATCTTGGGATGGTGGGGCAGGTGATTGGCTGCCGTCTTTCGCGGGTGGAGGAGGCATTGTCTCTGCAACTCATTCCGGTGATTTCTCCGTTGGCGCGCGAGCTGGGTACGCAGCACGCTCTGAATGTGAACGCCGACCTCGCTGCCGCGGCGCTCGCCCGGGAGCTCAAGCCGGTGAAGCTCATCTACATTTCGGATGTGCCGGGCATTCTGCCTGATCCGGAGGACCGCAGCGTCATCATCAAGAGTATCGACCGCAAGGAGGCTCTGCAGCTCATCGAGGAGGGCGTCATCTCCGGCGGCATGATTCCGAAGGTCAAGAGCGCGCTGGATGCGCTCAATGCAGGTGTGCGCAAGGTTCATTTCATTGACGGGCGTCTGCCGCACACCCTGCTCCTGGAGATTTTCACGCCCGAGGGAATCGGGACGGAGATTGTGCGTGAGCAGCGTTGATTTTTCCCGGAATAAGACTTATCCGCTTCCCATGGCCGAGTTGCCCCCCAGCATAGGAATCTTGGCTCCGCACCGGAGCAATGAATGCTTGCAGACGCTGCAGGATTTATTGGAGGGCTGTGAGGAACGCTCCATCCGGGCGTATGAGGTAGGCAAATGGACGGCGGAATCCGCCAGCCCGCAGATCATGATCTGTCTGGGCGGGGATGGAACGATTCTTTCGGCGGCCGAGCAGGCTGCGCGCAAGGGCTGCATTATTGCCGGAGTGAATATGGGGCATCTGGGGTTTCTGAGCGCCTGCGGTCGCGATGAGGTGGATCTTCTGCTGGATGCTATCACATCCGGGGACTACGGCGTTGATGAGCGCAGGATGTTGCAAGTCACCCGGAGCGGCATGGGGACCGGGCAAGAGGATTCTTACCTCGCTCTCAACGAGGTGGCGCTTATGCGCGCCCAAACGGGGAAGATGATTGATGTGGACGTGGAGCTGGATGGCTCCCTGCTCAATCGTTATCACGCCGACGGCGTTCTGGTGGCCACTCCGACGGGGTCCACTGCCTATTCCCTTTCTGCGGGCGGACCGCTGCTCTGGCCTTCGGCCGAGCTGATGTGTCTCACGCCTGTGTGCCCGCACAGCCTCACGAATCGCTCGGTGGTGCTGCCGGATACTGTGGAGATCACCCTGCGTCCTCGCGAGCGCAGGGGGCGCGCCGGCGAATCTCTCATTTTTTCCACGGATGGGCAGACCACACGCAGCATCCCGTTGAATGCCGCGCTCATCATCCGGAAGGCTCCCGTCTCCCTGCGTCTTCTTTCTCTGCCCGGCAGTGATTATGCAGCTCGCTTGCGCGCCAAGCTCGGCTGGTGAGAAGGATGCAGAAGCAACGAGTTTCTACTTCGTCCTTCCGTAGCGTCGTCCGATGAAAACAGGAAGACCAAACGCAATGATGAGCAGCAGCGGAGTGAAAACGTACAGGAAAAGGGTGGTGTAGAGCGCGCACGTTTTATCGCCGGCGCGTTCGCCGGTGCGCCACCATTGCCAGGCGCGGGTAGGATCCCAGGTGGCGGCGCTGCCCGGGATGAGGTGTAGCAGCCCGCGTCGCGCCATAGCCTCCGGGACACCGCGGTTGCTGGCGGCAATGTACCAGGAATCCGCCGTAGCTTGCTCATCGAGCGTCTCGTAGTAGCGAGCAAGCTCCAGAGCAGCAGCGGGAGATTCGAAGCGGTTGCCGGCGCGCTCCAGCAAGGCGAGCCCGCGCTCGGCGTCCTGCTCCAGCACGGGGGATCCGTGGAGCATCATGGAGCCGAGACGCACGAGGGCATCGCACTGCTGCATGCCGGCAGCGCGGCGGTAGTAGGGGAGAGCCTCTTCCGCTTTTCCGGCGGCTTCCAATCGCCGCGCCTTCGCGTAGATGGCATCCGGTTCGTTGGCGCGCGCGGCCTGGTCGAGGTAGCGTTCGCCCAGCTCAATGTCCTGCTGCGCATCCTCGCCCTGCAGGTATGCCCGGGCCACGATGTAGGCCATGGTGCCATCGTGGTGATCATCCGCCATCTTGCGGGCGTAGGAGATGGCGCGTGGCTTGTCCGGGGGAACGCCGATCCCGTTGTAGTACGTTTTGAAAAGTTGTGCGGCGGCCCAGGCGGAACCGGCTTCACAGGCCTGTTCCAATTTAGCGAGTCCGGCGGAGGCATCCTGTTTCGTGCCTTGCCCGTTCTGCTGCATGAAACCGAGCCAGTAGAGAGCCTCGAGATTTCCCGCATCCTTTTCCAGTCGGGCCGTGTAGAGTTCAAAGGCTTTGGTGTAGGCTTGCCGCGCCATGGGCACATTCCCTGCCCGGGAGTAGATTTCGCCGAGCATGTAGGCACCGGCCGGTTCACCGGCTTCCGCCGCGCGGGAAAACCACGTTGTCGCCTGCTGAATATCCTGCGGCGTGTAGTCCGCCCCGCCCACGTAGCGCGCGCCCAGCTGCAGCATGGCAGCCGAATCGCCGCCTTCCGCTTTTTTGGTGAGCAGCTCTGTGTAGCGTGCCGCCCAGACTCGAGCTTCGTCCGGCTTGTGAGCCAGGGCGTAGCGCAGATAAACCTGCTGCGCGGCGTGCAGGTCTCCTTTCTCCGCCTGTTCCTTGAGTGCGTGCAGCCGCTCTTCGAGGGAGGCGTCCGCTTCCTCCACCACGCGCGTCGCGGCAGGCGGCGGGGCAGATTGTCCGAGCGCCGCAGAACAGGCTCCCGTCATCAGGGCTGTGAGGATCATCAGACGCTTCATCATGGGGAAAGAAAGGGGTTTCGTTCAGCGTGCGCCGTATCTCCTGCGCGGCGCGGCTCCGTGGGCGTTGCTGCGGCGGGGCGCGCCTCCCCTGCCGGGGTGCGGGGCGCGGTGGCTCGGGGTCCCGGAGAAGGAACGCCGCGACTTGCCGCCGCGGGGCGTTTCCTCACCTCTTTTTGCGTGAAAGGAGCGCGACCCTTTCTCGCCGTCATGTTTTCGGAAGGGTCGCCGTCCCTCTTCTTCTCTTTTTCGGAAGGGGCGGGACTTATACTTGCCGAAGGAATGCCCGGCCTGCCCGCGGAAGGGACGTTTTCCGGCTCCTTCCGGGCGTTCGCTTCGGCGGCGGAAGTCCTCCCTCCCTCTTCCGGAAGATTTGTGACTGTAGCGGAGTTCCTCTTCTTCGCTCTCAAAATCGGCGGGATCAAAATGATAGTGACCGGTCTCCTCGATGGCGTTGCGAGTCGCTTTCGAATCCAGCTTGCCGGAGAGTTGTTCCGGAGAGATCGCCTTGTCAGCGGGGAAGGCGAGTTTAGCATCGAGAAGCCCCTTGCGGCGCCGGGGATTGGTGAAAGCAAGTTTTTCTTGTTCCGCGGTGAGCTCCACGCAGCGCCCCGGCAGCAGATCTCCGCCCCAGAGTGAGCCGATACGCACCCGCACCAACTTCTGGACGTGGAATCCCATGCAGGCGAACATCTGCCGCACCTGTCGCCTGAGACCCTGGTCGAGCACCACGACGGCGCGCCGCGGCGAAAGACGCGCCACTTGCTTTGCCTTTGCCTGCTGCCCATCCGGCAGGCGGAGACCGCGCAGCATCTGCAGCAGATTTTTATCCTCGTACGGCTGATCCAGCGTCACCCAGTACTCCTTCTCCACCCCATTGGAGGGGTGCGCCACCTGCTGCCCCAGATTCCCTTTGTTGGTGAGCAGCAGAAGCCCCTCGCTGTCCGTGTCCAATCTTCCCACGTAGTTCACATGGCGGTACTGCGGCGGCAGCAGATCATAGACCGTGTTTTCTTTGCCCTGCCGAAGGCGGCTGCAGACAACCCCTCTCGTTTTGTTCAGCAACAGGGTGATGCCCTCCTTCGGTACGGCGCGCTTGCCGCGCACTTTCACATAGTCCCCGGGCATCACGCGCACACCGGGAGCTTCCACCCGTTTGCCGTTGATTTCGACCGCCCCCTCCGCCACGAGTTGATCGGCGTGTCGGCGCGATTCATACCCGCAGAGCGCCAGGTATTTATTGATGCGGATTCCGGATTGCTCAGGAGAGGTTGATTCTTCGCTCATGGATGGAAAAGAAAGGGGAAAAAGAAAAATCCCCGCAAACGGAAACCGGTGCGGGGAGAAAGAAAAAGTCGTCGGCTTGCAGGACAAGCGCCGGCGGAACTCCGGCAGCGCGCGGACCCGCGAGGATGCCGCTCCTTACGCCTCAAACTTGGTCTTGGGCAGGCCAACAGGGCTCTGACCCTGTTTCCACTGACCGCGCTCTCTGAGGAGCTTGACGCGCTCAAAACGCTTGAGCACAGAACGCTTGCCGCCGACGGAGCTCGAAGCTTTCAGGGAGGAGTGTTTGGACATAACTGCGTGAAAGGTTGGTGTTGAGACTGACCTCTCCCCGAGCCGGGGAACGATGAGGCGTGGGAGCCTTATACACCTGCCGACGCGAAAACGCAAGCCGAATTTGCGACTTTCCTGAATTATTTGGTGCGGCGAGCGGCTTTTACTTGCTCTTGAGGGCGTCTGCGGCGGACTTGACGGCGTCGGCTTTTGCCTTCAGAGCGTCTTTTTTCTCGGCGGCGGTTTCCTCTGCTTTCTGTCTGGCTTCATCGGCCTTGCCTTTCAGCGCGTCTTTCTCAGCCTCCAGTTCAGCTTTTTTCTCCTCCGCTTTGGCGGCAGCCTCCGCTTTTCTGGCAGACGCTTCGGCCTTTTTCGCTTCAGCTGCTTGCTTTATATCGGCCTTCACAGCGGCTTTGGTGAGATCTCCCAATCCGGCATAGGCCGGGGTGAGAGAGAGGGCGGCAAGAGCCGCAATGGCGAGTATCGTTGGTTTCATCGTATCGTGCAGGTTGGATTTGGAATGATGGCTATTGGGAAGATTTTTTGGGGCGTCCTCTGCGTTTGCTTCCGGAAGCGGCCCTGGCGGTCTTCTTGCCGGGAGAGTTCCGGCGGCGTTTCGGGGGAGCCGGTGGGGCAGGTTCAACCGCCCGCCGCGCCGCCGTCGGGGCAGCTGCCGGGTTGTTGCATCGGCGTTTTCTGCGCCGCAGCAGATTCCGCGCCAGCAGAACCAGAATACACCCCCCGGCGAATCGAGTCAAGTCTCCGCCCCAGAGCAGGTGAAAGCGATTGATTCGGGCTGCGCCGGTGGGGCGATGATAGAAAAGCTCCACCTGTTCGCCGTTCGGGTAGGCGTGCGCGTCGAGGTCCGGCAGACGGTCGGCCGTGGCGACGTGGCCGTCGATGGAGAAACGCACGATGGGGCAGTGCGCCGTGTTGTTTTCCCATGGGAAATTGCCGTGAGCGATCATCTCGCCCCATCCTTCAAATGGCCGCTCCCGCTCATCCGTTACCACCCCGGGTACAAGCTCTGATTCATGGACGAAGTACGCCGTGCGTCCCAGATCCAGCAGAGCATCCCCCGCGAGGAGGATTCCCCCGAGCAGGACGATGACAAGCAGCAGACGGCGACGGTTCATAGGATGGTTCGGCATAACGGATTTATACGGCGGCGATGCAGCGTTCATACGGCTCGACGCGCCCGCGCGCGACGCACTGCTCAGCCCAGCGCAGCACAGCCTGCAGCTGGGGGCGTGCGTGGTCGGCTGCCGGGATGGCGGGGCTGCGGCGCGGTTCGGCAAGGCAAATTGAGGGGAGGGAGAGGAGAAGCTTCTCAATGTCCGGACGCGGCATGCGCAGGAGTTCCTCCGCCCGCGGCAGGGCATCCGGAATGCCCTCGGCGCTCAGGCAGCGCAGCCCCACCCCGAATCGTTCCGCCTGGTGCAGCAGGGTGGCGGCTGTCTGCTCCGCTTCTCGCCCCAGGATGAGCAGCTCGGCTTCCTGCGCCCAGACGCCGCAGGAGAGCGCGCGGAAAAAAGCCCGGCGGCAGCCTTCTTCATCATCTTGCGAGGAAGAAATGCAGATGGCGCGGTACACGGGGACGCGTCGGTCGTCCGGCAGCATCGTGTAGGCGCCGTCTCTTCCCCATTCTCCGGCAGGCCAATGCACCGTCACGAGATCCGGGTGCAGCCAGCTTTCCTCTCCCACCGGGAAGGCGAAGACGCCCAGACCGGCGATTTCGTAAAGGCGGATAGCGAGAGCGAGGGCGCGGTGCTGAGAGGTGTCATCGCGGGTGTTCGGTTCGGTGAGCAGCTCTTGCAGCGTGGGTTGGGGAGCGCCCGCCTCCGGTCGCAGGTAGTAGCCCTGGCCTCCGGGGATGCGCGCGAGGCAGCTTTCCTCCTCCAGCGCGATGAGAGAGAAATGGGTGCGCAGCGTGCCGTCGGAATAGGTGTCCCCGAGCCTCTCGCGGACGAGTCGGATGAGCTCCTTGCCCTTGATGGCGTCCTGCGCGCGGCGCGGCAGAAGTTCGGGCAGGAGCTTGAGGAGGATATCGTGCAGGTTCATGGGAACGGCGGAAGCGTGAAGTCAGGAACGCGTGGCAAAACCGGCAAGCTGAGGATTCGGATCCACCGGGGTCTCAAGGGAACTGAATTCCCCGGCGCGGGCATGCAGGAGCCCGGCAAAGGCAATCATGGCTGCGTTGTCGGTGGTGAGTTCAGGGGGAGGCAGCAACAACTCGGCGCCTTCTTTCGCGCACATTTCCCCGAGGCGTTTGCGCAGGGAGCTGTTGCACGAGACTCCGCCGGAAACGGCCAGCAGATGCAGCCCCGTTTGTCGCAGAGCGAGACGCGCCTTGTGCACGAGGACATCCACGATGGCGGCGCGCACGCCGGCGCAGAGGTCGCAGAGGCTCTGCTCATCCAGCCCGTGCGGGTCGCCGCCGGGCGTGAGTTTTGCCAGAGTATGCAGCACGCTGGTCTTGAGTCCCGAGAAGGAGAAGTCAAAACCCGCCTCGTGCAGCATCGGGCGTGGCAGCTCAAAGCGCCGGGCATCCCCGCGTTCGGCTCGTTTGTCGATTTCCGGTCCGCCGGGGTAGGGCAGATCCAGCATGCGCGCCACCTTGTCGAAGGCCTCGCCCGCTGCATCATCGCGCGATCTGCCCATCAGGTCATAGTCGCCGAGCCCCTTCACATGCAGCAGCAGGCTGTGCCCGCCGGAAACCACCAACCCCACGTGCGGGGGAGGCAACGGAGATGCCGCAGAATTTTTCCGATGCAGGAAGGGGGAGAGCAGGTGCCCCTCCAGATGGTTCACGGAAACAAAGGGCTTCCCCGCAGCAAGGGCGATGGCTTTGGCCGCCGTATGCCCCACCAGCAGCGCCGCCACCAGCCCCGGCCCCCCCGTGGCAGCGAAAGCGTCGATGTCCCCCGGCGTGCAGTCACTCTGCTCCAGGGCTTCCTGCAGCAGGGAGGGCAGGCGCCCGGAGTGGTTGCGCGAGGCGAGTTCCGGGATGACGCCGCCGTAGAGACGATGCATGGGAATTTGCGTGGAAACGAGCGAGCAGAGCACACGAGCGCCGACGCCATCGGGGGCGTCCTCCAGCGCCGCGACAGCGGTTTCATCGCAACTCGACTCAATTCCCAGTATGCGCATAGGGGAGCGTTTATTTCCTGTGGGTGATTTTCGGCTTGCCTTTGCCGAGGACCGTGGCTTCGGTGAGGGTGACGGATTCGATGCTCTTGTCGCTCGGGGCGATATACATGATATCCAGCATGAGATTTTCAAAGATGCTGCGCAAAGCGCGCGCACCGGTGCCGCGCTCAATGGCCTGCTTCGCCATGGCGCGCAGGGCTTTGGGCTCCACGATGAGTTTCACCCCGCTCATGGCCAGCAGCTTTGTGTACTGCTTCACCAGCGCATTCTTCGGTTTGGTGAGCAATTCCACCAGCTCGTCTTCCGACAGCGTGGTGAGGGGGGCAAAGATCGGCAGGCGCCCCACCAGCTCCGGTATCATTCCGAAAAGGAAAAGATCCTCCGGCTGGGTTTTGGAGAGCGCTTCCGCCTCGGTGTATTCCTTGGCGTCGCGACCTTCTTCGATGCTGGCGAAGCCCAGCGTGGAAGCTCCCAGGCGTTTGCGGACGATGTCTTCCAACCCCACGAAGGCGCCGCCGCAAATGAAGAGGATGTTTTCCGTATTCACGCGGATGTAGTGTTCATTCGGGTGCTTTCTGCCGCCCTTCGGGGGGATGTTGCATTCCGTGCCCTCCACAATTTTCAGCAGGGCCTGCTGCACGCCCTCGCCGCTCACGTCGCGGGTAATGCTCACATTTTGCGTTTTGCGCCCGATTTTGTCGATCTCGTCCACGTAGATAATGCCCCTCTCGGCCTTGCCCACGTTCATATCCGCCGCTTGCAGCAGGCGCAGCACGATATTTTCAACATCTTCGCCCACGTACCCCGCTTCGGTCAATGTCGTCGCATCCACGATGCAGAAAGGCACATCCAGGATCTTCGCAAGCGTTTTGGCCAGCAGCGTCTTGCCGGAGCCCGTGGACCCCGCCAACAGGATGTTGCTCTTCTCAATTTCGGTGCCATCGTCATCCTGCTTCTGCCGCAGCCGCAGGTAGTGGTTGTACACCGCCACGCAGAGGGTGCGCTTGGCGTGTTCCTGGCCGATGACGTAGGCATTCAGCTTTTTGTGCAGCTCTTCCGGGGTGGGCAGCTCGTCCTGTGCGCATTCCTGCACGGGGAGAGTTGAATCAATATCCTTCCCCGTTTGCGCCACGAGCTCCGGGTGCGTCTCGCTGATGAGTTGCAGAACATGCTCTGCGGCGAGATCCCCTTTCGGTTCGCTGCGAAACATGAGGTCATTCAGCCGCTCGATGCAGGGGAAGCAGATGTTCAGCTCCGCGCTCAGTGAGAGCATCGGTCGCCCCTCCCCCTCCTCTCCGCGGCAGAACGCGCAGCGTTTCACGTCTCTCTTCGCCATATCCTTTCTTATTTGGCGTCCGGTTTGTGCACGAGGATGCGGTCCACAATGCCGTATGCCAGCGATTCCTCAGCGGTCATGTAGTTGTCGCGGTCCTGGTCGCGTTTCACCTGCTTTGGCTCTTTCCCCGTGTGCTGCGCGAGGATGGAAGTGAGCCGCTTGTCCAGGCTGAACATAAAGTTGATGGTTCTCTCCACATCCGCCGCCGTGCCCTGCGCTCCGCCGCGCACCTGGTGAATCATCACGTGCGAATTCGGCAGGCAGAAGCGCTTCCCCTTCGTTCCGGCTGCCAGCAGCACGGAGGCCATCGACGCCGCAATGCCGATGCAGTACGTGTTGATGTCGCACGACACGAACTGCATCGTGTCGTAGATCGCCAGCCCGGCCGTCACCGACCCGCCCGGCGAGTTGATGTAGAGATGGATGTCCTTCTTCGGCTCCGTCATTTGCAGGAAGAGCAACTGCGCGATGACCGAATTCGCCACCGCATCGTCGATCTCCGTCCCTATAAAAATCACGCGATCCAGCAGCAATCGCGAGTATATGTCGTACGCCCTCTCCCCCTGGTTTGTCTTTTCTATCACCGTGGGGATGTAGTAGTAGTTTTTTGCAGATTCCATAACTGCGTGCCACTCTACCACAATTTGTCGCCCCTGCAAAGAAGGAACCGAGACATCAGCCTCCTGTATGTCACGAAAAAAAGCGGGGAGGGGCTTTCTTGCCGCTTCCCCGCCTGTTTTCGTCGAGATTTTAAATCAGGGCTGAGAGCCTCACTTGCCGAAGTAGCGCTTGAGCAGACCGTCAAAGCCCTTGCCGTGGCGCGCCTCGTCCTTGCACATCTCGTGCACGGTGTCGTGGATGGCGTCGTACCCGAGCTCCTTGGCACGCTTGGCGATGGCGAGCTTGCCGGCGCAGGCGCCGAACTCAGCTTCCGCCCGCATTTCAAGGTTCTTCCTGGTGTCCGGCGTCAGCACCTCGCCGAGCAGCTCGGCAAACTTCGCCGCGTGTTCCGCTTCCTCAAAGGCATAGCGCTTGTAGGCATCCGCAATTTCCGGGTATCCCTCGCGCTCAGCCTGGCGGCTCATGGCAAGATACATGCCGACTTCGCAGCATTCGCCGTTGAAGTGGTCGCGCAGCCCCTGCACGACCTCGGCGTCCAGCCCCTGAGCCACGCCCACGCGGTGCTCGTCAGCATAAACTTTCTCGGCGTTCTCCTCGATGAGCTCGAACTTGTCAGCTCCCTTCACCTTGCAAACAGGGCAGGATTCCGGGATGCCGTCGCTTTCAATGATTGCTCCGCAAACTTTGCATCTGTATTTCATAGCATGAATGGATTGTTGTTCTTGTCGCCGCGCCATCCGGCGCAAACGCAGCCCCCGCATGGTACCACGCCGAAGCGTTAGAGGCAAGGACAAAAACAGAGCCGACTGCGAGTTGTGCAACGTACGATGCATTCAGCCCCGCGCGAGGGGAATGGCGACCGACGGACGAGCGAGAGAGAAAGCTTTTCGGAAAAGCAAAGCCCTATCTGCGGCTCTGCCACTTCGTACGCCGCATTTTGCAACCCCTGTTCGTTTCAGTGTGCTTCTCTTTTCGAAAGAGATGTACAGCACAAACTGTCATGACTTGTTAACTTATGCCGAGTTCCGTACTTTTATTAAAGAGGATATTCCATTGACTCTCAACTGATTTTTTAAATCTTTTTGTTTATAAAACTCTCATTGCCAATATTTTTAATTTTTTAAGTTGAATATCTCTTTCGAAAAGAGATAATCTTACGTATCATGAGGCTGTAGCGGCGGGTAACGGCTCGCGGCACGGCTTCGTGC
>CANRKR010000047.1 GCA_947631275.1 uncultured Akkermansia sp.
CAAAGGTTAGGAAACCGCCGTATGCCATAAAAGGCACGTACGGTGGTGTGAGAGGGGGCGAAAGCCCCCTACTCGATCCCTGAACAGGGGGGGAGGGAAGAAGCACGTGCAAGCAACTTTCTCCCTTTTCGGGTCTTTTCCCGCCCTGTCGGTGGCGGGGATGCGCACAGGCGTCGCACGGCTAGTTTTTTCTGGGGCGGCGAGGCGGCGGGGGTGGGGCGGAAGATTTCTTCGTGGGTTTTGCGATGGGCGGCGGCGGGTCTGTGACCTCCAGCCGGGCCTGGGGAGAGGCGTAGTGTGCGAAGGCGCTGACAGCCCGGGCGAGAGCCTCGGCCAATTTCTCGCGGTACGCCGCCGAGGCCAGCAGGGCGGCATCCTGCGGATTCGTGGCGTATCCGAGTTCCACCCACACCGCCGGCATGTTCAGCGAGCTGAGCAAACTGAAATGCGTGTGTCCGCATCCGTTGCCCGCAACACCTGCCGCAGAGCTCAGCGCACACTGGGCAGCGTACGCCAATGCCGCACTGCGGGGAGCATTGGCGGCTGAGGCGGGCGTTTTTTCCTCCGGCAGAGGCAGGGGGGAGCGGATGTACACCTCCGGCCCTCTTTTCTCTGCAGAAGCGGAATTCACGTGCAGACTGAGGAAAATCGCGTTCGGGTACACATTGGCTGCATCCACCCGCTGCTGGTCGGAGAGGAAATAGTCTCCCGTCCGGGTGAGCATTGCCCGCAGTCCATTTTCTGTCAGTTGTTTCTGCAATTCTTCCGCCACCTGCAGAACGATTCCGGCTTCACTCCCTCCCTCTGTCTGCACCCCTTTGTCGTGGCCGCCATGTCCGGCGTCAATAATGACCGTCTGCACCTCCTCCCGTCCCGCCAGATACGTCGGCCGCATAATCGGGTCGATCCAGTACACCCAGTCGTCGCGGGATACCAGGAGGAGACCCCGTTCATCGCGAACGAGGGGACGTAGCGGACTGATTCGTACACCACTTATGGTCAGATCGTTGGAAGTCGGTCCGAATTCGAGTTTCACATCGGCGTTGGAAATGGCGAGAGCCCCCTGCCGGTGGGTTTTTGCGCCGGTATTCAGCTTGTAGAAACTGCGCAATTCCTCCACCGATTGATAGGGGATCTGCCCCATCTGCGCCGCAGCTTCCCAGGGGGTGTCCCGTTGGGCGGGGGGCGTCTCTCCCGGTTCAGAGGCCGCCGCCGCAGTGCAGAGAGCCACGGTCGCTGTGAAACCCATGAATCTTTTCGTCATTTCTGCTCTCATGTTGCCCGGTGTGGAAAGGTAACCCTAGCGAATAGAACTTTGGCTTCCCCCTGCCGCACTCACTCCGTTGCTTCTGGCGTTGCCGGAACTGCTGTACATGGTGCGTGTGCTGCCTCCGCCTGTTCGTGGATGCCCGGCAGATCCTGTCCTGGTGTTGCGGATGTAGCGCACGATTCCATCGCAGATGCACTGTGCGAGGGTGTCCTGGTAGGAAGAGGAAGACACCTTGCTCCCCTCCTGAGGATTCGTCACGAATCCCCCTTCAAACAAAATAGCCGGTCGCCGGATCGTGCAGAGCACGGAAAAACGCGCCCGCTGGATGCCGCGGTCAATGGCCGATGTCGTGCGGATGCTGTGAGCGTGCACCGCCGTTGCCAGGGCGATGTTTTCGCTGTCCTGATTATTCCCCGCCAGATCCTCCGAGCGTCGGGTGCGGGCGAAGGGGGAAGTCGTGCCGTGCGGCGCCAAGGTGAAGGTTTCGATCCCGGAGGCGCCGGCGCGTCCCGAATTATGATGGATGCTCACAAAGAGCGAATCCGGCGTTCTGTTGGCGATGGCCACCCTCTCCCCGAGCGTGAGGAAGAAATCGCGATCCCGCGTCATCACCACCTTGAATCCTGCTTTCCGCAGCTTATCCCGCAGCTTGAGCCCCACTGCCAGGTTGCAATCCTTCTCCCGCGCGTAGGCGCTCACCGCCCCGGCATCATGCCCCCCGTGCCCGGGATCAATCACTACCGTGGTGATCTTGCCGCGCCCCGTCAGACGCGGACGCAGCACCGGGTCCACCAGCTTGCTCATATCCGTCGCCGAGATGTACATTTCCCCATCCCGTTCCTGCACAGGATAAGAGAGGATGTAGCGGTAGTTGTTCATGTAGAAATCCTGTTTTCTTTCCTTGAGAGAGACCACGCGATTTCCTGCGCCGAAAGAAACGTATCCCGGCTTTCCCTGCTTGCGACTGAAACCGTAAAAACGCCACACATCCGTCAGGCGCACATAGTCCACTCCGTCAAAGGTGCTCGTCATCCATTTTCCCACAGCCTCCGCCTGTCCCACCGTTCCCAGCAGAACACACATCATCATCACGAGCCAATTTCGTCTTCTATGCCCCGGCATATTTCCCGCGTGCCCGTCATTCTATCATGCATCCTCCGCCTCCCTCAAGGAAAATTCTACCATGTTCATGAGAATGTAAAAACCCGGAGCGTGTGCGGTGCAACGTCCTGAATTAATACAGTGCGAATCTGTTGAGCAGGAAACACGGCCCGGTGCATCCACAGATTTTTTTGGTCGACCGCGGCCCGCGATTCACAAATTCACAGCTTTCTCGCGCCGATCCGTTTATCATGCCGGGATTTTTCTTTGCTTGCGCGTCGGGGTAAGTGGTGGTAAGATGAGGGGCGAGGGGCGGGCGGAGATCCCGTGATTGTAAAACAAAAGCAATGAGTTTGATCATCAAGAACCTGCAAGCGCGTGTAAAGGATGGCCCGGTGATTTTGCGCGGTGTGGATCTCGAGGTGCCGAAGGGAGAAGTGCATGCCATCATGGGGCCGAACGGCTCCGGCAAGAGCACGCTTTCCAAAGTGCTCTGCGGTCACCCGGACTACGAAGTCACCGGCGGCAGTGCACAGCTCGATGGGCAGAACTTGCTGGATATGAGCCCGGATGAACGCAGTCGCGCCGGTCTTTTTCTGGCCTTCCAGTACCCGGTGGAGGTGCCGGGGGTGAGCAATGCCAATTTTCTTCGCGCGGCGTTGAAAGCGCGTATGCCGGAAGGCGAGGAGCCGGATGCCGTGGCTTTTTACAAGAGACTGCGCGCCACCATGCAGCGGCTGGGGATGGATCCGAAGATGACGGCGCGGGCGGTGAATGAAGGCTTTTCCGGCGGCGAGAAAAAGCGCAATGACGTTCTGCAGATGCTGATGCTGGAGCCCACTTGCGCCATTTTGGACGAGACCGACAGCGGGCTGGACGTGGACGCCCTGCGCATTGTATCGGAGGGAGTGAATTCCCTGCGTGTGCCGTTCCGCAGCTTCCTCGTTATCACGCACTACAAGCGGCTGCTGGACTACATTGCGCCGGATGTGGTGCACATCTTCCACCGTGGACGCATCGTGCGCACCGCGGGGCCGGAAATGGCGGACTACATTGAGCAGCATGGTTTTGATTTCCTGAAAGAAGATGACGCATGATGTTGATCAGAATCCGCTGCCGCCGGATACGCGGGGAGAATTTTCTTTTCCGGAGAAGCATGCCTTTGATGCCGGGTACGGTCTGAGTGAGAGGACTATCGACTACATCTGCGATGCAAAGGGAGAGCCGGATTGGCTGAGGGATTTCCGTAAGGAGGCCCTGCGAAAGTTCAGGGAGCTGCCCATGCCGCTGCACTGGGCGCCGGAGGAGATAGGCGGGGTCGATTTTGAGCAGATTCGCTACTATCTCGCTCAGGGAACGCCCGCCAAAAAGAGCTGGGATGAGGTGCCGGACGAAATCAAGCGCACCTTCGAGCGTCTCGGCGTGCCGGAGCAGGAGCGCGCTTTCCTGGCCGGGGTTGACGCCCAGTACGACTCCGAAACGGCCTACAACAACATGCGCGAGGAGCTCTCCAAAAAGGGCGTCATCTTTGTGAATCCCACCGAGGGCCTCACGCGCTACGAATCCATTTTTCGCCCGTGGTTCGGGAAGGTGATCCCCGTGGGCGACAACAAATTTTCCGCGCTCAACCATGCGGCGTTCTCCGGGGGATCGTTCATCTACGTGCCGAAGGGCGTGAAGCTGGCGCAGCCGCTGCAGGCCTATTTCCGCATCAATTCTGAGAGCCTCGGGCAATTTGAGCGCACCCTCATCATCGCCGATGAGGGGGCGGAGCTCATGTACATGGAGGGCTGCACCGCTCCCAAATACGACTCCGCCACCCTGCACTCCGGCGTGGTGGAGCTCGTCGCCCTGAAAGGCGCAAGAATCCAGTATGTGACCGTGCAGAACTGGGCGACAAATGTGTACAATCTCGTCATCCAGCGCGGCATCGCCATGGAGGATGCGCAGGTGAGGTGGATCGACTGCAACCTCGGTTCCGGACTCACGATGAAGTACCCGGCGGTCGTGCTGCGCGGCCGGCGCGCGCGCGGGGAAGTGGTGAGCATTTCTCTGGCGCGCGATGGGCAGTTGCAGGATACCGGTGCGCGCATGATTCACGCGGCCCCGGAAACGACGTCCAACATCGTGGCCAAGTCCATCTCCATCGGTCGGGGACGCGCCAGCTACCGCGGGGAGGTGCAGGTGCAGCGAGGAGCCACGAATTGCCGCAACCGCACGGAATGCGATGCCCTCCTGCTGCATGCCGAAAGCCGCACGGATACCTACCCGGCCATCAGTGTGCATGGCGACAGCTCCGGGGTGCAGCATGAGGCTTCGGTGTCACAGGTGGATGAGGAGATGCTTTTTTACATGCAGCAGCGCGGGCTCACGCGAGCCCAGGCGATGAGTCTCGCCGTGAATGGCTTTATCAACGATCTGGTCAATGAGTTCCCGATGGAGTACTCCGTGGAGCTTCGGCGGCTCATCGACCTGGAAATGGAGGATTCCGTAGGATGATGAACAATGACGCCACGCCCCCCGAGGTCCCCAACCGCCTGAACGAAGACTGGCGGTATGGCCGGCCGCAGCAGTTCGCGGCGGATCTTGCCGCGCGAATGAACGGGCGCGGGACGGGGGAGCTGACGACGGATGCGCCGGCGGAGTGTGTGCGTCGCAGCCTGCCGGAGGGCGCGGATGCGTGTCCCCCCTCCATCGGGTCGGATTATTTCCTGCGGAGGGCTCTTCAGTCGGGCGGTGATGCGTTGCACATCGTGCTGCCGAGGGGGGAATGGGGCACGGCGGAAGCCCCCTTGCGCATCCGCTGTCATGCGGGTTCTTTCTACGCCCCGCAGCTTTGTGTGGAGTTGTTGCCCGGCTCGCGTGCGCACATTCTGGAGGAGCACACGCACGACCCGGACAGCGCGCTCGTCTGCCTGCGCTCCTACACCGTGCATCCGGATGCCGAGCTGCGTCTCGAGCTGCGCGAGACGGGGGATGACGCCTCGCGCGCCATGAACATCTCGCGCATTCAATGCCGGGAGAACGCCCGCGCGCGGCAGCTCACCACCTGCAGCGGGCTCGCGTGGGCACGGGAGGAAACCACCGGCGAACTCTGCGGGGCAGGGGCTGAATTGCTCCTGCTTTCCGCGAATCGACCGGAGGGATGCCAGTGGCTCGACCAGCGTTGTCGCCAGCTGCACCACGCTGCCGGGGCCAGGAGCCGCGCTCTCTACAAAAACGTGCTGCGCGATGCCGCCACCTGCATCTTCGGCGGGAATATCCGCGTAGAGCCCGGCGCTCACGAGTCCGATGCCTATCTCTCCAACCTGAATCTCATGCTCAGTGCAGAGGCCGCCGTGCATTCGCTGCCGCAGTTGGAGATCATGGCGGATCGCGTGCGCTGCTCCCACGGTTCCGCCAGTGCCCCCATCGACCCGGAGCAACTGTTTTATCTGCGCTCCCGCGGCATTGGCGAAGCGGATGCGCAGGCCATCCTTGCCGACGCCTTTCTGCACGAAGTTTATCTCCTTTTCAACCAACCCCAGGGTACGCAACCATGAAAAAGCTCTGCTTTCTTTTCCTCTTCCTGATCTGCTCCCTTGCTCACGCGCAGCAGGTCGTCCGCAACTCGATTCCCAGCCGGAACCTCGGGCACGATGTCCCCGCCGTCATCATCCTCCCCACGTCGGAGGGAGAAAAATCCTTCCCGGTCATCTACATGCTGCATGGCTACAACCAGGACGAAAACTGCTGGCTCGACATCCGCCCGGATCTCCCGCAAATCGCGCAGCGTCTCGGCATCATCATCGTCTGCCCCGGCGTGGGGAACACCTGGTACGTCGATAGCCCCGTTGTGCCGGGTCAACGCTGCGAGAGCTTCATGATTCACGAGCTCATCGCGTACATTGACTCGCATTACCCGACGCGGAAGGACCGCCGGGGTCGCGCTGTCACCGGTCTGAGCATGGGCGGCTACGGCTCGTTCCGTCTGGCGGGGAGGCACCCGGACCTCTTCGGCGCCGCCGGATCCACGAGCGGGCCAATCGACATCCTCCCCTTCCCGGATCGCTGGGGAAAGGACAAGCTGTTCGGAACGTTTGAGCAGCACGCAGAAACGAGGAAAGAGTTCAATATCATTCAGCACCCGGAATTGTTCACCCCGCAAATTGCCTGCATCTTTGACTGCGGGACAAAGGACTTCTTCCATGAGGGCAACGCGCAGTTGCACCGTATCCTGCTGGAAAAGAAAGTGCCGCACACCTACATCTCCCAGCCCGGCACCCACAACATGGACTACTGGCGCATCTCCGCTCTTCAGCATCTCCTCTTCTTCGCCGAATTTTTCCGGGCGGGCGCGGACGCTCCTCCGGCCGCCTGATTTCTCCTGAAAGTCCCGTAAATGGACTTGTTATTTTTCGGCGGCATGTTAGGATGGGGGTGTACACACTTTCCCTATGAAAATTATCAGCGGAACTGCTCATCCCAACCTTGCTCAGGATATCGCCAACGTTATGGGGCTTCCCCTCTGTGATACGAAAGTCACCTCATTCCCGGACGGAGAAAGCTTTGTGCAGATCAAGGAGAGCATTCGCGGCGCGGATGTCTTCATCGTGCAGCCGACCTGTCCGCCCACCAACCACAACATGATGGAACTTCTGGTGATGGTGGATGCCGTGCGCCGCGCCAGCGCCAGCCGCATTACCGCAGTCATGCCCTTCTACGGCTACGCGCGGCAGGATCGCAAGGACAAGCCCAGAGTGCCTATCACTTCCAAGCTGGTGGCAAATCTTCTCACGGCTGCCGGGGTGAACCGCGTGCTCACCATGGACCTGCACGCCGCCCAGATCCAGGGCTTCTTTGAAATCCCGGTGGATCATCTTTACTCCCTTCCCGTGCTCATCAAGCACCTCAAGGAGCACTACGTGAAGGATATCAACAACCTCGTCGTGGTTTCGCCCGACATCGGCGGGGTGAAGACCGCAAAGAATTATGCCAACATCCTCGGCACTGAGCTGGCCATCGTGGCCAAGCAGCGTATCTCCGCCACCGAGGTGGATGCCCACGCTCTCATCGGTAATGTGGAGGGCAAGGATGTGCTGCTCGTGGACGACATGACGGAATCCGGCGGCACGCTTTGCGCGGCGGCGGCGATTCTCAAGAAGCACGGCGCAGCGCGCATCTTTGCCGGCGTCTCCCACGCGGTGCTCAATGACGCGGCACGCGCGCGCCTGCTGGAAAGCCCCATCGAGCGTCTGCTCACTTCCGATTCCGTGCCCATGGCCTATGGCGAACGGGTGGATACCGTCAGCATCGCCCCGCTTTTTGCGCAGGCAATCGCCAATATCCACAACGACGATTCCGTCACGCACCTCTTCGAGGTGTAAGCGTCGCTACTTCTCGCTCCAGAGGGTCTGGTTGATTCCCCCGTTGGCGGCTTTGATGCGCCGGATCCGCTCTTTGAGGTCCTTCACGACCTCCGGGCGCTGCCCGGCGATGTCATTCTCCTCCCCGGGGTCCGTCTCAAGGTCGTAAAGCTGCCAGGAGCCCTGTCGTGTGGGGGTGAGCTTCAGATTGCCGACGCGCAGGGCGATGAGGCTGCCCCAGTTGGCATGTTCAGGCAGTTCGTCGCGCCCCTTGGCGTCCTGGCCGCAGAGGGCGGGGAGCATGTCCTGGCTGTCGTCCATGGACCCCTCCGGTATCTTGTCGAATCCGATGAGGCGGGCAAGTGATCGGGCGAGATCCACCTGGCTGATGAGGGCTGCCGATCGTCCCGGCTGCACGACGCCCGGCCAGTGGACGATGAAGGGCATGCGAGTGCCGCCCTCGCGCAGGGTGTATTTGCCGCCGGAAAAGGGGGCGGCAGGGTTGTGGCCGGCGCAATCCTCCGGCGCCCCGTCCAGATAACCGTCCGCAATCACCGGACCGTTGTCGCTGGTGAAAATCAGGAGGGTCTCCTCCGGCTTGTAGCCGGCGTCCGCCAGGGCTTTCCGGACCGCGCCGAGACTGCCGTCCATCTGCACGGTGACGTCCCCGCGGATGCCGAGGCGGCTGGCGCCACGCCAGCGTCGGTTCGGATCGCGCGGCACGTGGATGTCATTCGTGCAGAAGTAGAGGAAGATGGGCTTGCCGGCATTCTCCCTGATAAAACGCACCGCGGCGTCGTCGATGCGGTCGGCTATGTCCTGGTCCTTCCAGAGGGCGGCCTTGCCGCCTTGCATGTGGCCGATGCGGGAGATGCCGTCGATGATGGTCTTGTCATGCTGCTTATCGGCGCTGCGTCCCCAGGGTTTGAGGACGCCGTTCAACTGCTCCTCCGTAAGGTCAGCGGCATCCGCCTCGCCCGGGAAGCGGAAGTCGGGCTCGTAGTTGACGCGGATGGGGTCGGCAGGATCCAGCCCCACCACGCGACCATTCTGAATGAAAACGCAGGGGACGCGGTCGCCCGTAGCCGCCATGATGAAGGATTCATCGAAACCGACCTCGCGGGGGGATGGAGAGATGACCTTGTTCCAGTCCGTGGGCTCCTTGCCGCGCCCGAGGCCGAGGTGCCACTTGCCGATTGCGGCCGTGCGGTAGCCGGCGAGCTGCATCATGGCGGGCAGGGTGAGCTGTTCGCCTTTCAGCGGCAGGATGAGCTTGGCATCCCCGGGCAGAATCCCCATGCCCCGCCGCCGCCAGGCGTAAGTGCCGGTGAGCAGAGAATAGCGGGAAGGGGTGCACACGCTGCTGCTGCTGTGGGCATCCGTGAAGACGAGCCCCTGCGACGCGAGCGAATTGAGATTGGGGCAGGGGACGGCGTCGCAGCCGTAAGCGGAAGTGTCGTGGTAGCCGAGATCATCCGCGAAGAAAATGACGATAGCGCGCGGCCTGGGCGGCTCAGTCTGCGCGGCGCAGAGTACTCCGGCGACAATGCCCGGCAGCAGGAACGCGGAGAATATCCTTTTCATGGAATCTTCTGAGAAGAGTCAATTTGATCGCTCCCTGCCTTTCTCCCCGCGATGCGGCAGAGTTTCCTTCCTCATCATGCGCATGAAGCACACAATGAGCAGAGCCCACACAAAACCGATGGAAAGAAGCATGGTGACGATACCCGAAGTGGTCATAATTCAGAGGAAAATTATTTTTTGGCAGGCTTGTGGAACTTTCGGGAGGTGTGCACCACGAATGCCATGAAAACATAGATCGCGATCATCCACGCCAGCGGAAGCACAGCGCCGGGACGACCGTGCGCGATGTTGAGGATGTGCTCGCTGGTCGTGACAAACATGCTGTTGTACAGCCAGGAGCAGAAGATGGTCAGCAGGATGGCGGGGGTGATCCAGTTGATCACGAACCCCAATCCGCGAGGCAGGGGGATGCGCGAGCCGCGGGACAGTTCCCGCAACCCGTTGCTCGTGCCCCACACTCCGCGGAAGAGCGTGAGATAGAGCGCAGAGATGAGGTAGAGGCACATGGTGCCCATCCAGAAGTCCAGCGTACTCAGTGCGATCATGCCGTCTCCCGTGTACCAGGACACGGCGAAGGCCCCCACGATAATCAGCATGCCCACGACCACGACGCTCTGGCTGCGGCGAAGGTGCCAGAACTCTTCCAGAAACGCCATGCTGGGCTGGAGAATGGAGATGGAACTCGTGACGGCTGCCAGGAAGAGCAGGGCAAAGAAAAGGGCGCCGAAAAACTGTCCTCCCGGCATCGCCATGAACACCTCCGGAAGCACGGTGAAACCGAGCCCGAAGGTGCTGGCCCCCGCAGCGGCGGCCACACCGAGAAGCGATACCGCCGCCGGCACAATCATCATGCCCGCAATGCCCACCTCCACCGCCTCATTGGCGGCGTTCGCCGTGAGAGAAACGAGGGCGATATCCTTGCGTCGCGCCACGTAGCTCGCGTAGGTGAGCACGGTGCCGAAGCCGATGGAGAGAGAAAAGAAAATCTGCCCGGCGGCGGCAATCCAGAGATCCGGATTCATCAGCCCCTTGATGAGGGAAATCTCCTCGCAGCGCACTTCCCTGCCCGGGTTTTCCTCCGCCACTTTTTGCATCAACTGCTCCCTTTCCTGCGGGGTTGCATCCGCCGGCGTCATCTCCACCGTCTTATCCTCCACCATGATGACGGTCTTCGATGGGTTCCACATGTAACCCAGCCCCTGATCCACACTGCGATGCGGGAATTCCGGGTTCGGCGTGCCGAGCGTAAGCACGCGCGCCAGAACGATGAGAGCCGTGAGCAGCAACAGCGGCATGCTGCGCTTGCAGAACCACTCGATGCCCTTCGTCACCCCGCGATAGAGCACAATCAGGTTCGCCGCGATCGCGAGGAAGAAGAAGATGGGCAGGGAGCTGCCGTCGCTGTAGGCCGCGCCGTCGGCTGCGCTGCCGGTGAAGCGCCTGAAAAAATCGGCAAAGGCTGCGGAGCCGTGCAGGTTCAGAGCTCCTGTGGCCATGTTGTAGCAGTAGCCGAGCGTCCAGCCCTCCAGGTACATGTAGTACATGCCGATGCCCAGAGGCGCAAGCACCCCGGCAATGCCGAGATACTTCCACACCGTCGAATGGCTGATGAGCATGAATGCCGAGGCGCAGCTGTGCCCTCCCAGGATGCCGCCGCGGCGACCGATCGCCCACTCCACCCAGCACAGGGGAACACCCAGAAAAATGAATGCGCAGAAATACGCGATCATGAACGCCCCGCCGCCAAACTGCGCCGCCAACCCGGGAAAACGCAGAAAGTTGCCGAATCCCACCGCACTGCCCGCCACGGCAAGCATCGCCCCCAACTGAGAATTCCAGTTGACGGGGGAGGCGGCTGCCGACTTTGCTTCGGGTTTCATGAGGCGGTGCGTTTTCTCACGTCTGCGTGAGGTTCTGGTAGAGCGGCTTGTTGTTGGAGGCGTCGAGAATCGCGAAGGACTCGCGGTGGATGCTGGGATCGGAGCGGAAGATCAGGCGTCCGGCGCAGAGCCGCTCAAGCTCCACGAGCAGGTTCGCATCCTCATTCTTGAAGCGTGAGAGCACGCTGCTGTTCACCACCACAATCATGTCCCCGACTCCGGTATCGCGGTACTTGAGGATCGTTGCCTTCAACTGGCGCTGAATCTCCACGCTCATGGTCATCACGCTCTTGATGCGCCCGCGACCGTGGCAGTACGGGCAATAGTCGTTCACATAGTCCAGCAGAGATTCGTTGATGCGCTGGCGCGTCATCTCCATGAGCCCGATGGGAGTGATCTGCATCACCTGCGTCTTCGCCTTATCCCGTTTCAGCGCCTCTTTCATGGCTTTGTACACCGCCTGCTGATCCTTGCGGTGGCGCATGTCGATGAAGTCCACCACGACCAGCCCCCCGATGTTGCGCAGGCGCAGCTGGCGTGCAATCTCGCGGGCGGATTCAAGGTTGGTCTCCAGGATGGTCTTGTCCAGATCTTTGTTGCCCTTGTTGCGGCCCGTGTTGATGTCGATGGCGATGAGGGCCTCCGTCTCGTCGATGACGAGGTAGCCGCCGCAGGGCAGGAGCACCTGCCGTTGGAAGGCCTCGTTGATTTGCTTCTCAATGCCCAATTCTTCAAAAATGGGCTGGCGCGTGGGATGATACTGAATGTGGCGCTTGGCGCGGCGGGAAATCTTGCCGGCAATTTCCTGCATGTAGTCGGTGGTCTCCTGGTTGTCGCACAGGATGCAGTCCACGCTATCCGTGAGAAAATCACGCGCCGTGCGTTCGATGAGGTTCGGTTCGCGGTAGATGCAGTGCGGATCCTTCTCCGTGGCAAATTTCCGCTCCATTTCTCGCCATTGCTCCAGAAGCATCGCCAGATCCCGCACGAAGTGGCGGAAGCGCTGCCCCTGCGCCACCGTGCGCATGATGATGCCCATGCCGTCCGGCACATTGAGCTTCTGCACGATCTGTCGCAGCCGCAGCCGCTCTTTCGGGTCGTCAATCTTGCGTGAGATGCCGAACTGATCCGTGAAAGGCATGAGCACGATGTAGCGTCCCGCCAGGGAGATATTCGTCGTGACCCGCGGTCCTTTCGTGCCGATCGGTCCCTTGGTCACCTGCACCATGATATCCGAACCGATGGGATAGATGTCCGGGATGTCCTTGCTCGTGATTTTTTTCGGCTTGCGGCGCGGGCGCCCCTCTTTCTGAATCTCTTCCAGGGAGGAGTCCAGCGCCAGCGGCAGCGCATCCCAGAAATGCAGGAACGCATTTTTTTCGTGACCGATATCCACGAACATGGCCTTCAGCCCCTGTTCGATATTCTTCACCTTCCCCTTGAAGATGCCGCCCACAATGTTGTCTTCTCCTTCGCGCTCGATGCTGTATTCCTCCAGAACCCCATCCTCCAGCAGCGCCACGCGCCTCTCGAGTTTTTCCGAATTCACCACAATGGTCGTCCCTTCCAAGGGGGTGCTCTGCCTGAGCCCCAGAAGCCGTTTTATTACTTTGATCATTTTTGGAAAAATAGACAATGTCAGGTTATGTTTGGTTAAACTTTGGCGGGCGTCCCCGAACATCCCGCCGCTCCTTGCTTCTCCCCTGCGAGCCGCCCGTTCCGGCAGGCAAACCGCGCCGGGTTTTCCTCATTGCTGAATCCGGGCGCTCCGGCTTCAGTCGTTGTGTCCGAAAAGGGCTTCACTTTCCTGCAGGCATTTGCCGGTGCCCTCCGCCACCGCGCTCAATGGATCCTCGGATATCTGAATCGGCAGCCCCGTCTGCTCGTGCAGCAACTCACTGAGTCCCCGCAGCAGAGCGCCCCCGCCCGCCACGGTGATCCCGCGGTCGTACAGATCGCTCGCCAGTTCCGGCGGACAATGATCCAGCGTCTGCCTCACCGCGCTCACGATGACGTCCAGCTTGTCCTGCAGCGCCTCGCGCACCTCCTCGGAGCGCACGGAAACGGTCTTCGGCAATCCGGTTCCGCGGTCGCGCCCGCGGACGTCCATCTGCAGCTCCGTGGGCAGAGGATGCGCCGAGCCGATGCGTATCTTGATGTCCTCCGCCGTGCGCGTGCCGATGAGCAGGTTGTGCGCGGCCTGCATGTGGCGCACGATAGCTTCATCCAGCGCATCGCCGCCGCATTTTTCCGACTGGCTGTGCACGATCCCGGAGAGGGAGATGATGGCCACCTCCGTGGTGCCGCCGCCGATATCGACAATCATGCTGCCCACGGGGTCATTCACCGGGAGATTGGCGCCGATGGCGGCTGCCATCGGCTCCTCAATGAGCTGCACAATGCTCGCGCCGGAGTTGTAGGCGGATTCCTCGATGGCGCGACGCTCCACCTCCGTGATGCCCGATGGGTGCGCAATGAGGATGCGAGGTCCCCTCAGACTGCGGTGCTGAATCGCCTTCTGGATGAAGTAGCGCAGCATGTTCTCCGCCACGTCAAAATCCGCTATCACTCCGTCTTTCAGCGGTCGAATCGCCATCACATTGCTCGGCGTGCGCCCCAGCATGCGTTTGGCATCCTCGCCCACGGCCACCACCTTGTTGCCCTTCATGGCAACAACCGATGGCTCCCGGAGCACGATACCCTGATTCTTGATGTAGACCAGAGTATTGGCTGTGCCGAGGTCAATCCCGATGTCGTGCGAGAATACCCCGACTAGTCTTTTCAAAAACTGAAACATGTTGATGCAAGATGGTAGAAAATCGGGTGTGGCGGCTCTATCAGATATTCTTTTTCAGCGCCTTGGAGATGAAAGCGCACCCGATAGCTGATGCGCTCCGCGAACGAACCAGGCACACGCACCCGCGCGTCAGTATAGGCAGGCATTTTGCCCGTGTCAAGATTATTTTTCCGGGCGTGGAAAGCAAATGGGGCAACGCGCCTGGGAGGCGGTTGCCCCGGATACGGGTGGCGGGAATCGAACCCGCGTTACATGCTTGGGAAGCACGTGTCCTGCCACTGAACGACACCCGCAGCAAGAAACTGTGCCCGTAGTCTAATGGGCGAATGCGACCTTGTCAAGCGAAAAGAACGACCCATGCGGAGTTTCGTCGGGTCTCCGGCAAATTCGCTGAGACAGATACTGAAGGGATAAGATAAAAAAATCGGCACCTCAGCCTTGCGTTCT
>CANRKR010000048.1 GCA_947631275.1 uncultured Akkermansia sp.
CCTACACCTTCTAATCCCCCCCTCTCATGACACACAATTCCCCCTCCCTCATTTTACGAAACTCTTACGACTCCACCTAACCCCCTTCATCCTCAACCCCTCAATTCCCCGTAGCCCTAGCGTCCCGGCTATGTTCGATGAGCATAGCCGGTTTGTTTTAGGCCAACGCAAATTTTGGGTTGAACCCGTTGCTCTTTGTTTGGATCACATCGTAGACCCGATGATGGTCAGATCGACCAACGTATAACTCAGGTGGCAGGTTCAAGGCCGAGACGCCGCAAGGCAGCGAGATCCTGCCGCACACCAGCACCGGGAATGGTAAGATAATTGCCAGTCATAAGCGCGTTGGCGCCAGCGGCAAAGATGTCGTACTGCCGCTCTTTGAGCACACTGACACGTCCGCCACAAATGCGAAGGGTTGCCGCAGGAAGCATATGCCGGAAGAGGGCAATGATACGCAAAGCCTCTTCAGGGGGCATGACTGGCTGGTGCGCCAGAGGGGTGCCGGGATGTGGGTAAAGAAAATTAATGGGCACGTTGTCGATTCCTTCTCGGCGCAGTTCCTCAGCGAAACAAACACGATCCTCCCATGATTCTCCCAGACCGAAGAGTCCCCCACAGCAAACAGAAAGGCCTTCCTGTTTGGCTTGATGGACAGTTTCAAGGCGGGAGCGCCACGTTTGCGTGGTGCAGACATTAGGGTAGAAATGCTCACAAGTTTCAAGATTGTGGTGGAGACGGCTGAGACCTGCACGCCTGAGACGCTCAATAGCTTCGTGACGAAGCCGACCTAGCGAGCCACAAATCAGGGGACGCCCTGCTTTCCCTTCTGCTGAACGTGATTCGATGAACTGCGCAAGACTCTCCACGTCGGCATCGGTAAGAGCTCCACCCGATGTCACAATCCCGCAACGAGCCACAGGGAACTCCTCCCATGAAGAGACGATCTCCTCAAGCTCCTCCTTACTCTTGAAAGGATACTTTTCGATCTGCGTCGAGTTAAAACCACTTTGAGAACAGAAGCGGCAATTCATGTTGCAGTTGCCACTCTTGGCATTGATAATGAAACAGAGCTCCACCTTGTTGTCGAAGAAATGTCGACGGAGTTCAGATGCGCTCAAGAAAAGCTCATCCTCTGGCAAGTCAAGCAGCTGTAAC
The DNA here is from genome assembly GCA_947631275.1 of uncultured Akkermansia sp. Taxonomy (GTDB): domain Bacteria; phylum Verrucomicrobiota; class Verrucomicrobiia; order Verrucomicrobiales; family Akkermansiaceae; genus Akkermansia. The sequence goes on from CANRKR010000048.1 coordinate 1,159, forward strand.
GCCTCCTCTCTCGATAATCCACCGGACTCTAAGACACTCCGAACACGTTCTAACATACGGCGAAGTTTCTAGCATATCCGAGCTCAATTGTAAAGGCAAAACCAAACATATGCAACGCTTGAAGCATTGCGTATTTCGTGCTATGATGAACGCGTTATGAGCAGCAGAGCACCCCGTCATGTCGTGATCTTGGGCAGCACCGGCAGCATTGGAACCAGTGCACTAAAGGTTGCAAGAAACCTGCCAGAACACATGAAAGTTGTCAGTCTCGCTGCAGGAAACAGTGTTGAGGAACTCGCGAAGCAGGCACGCGATTGGAGCGTGCGGCACGTGGGTATTGGAAACCCTGCGAAAGAAGCTGAGCTCCGCAAATTATTGCCACCGAGCGTGCAGGTACATGTGGGAGAAGAAGGGCTTTGCGAGTTGGCCTCTCTGGAAGAAGCGGACACTGTCCTGACCGCTATCGTCGGCACCACGGGACTCCGTCCCACCTTGCGTGCTATCGAATGCGGGAAAGACTTAGCAATCGCCAGCAAAGAAATCCTGGTCATGGCGGGAGAGCTGGTCATGCGTAAGGCGGTCAAGGCAGGCATTCAGGTGCTTCCAGTAGACAGTGAGCACAACGCCATCTTCCAATGTCTGCAAACGCATGGAGGACGGGTGGACGAAGTAAGACGGTTGATACTCACTGCCAGCGGCGGCCCTTTCCGAAATACGCCTAAAGAGGTGTTGAGTAGCGTTTCTCCGGAACAGGCGCTCTGCCATCCCACATGGAAAATGGGACCCAAGATTACCATCGACTCCTCCACCCTTTTTAACAAAGGATTAGAAATGATTGAAGCTCGCTGGCTCTTCGGATTGCCCATTGAACAGGTGGACGTACTTATCCACCCCCAGAGCGTGGTGCATTCTCTCGTGGAATTTCGAGACGGTTCATTGTTGGCTCAGCTGAGCTGTAGTGACATGTGCTTCCCTATTCAATACGCCATCACTTATCCCGAACGTGTACCGGGTGGTTTGAAACAACTGCGTTTGGAGGAACTTGTGGATCTGCATTTCGAACTGCCAAGAGAAGAGGATTTTCCGGCCCTCAGGTTGGCGAGGAAGGCAGCGACAACAGGCGGCACCATGCCTGCCATATATAACGCCGCCAATGAAGTTGCCGTACAAGCCTTCATGAACAGGAAACTGAGTTTCCCCGGTATCTGGAAAACCGTGGAGGAAGTGCTAAGCAGGGTACCCGCTCGCCCCTACGGAGAAAATCTGGAAATCATCTTAGAGGACGATGCGAGGGCAAGAGAGACTGCAGAAGAGATCATTCGATCCCACTGAATGCCGTCCGGAAGGAATAAAACCCTCTGCTACACAGGGCGCAATTCCACGACTGAGCGCTCCCAGTCCACTGAGTGGAAGGCCACAGACAAACGCGAGCCTACTTGAGGCATACCGTTCTTTCCCCGCAAACGGCGTCCATTGCGACTTTTTGAGCGTACAAACTCAGCGGGAATGTAGCCACGCAGGTGGAAATCCTCCAGATCCACCGCAACCCCATGCCCCCACACGCCAACCACCACCGCAGAAAAAACGGGTGGAGGCTCAGTAAAGGAGAGCTGCTGAATATATGCAAACAAGCGGCGACGCGTTGCCTCGGCCTCCGCTGCAGCAGAAATGCGTTCCGTCCGGGAGATATGCTCAGCCAGACGTCTGCAAGCCTCCATTGGAAAAACAATCTCTTTCTTCTCAATTCCACACAGGGCAAGCAGCGAGCGATGCACCACGAGATCTGCGTAGCGGCGAATCGGACTGGTAAAATGGCAATAATCAGGCGTGGCGAGTCCGAAATGTCCCACAGGATGGGTATCGTAACACGCTCGAGCCATAGTCCGCAGAAAAGCAATCTTCAACAGAGTTTCATCCGGATGATCGGTAATCGCATGCAGAGCTTTGTTCGTTTCTTCACGGGAAGGGATGGGAGAGACAGAAATATCATATGAACGCAGGAGACGCACGAATTCCACCCATTGATCCGTCTGCGGCTCGGTGTGGATCCGGAAGATGCTAGGAATAGATGCGGCGCGCAACATGCGGGCAACCTGTTCATTGGCGGCAACCATGAATTCTTCAATCACGCGGTGGGATTCATCGCTCTGCAACGTTTCAACCCCGATGGTCTCACCTACATCACTCACGAGCACTCGTAACTCAGGTACATCCAAATCTAACGCGCCTGCCTCCATGCGCCGCATCCTCATCAGCGCAGCCAATTTTGCAGCGTTCCTCAACATCCCATCCACACGAGCATCACCCAAACTCGTTCCCTCGTTGATCAATTCCTGAAATTGCGGATAAGCAATGCGCTTGCAGGAACGAATCACAGCTCGTGCCACACGACACCCCCGCACTCTTCCCTGTGTATCAAGACGGATAAGACACAGTACCGTAGGTCGATCCTTTCCCGGCACCAGACTGCATAAATCATCGCAGAGGCGCTCCGGCAACATGGGCAAAACCCGTGCCGGAAGATAGGTTGAATTACCCCGACGTTGAGCTTCGGCATCCAGTGCGGAACCGGGACGTACATAGAAACTCACGTCGGCGATATGCACGGCAAGCTCCCATCCCTGCCGCTCCGGGAGACGACGCAGACAAATAGCATCATCAAAATCTCGCGCGTCCGGAGGGTCGATGGTTACCACACACTCTTCGCGCCAATCCTCTCGAGTTGCGTACTCTGTTGCAGACAGCTCATGGGACAGAGCTTCCGACTCCTGCAAAACCTCAGGAGTGAACTCGACACGAAGCGCGAAGCGACTGATAACAAAACGCTCTACAGTCTGTGAATCTTGTTCTCTGCCGATAATCTCCACGACGCGTACCCGCACTGGCGTTTCCTTTCCTGTATATGGCTGCAACGGCTCGACACGCACAAGAACTCCATGCTCCGGAAACGCACAAAGAAACTCCGTCGGCAACATCATCGCCGGAGCATTCACGCCATCCCCACATATGATGGGCGTCTCTCCCTGTCGGACTTGATATAAGCCAATCCAATCAGTACGACAACGATCAAGCACCTCTGCAACGCGAGCAGAGGCAGTGCCACGATACTCGTGCCTTTTTATGTGATGCTTGCGTCGAACCCCGGGGAAATTCCCCACATAAGCCATCACACGATCACCAGCCAAAGCCCCGAGAGAACAGAAATCATCAATAGGATACCTCCCTTTGAGATTCGGAGACGAAAAAGCAGACGGCGAGAAGAAAAGCTGACGGTTATGCACGCACACCGTACCTTCCACAAGGAGTTTGGCAGAGTGAAGAATCGCACCGCCATTCCGTCGCTTCGGGTTCATAGTGTGTACGGCATCAAAAGCCTGAGCGTGCTTTTGCTGCATCCCAGAAGCTTCGTTTTTTTATCATCTGCTCCATGGTGCCGTCGCCCAGCTTATCCGGAGAACAATAGCGGATGAGCTTGGCAAGTTTCTTAGCCCAAAGACGCAAGTTCACATCGGCATTTCCACTCTTTTTGTACGCCTCAGCAGAAATCAGCATAGCTGAAGTACGATTACTATCCTTGCAGGCCATCAGCAGGCGATTGTGTCGGGCATCTCGTATCGTCAGTTCTACGCGCACATCACCCCGTGCGAATCTACCAACCACATCAGTGATACCGGGGATTTTGACGAAGTGCCCACCCAGACCGGAAAGTACGCGCAGCCCCGGACGTTGAGGCCTGAAATGTACCAATGCAATGTCCACACGCACATCGCAATCTTGCGGAGAATCCACTAGTTTCCAATTTGATCCGGTAGCGGCATTCCCTTCCTCCATCGCTTCCCCTACATATTTTGTGATATAACTGTGCATCTGCGGCACCATCAGCGGCGCAAGTTCAGGCTGCGCCGCCTGCACTCTTGAGATATCCAGTGGAGCCACGTAAAGTTTTCCTCCCTTCTGAGTGCGGAAGGGGTTACCTCCTCCCCAAAACCACACGCCGTCCAGTGCCACCTTGGGATTATGCGTAAGAGTTACGTTGTAAAGACCGCTTTCCGATTGCAACCGACTTTGCTGCCAGGCACAACTAGTGAACAACAGAGAAACAGCAAGGAAGCAAGCTATGGCGTGAACTACCTTTCGCATGCTGGTAACCATAGCAATTCCTAGGATGATAAGCAAGCAGAATTTACGAACGAAGTAGCGCGCAGATGAGCTCTCCCCCAGCATCCCCCGAACCGGGACCTAGCTCGACGAGAAAATCGGCGCAAGCTAGTACACCAGCATGGTGTTCAACGCATAAAATCGTGTGTCCGGCATCGCGAAGCCGATAAATTGCCCGCAACAACATATCAATTTCATTAAAATGCAAACCTGTCGTTGGTTCGTCCAACACAATCAAGAGCTTTTCGCGTCCCACGGAACGAGCTTGTCGCGGTGTGGCTTTCGCAAGGTGAGAAGCAATACGGATGCGTTGCGCTTCGCCTCCAGAAAGAGTGGAGGAAGCACGGGAAAGCTGTAAATATCCAAGACCCACTTGCTGCATGGCACTCAAAATCGCTGCAGCAGCAGGTATAGATTCGAGGAACTCCCGCGCCTCATCCACCGTGAGATTCAATATTTGAGCGATTGACCGACCTCGCCAGGTCACCTCCAGTGTCTCGCGATTGTATCGCGCACCTTTACAGGCATCACAAGGAATGAGAAGGTCTGAGAGAAAATTCATGTCCACTTGCAAAAAACCGGTTCCCGCGCAGCGCTCGCAGCGACCACCCCGCACTCCAAGAGCAAAGCGCGCCGGAGTGTAGCCACGAGTTCGGGAGAGAGGAAGTTTTGCATAGAGAGGACGCAGCACATCCAGCAGACCACTTGCCGACGCGGGCGTGGAGCGTGGAGAAACTCCAAGGGGACTCTGATCCACAACAACGGCTCGGGAAATAGAAGCGGCACCGGTGAGATTGCCAGCTTTGAGTGCGGGAAGGAGACACTCATGCACCAGGGTACTTTTGCCGGATCCGCCGGGACCGGAAATGCACGTGAAGGCCTGTAGAGGAAAACGAAAATCAAATCCTTTCAAGTTCCGCGCGCTGACATGGCGTAATATTGCCCAGTGGAGCGACTTTGCATCCAATGGCTGGGTTCGGGCAAAATGCCGACGTCCAGATAGCCATGCACCCGTCGGCGAATTCGGGTCGACTGCAATCTGAGACGGTGTTCCGGTCGTAAGGATTCTCCCGCCTTTTTCCCCACTGCCGGGACCCATCTCCACAACCCAATCGGCACTGCGAATCACATCAGCATCATGCTCCACAACGAGAATCGTGTTACCTCGATCACGCAGTCGTTTGAGAACTGAAATCAGTCGAGCTGTTTCAGTGGCATGCAGACCGATAGTAGGTTCGTCCAAAATGTAAAGAACGCCGGAGAGACCTCCGCCGAGTTGACCAGCGAGACGAGCCCTTTGCAACTCGCCACCTGACAGCGTGAAAGCCGGACGCGAAAGGCTCAGGTAAGAAAGGGAAAGCTCCTCCAGGTAGTGCAACCGTGTTCGCAGGGCATCACATGCCGGGCGCAATGCTTCACAATACGCTGTCGGCAGATCGAGATGTTCCAAAAGTTCCATATTCTGCGCAACAGTGAGGCGACAGAAATCCCCGAGGCTGAGTTCCTTCTCGCCAAAAGGAAGAGTTACCGCAAGGGCAACGGGATTCAGCTGCATTCCATTGCAGGCGGGGCATGTCTCCCACACCCCTTTCTTTTCCTCAATGCGACCACGCCCCTCACACTTTTCACAAGCCCCACTCGGAGAGAAAGGAGAGAAAAGTTCCGGTGAAAGATCAGGCAAAGAGAAGCCGGTACGCTCGTTTCGAAAGCTCGTGTAGTAGCTGAACAGCTGTGGTTCCTCCTCTCCCTCCTTCTGCACGAGTACGCGTATTTCGTGCGGTGAAAAGCGTAAGGCGTTTTGTAAAGAATCCGCAAGACGCGAAGCACTGCTCTGCTTCAGGATAAGACGATCAATCACCAGCTCACATTGAGCCGTTGGCTCCAAAGTTTCCTTCTCCAAGTCATCCAACTCTGCCAGGCGTCCATCCACCCGCAAGCGCAGATAACCGGCCTTGCGAAGTGAAAGGATTGTATGCTCACTTTGCTCTCCCCCTGGAGCACCGCCTGACAACGGAGCAAGCAATGTGAGACGCGTCCCCTCCCCTAGCTCCATGAGGGCAAGCTCTATCTCATCCACACTCATTCGTTTAAGTCGTTCCCCAGTGACTGGGTCATGCGGACAACCGATGGCTGCGTAGATGACACGCAAATAATCCAAAGCTTCAGTAATTCCCCCAAGCACAGCGCGAGAAGAAGCGTGCGGCACCCCCTGCTCCAGGCATAAAGCCGGAGGAAGCCCCTCAATGCTATCTACTTGTGGTCGTTTTGGACGCGCAAGCATGCGTTGTGCTCCTGCGGACAGACAATCCAAAAAACGCCGTCTGGATTCAGCAAAGAGAGTGTCACGTGCCAGCGTGCTCTTGCCAGAGCCACTCGGTCCGACCAACACCGTGATCTTTCCGACAGGAAGCGTGAGGTCGATATGCTGCAAGGTGTTCTGTGAAGCCCCTCTGATAAAAATGTCCATAGGATCCACACTGGGGAAATCTGGAATCAGAATTTATGTGAGGAGAACTCCCTCATGCTCGGCTCCGGGATCCAGGAGTAATTTTTCAGCGCGGCAAGCTCCCAATAATCTGCCATTACTGTACACATGCACTTGTCCTTTCGCAATGAGTCGTCCGCGTAGCTCTCCTCGCAGCTCGGCATTTCGAACCATTACCGATGGAGCCACCGTAACACTGGCGCCGGAAGGCACACTGAGAAAATCTGCGCTTAACTCGCCCTTGATGCGTGCTCTCCCGCGCAGTTCGAGCCTCTGAGCCGCACAAAAACGCCCCGAAACCTTTCCAGAAATTACGAGATCTGAGCACATGACGTCCAGATGTGAAAGCTCGACACCTCCCGGAACAATCACATTCCCAAGCGTGTGCAAGATACGATGTCGTGTACCGGAATGCAGCACATAGTGGGTTGTTTCAAAATAAGCGTGACAATGCACACATTGTGCAGAAAGAGCGGCCGCTGGAATTTGCGAGGATTTGCCGCAGACGTGGCAGACCATATCACGCATCGGCACCTTTACACGTTCCTCTTTGTGCACCTGCGGAGCAAAAGAGACAACCTGCGCCCACCCATGCCCATGTCCGTAGCAAGAGTTCCCTGGCACGACAAGCGGCTGTGTCCTGTATCCTGCAGTTTTCAACGGCTGCTCGGATGAATTCATCCCAAAAGATTGGGTGTATCATCCCCCTGCCCTGCAGCAGCACGCTTCGCGCTCCGCTTGGGAGCAGGTGTGGAAGTGTGGCTCGCCGGAAGCGGAGCCGTAAACGTGCCCACAGTGCAGTGACCTACAAAGACAGCTCCTTCCTGAATAGAAATTTTGTCAGCCGTAACGTCTCCCGCCAGCTCAGCCGTAGAGGAAAGCTCAACGCGATCCGTCACGATGACGTCACCGATGACCTTACCGTGGATGATGGCACTTTTAGTGCGGATAGCGGCCTTATGTTTCTCATCAGACTGAATTGTGGCATTAGCGCCGACAGTGAGGACGCCCTCAGACGTGATTTCTCCTTCCACAACGCCATCCACCAAGAGGTCATCCGTGAAGCGCAGCGTACCGACAACGGTCACGTCTTGATTGAGCACGTTGCGAGTGGAAGAGGATGGAGTGCCGGGAGAGGCCTCACCAAAGGGAGAGGAGTCATTATCCTGGGGGACAAAGTAACTGGAATCTTCCTCCGTCATTGAGGAACCTTCGTTTTTGAGAGAGCCCCATTCATCAGGTACCTGGTTGTAAGAGGTCTCACCTGGGTTGGTATCAGTCTTTTTCGATGTGTAGAACATGATTTTCTCAGCGTTAGGTGCTTATGAAAGATATTAGATCAGCAGTCGCCGCCAGACATCATACTACCCTGCAATGACCAATTTGTCCATCCGAAAGTTTTGCCTGAATCAAGTTTTTTTTTTGCGTAAACGGTGTCTGAGGAAGTCCAAAAGACGATGATGAACAATTTTAAACTTGTGCGAAATAAATAGCGGCAATACCACCGAGGAGAGGAAGGCAAACCGGGTTATTGTAACCGGTATCTGAGAGAACATTGCACATCGCTTCATAACGCGGAAAATTCTCGATACTCTCACCAAGGTAGGAATAAGCCGTCGCAGAGGCTGTAAGAAGGTCGGCGAGACGTGGAAGGACGCGGTGCAGGTAGAAACGGTACGGCGCAGCGGCAATGCCATCGGGGATGCAGAAATCAAGAATGAGGAGATGTCCCCCCGGACGCAGCATGCGGTGAAATTCCCGCAAAGCGCCGGAGTAATCCGGCATATTGCGAAGACCGAATGCCGTGCTTACAGCGTCAAAACAAGCGGATGGCAGAGGAAGCTGCATGGCATCTGCGCAAAGAGTATGCCGCAACCCGCGGCGACGTGCTATTTCGAGCATGGACTCGCAAAAGTCCACGCCCAGCACTTCAATCTCAGGCAATTCTTGTTGGATATTCAGCGCGAGATCCCCCGTCCCCGTAGCGACATCCATGAGTGCAGACGGTTTCCAGTCCGCTATCAATTCAACAGCGCGCGACCTCCAGAGGATATCTATTCCCATAGAGAGAACGTGATTCACAGCGACATAGCGGGGAGCAATCGCGCTGAATATCGCATGCACGTATCCTGCATCAAGCGCCATCTCAAGCAGGAAGGTGAGAAATAATGGCTTTACCGAAAGCTCTGGTGCCCAGCGTCGTGGCACCAGATCTCTGCTCCGCGAGGTCGGCTGTAACCTGTCCCGAAGCAATCGTCTTAGCAAGCGCTTCCTCCAAAGCCCCGGCAGCCGGATCCCAACCAATATAGCGCAGCATCATGGCGGCTGAGAGAAGGAAAGAACTCGGATTCGCCACATCTTTTCCTGCTAGCGCAGGGGCTGTACCGTGCGTTGCCTCGAAAATCGCATGGCCAGTGACGTAATTGATATTCGCCCCCGGAGAAATACCGATGCCTCCCACCTGTGCAGCCAGGGCATCGGAGCAATAATCGCCGTTGAGGTTCAGCGTGGCAACAACGGAGTGATCCGCCGGGTGCAGCAGGATTTCCTGGAGGAAGGCATCGCAAATGCAATCCTTGATCACCAAGCCGCAAGGGAAGCGCAACCACGGACCGTTGCCGATGGGCGATGCACCGAATTCACGCCTGGCAAGTTCATAACCCCAGTCGCGGAAAGATCCTTCGGTGAATTTCATGATATTGCCTTTGTGCACCAGCGTCACACTCGGACGATTGTTTTGCAGGGCGTAGAGTATGGCCGCACGAACGAGCCGTTCCGTTCCTTCACGAGAAACCGGCTTGATGCCAAAGCCGGAAGAATAAGGGAAGCGAATCTTGGTCGCACGCTCGGGATGCTTTTTCTGAAGCCACATGTAAAAATCACGAGCCTCTGCACTTTCGGCGGAGAATTCGATCCCCGCGTAAATATCTTCCGTGTTTTCGCGGAAAATCACCATGTCCACCTTTTCCGGGTGCTTCACCGGCGACACGATACCATCGAAATAACGCACCGGTCTCACGCAGCAATAGAGATCCAAACCCTGCCGCAACGCGACGTTCAGAGAGCGGATGCCGCCGCCAACCGGCGTAGTAAGCGGCCCTTTGATGCCCACCAAACACTCGCGGATTGTCGCCATCGTCTCTTCCGGCAGCCATGCACCCCTCGTATCGTACGCCTTCTGCCCAGCGAGCAACTCACGCCAAATAATTCTACGTTCTGCTCCGTAAGCAGACTGCACCGCCGCATCGATCACTGGACGAGAAGCCTCCCAGATATCCGGACCGCACCCATCCCCGACGATATGGGGGATGACAGGGAAATTCGGCACCCGAAGTTCGCCTTGCGGTAGCATCACAATTTTTTCACTCCTATCATTCATCGCGAAAGCCTATTCCTCGTCTCCATCAACATCCTCCTGCGACTCTCCGACATCGGGAGCATCACTCTCAGTTGTTATCTGCTGCTCGGTAGCAGCGCTCGTCGGTATTTTGGATCGTACCGGGGGTGGAACTGTCGCGCAGTAATAAAACACTGCCACTACAATTAACGGGGGAAGGATGTAAAAGAGTGGACCATCCTTTTTACGTGGCTGGCGACTCTCCCCCGTCTCAAGCTTAAGGTTCGGAAACGCGTGGGACTTAGTGGTATTTTTCTTCATGATATTTATTGATAAAGAGTGAAATGGAAGAGTTCACGGCTCCTGAACCATGAACTTGAGCTCACCCTCGCAGGTGACTTCACCATTTACCAAACAACGTCCCTCAGCCACACCGATGGCGCCACGCATCTTCACCAGTCTGGTCTCGATAATGAGGATATCTCCCGGAACAACAGGACGCCGCCACTTCACTTTGTCGCAACTCATGAAGTAGCCAATTTTTCCCTGATTTTCCGGGATGCGTAACATCAGAATTGAAGCGACCTGAGCCATAGCCTCCACTTGCAACACACCGGGCATTACCGGATGGCCGGGGAAATGACCCTGGAAGAATTGTTCGTTCACGGTGACATTCTTCTGCCCGATGCAGCCGTTATCACCCTCGAAACCCAAGATGCGATCTACCATGAGGAAAGGATAGCGATGCGGCAGCAACTTGAGCACTTCCGCGGTATCCAGCACAGCATCACCGGCGGGAAGCACGATGGGCTTAGGACGCATCGCCTCCATGCTCTCATACTTCTTTTGCATAGCCGCAGCCATCTTGGTGTTGATACCGTGACCTGGCATGATAGCGATCACGTGCCCAAGGATGCGATGCCCATTCAGGATGAGATCGCCGATGAGATCCATAGCCTTGTGACGGGCGCACTCATTGTGGTGTCGCAGTCCTCCAGCGCAGATGTATTGGTCTCCCTTGATGACGATAGCATTATCCAGTGTGCCGCCCTGAATGAGTCCCTTGTCCAGCAAGGGCTGAATATCCTCGTAGAAACAGAAGGTACGAGCATCTGCCAATTCTTTTTTGTAGATTTCTGGGGTGATCTCGGAAGAGAAATACTGCGTAACCCTCCCTTGCGGACCGACGGCGGTAAGTGAAATGCGGAACTTGCGATCCGGGAGAATCACAATTTCAGAACCACCGGGAGCTTCGACACTTATCGGCTCGCGGATTTCCCATACGGAGCAAGGAGCCTCCTGCTCTACAACGCCCGCCTGCTCGATAAGCTCAACGAAAGGAGCTGCTGATCCATCACAAATCGGCGGTTCATTGGCGTCCATTTCAATGATAGCGTTGTCTACACCCATGCCCGTGAGAGCGGAGAGGATATGTTCCACAGTGTGCACATTCACTGACCCCTCCGCCAGTGTCGTAGCTCGTTCGACCGTCTGTACATTAGCTGCGCTGGCGGCGATGAAGGGTTTATCAGGGAGGTCAATGCGTCTGAACCGCAGTCCGGTGTTCGGCTCTGCCGGTTTAATGGTGAGCTTGACCGCGTTGCCCGTGTGCAGCGAAGTCCCCTGAATGGATGCGCATTTGGTGAGTGTTCTTTGTTTGAGCATATCCTTGTTTGTGCGGGCATTCTACACGATATCAAAACCAATGGAAAGCCAAAAGGCTGGCTATGTACGATAAATTTATCCAGCGCATTGCCTCAAAAATAAAGTCACCGACGGGTCGCACCAAACAGAAAAAGAGATTTTTCTGAATGCTTGATGCCTCAAAAATGAAGGAGCCATATCAAACACATATCCCTCAAAATGAGTAAACATGCGAGGATAGAGCTACTTTTTGCAGATTGTCTTTCGTCTGTTAATCAGCATGAAAATGCCGAGGGCTACGTGAAAACGAAAGGCTGCCTCCTCCTCACTCCTTCGCACCGTGGGCTTCGAGGAGTTTGATGATGTTGATGATGTCGAAGTTCTTTTTCTTCTCCTTGGCAATTTGCAAGGCAGTCTTACCCTCCTTATTCTTGATGTTCGGATCCGCCCCGGCATTCAGAAGGGCTGCAACGTCAGCATAACTAGACTTTGCTACGGCTATCATGAGGGCGGTGTTGCCCTCGTTGTCCTGTGTGTTGATGTCGACGCCTCCTTGCATGAGAAGACGCACTTCGTCACCGTGTCGGATAAAGAAGCAAGGGAAGAGCGACGTTCTTCCCTTGGCATCGAGTACGTGCGCATCGGCGCCGGCACGAAGGAGCTGGGCAATCATTTTCGCATCCTCCGCGTAGAAAAGAGGGGGTTGCCCATCTTGGTTGATCGACTTGTTCACGTCAACTCCTGCTTCAATAAAGGCAGGTAACACCTCATTAACCACCCATTTAGATTTTGCAGAAGAAGCAAGGTTGGCGAGGAGAGAGTTGCCGTTTTCGTCAGTCTCATTCGGATTCTCACCTGTTTTGAAAAATGCGCGAAGGGCTTCGGTGTTGAGGTCACTGTGGTCTTTTTTTGCCCACGCCATGAGCTCCGGTTTAAAACCGTGCTTCTTGAGGATTTGAATAATATCGACGTAGTCCTCGTAGAGTCTGGCGGATAGCGACCCCATTTTGAGATCGTCCATGAGACGTTCCGTCATGTCTTGGGGGATGCGGGCGCCGAGTTTCAGCAACGGCTCGATTTTCTCCGGATCCACGACCCGGAGTTCTCCGGGGTCGATTCCCTTTTCCTTGAGCAGCTTCACGACCTCCACCGCTCCTTTCTTCATGGCGAGACCCATGGCTGATACTGCTTCATCTTTCTCCCCGCATTTCACGGTCGGATCCACTCCGGCATCCAGCAGACGCTTAGCAATCTTGGGATTGCAAATGCCGTTGACCATGAGAGTGGTCCATCCGCTGGTCCCTTCCTGTTTACTTTTTGCCAGCGGGTCGGCGCCGGCGTCGAGCAGCATGAGAGCCAGCTTCTCTCGCCCGGCAGGGGATATCTCCGGACGCAGTTCCTGAGCGAGGATGTCCTTGGGCACGTCTGCCCCCGCTTTGAGCAACAGCTCCATCATGTGCAGGATGTCTGCCTCGCTTTTCTCACTGACGCGGTTAGCTTCACCGGCAAATGAACGCATTCCTCCGCAAGCGGCATAGTAAATGACGCCATTCCCTGCAGAATCCTTGGCGTGCACATCGGCCCCGGCGTCCAGCAATCG
>CANRKR010000049.1 GCA_947631275.1 uncultured Akkermansia sp.
CAGTTCTTCCTCTCGTTTGAAGATGACCTCATGCGCAACTTTGGCGGCAGCGAACGCATGACGCGCATCATGGATCGCTTCGGCATGGAAGAAGGCGAAGCTGTGGAAAATCGCCTTATGAACAAGGTGATTGAAGGAGCGCAAAAGCGCGTGGAGCAACGCAACTACATCTGGCGCAAGCACGTGTTGGACTACGACGATGTCATGAACCAACAGCGGACCATTGTGTACGCCATGCGCAATGATGCTCTCCTCTGCGAGGAACCACGCATCATGATCTACGAAATCCTCGACGAGGCTGTTCGCACCAAGTGTGACGACACCATCGCCGACGAGCACGACGGCACAGTACACGCCGCAAATCTGCTGCAGTGGGTGAATACTACCTTCCCAACCGGCTGGACTGCCGCCGACACTCCGCTGGAGGGCAAGACTGCCGCGGAAGCTGCTGAGCTCATCTGTTCCCGCGTGAAGGAACTCTACGAAAAGAAAATCTCCGGCGAGCGACCGGATTACGTGGACCGAACAGAACGCTCGCTCATGCTACAAGCCATTGATAAAACGTGGCAGAGGCACATCAACGACATGGACGCCCTGCGCGAAGGAGTTCGCCTGCGCGCTCAGGGACAGCGTGACCCACTCGTTGAATATAAGCGAGAGGCGTACGGGCTTTTTGAAACGCTAATGCAGGAGATCCAGCAGGAAATTATCTCCCAACTCTTCCGCACCACGACAAATATCAGCGCCTTTGAGGACTTCCTTGCCTCGCTGCCGCCCGTGGATAACGAAACGGACTCCGAAAGCGCTGCCCTGCTTGGCAACCAGGATCTACTTTCTGCCCTGCGTGACCAGCTACGACTCCTCCACGAACAGGAACAGCAGGCTCTCAATAATGGGGCAGAATCCGCCATCTCCGGTGCCTTGCCGGAAGATGTCACCATTTCCGAAAAGAAGGCTAAACTCACCCGAGGCAAGAAGAAAATTGTGAGCATTGGTCCTAAGAAAAAACGGACTGACGGGAGGGGCAAAGCCCCGGTGTACAACCCTGATGACGCCAGACCATCACTCTGATCCCTCTCTTTACCTTCCCCGGCATGGCAGACAACATTCGCTCAGTGCTGGAATATGTGCCCTACTTTCAAGGGCGTCTCTTCGTGCTGCATATCGCCTCCTCGCTGCTGCATGCAGAAGAACTTGTGGATATTCTGCTGGATGCCGACGCGCTGCATGAGCTGGGCGTGCGACTCGTTCTCGTTGCAGAGGGAGATGACGCCTCTGCGCTAGTACGACGAGCTGCTGTGTGCGAGGTTCACGCTGCCGAAGCAGAATTGCCTCTTACCTCCGGGAAACCCGCCCTTGATCGTGTCCGCGAGATCATTGAGCGTCGTCAGGTTGTGATCGTTGCTTCCGGTGTACCAGGTCGTTTCGATGAAGGGAGCGTAGCCCTTGCTGTCACTGCCGGCGCCACTAAGTACATCTGTTTGCAGTCTGACCCTGTACCTTCCCGAAAAGGCACACCTGTCTTTGCTATTTCAGAGAGCGAAGTGGATAATTCCTGTGCCTGTGATGACGCCACGCAAACGCGGGAACTGCATACAGCGGCACAAGTCTGCCGACGCGGCGTTCCCCGTGTTCATCTGCTGGATGGACGCCGCAGAGGTGTGCTTCTGGATGAGATTTTCTCTGAAGAGGGCGTGGGGAGCATGGTGCATGCTGACTCCTACCGCGAGATTCGTTCCCTGCGAGAGGAAGACATACCGGAACTGCTCTCCATGATCGCCCGCTGCGTCGTAGACGAGAAACTTGTGCAACGCTCCTATGAATCCATCCATTCTGAGATGAGTAGCTACTACGTTTACACTCTCGATGATACCATCGTGGGTTGCGTCGCACTCTACCCCTATCCGAATTACGACTGCGCCGAACTCGGATGTCTGTTCATACGCCGCGATTATGAGGGGCATGGGTATGGTCGCGCGCTGTGCCGCTTTGTTGAGGATAAAGCCCGTCGCCAGGGATTCCGTAGTATTTTTGCCATTTCCCAAAGTGCTGTGGACTATTTCCGCAACCGCCTGCACTACGCCACCCTTCCCCGCACCGTTCTTCCTCCTCAGCGTCTCACTGTCCTCGAATCCAGCGGTCGACACTCAGAGGTCTTTGGCCGCGAACTTTGACCTCAGCAGGGATCACCTTCTCTGGCAAACTTTTTGCCAGGCAGTGGCGAACTGCTCCAGTGCACGGGCACGATGTGACAGAGAATTCTTCTCCCCAGCGGACATTTCAGCCAGCGTGCGACTATGCCCTTCCGGCACAAAGATTGGATCATAGCCAAAACCGTACACGCCTCGCGGCGAAAGAATGATCTCGCCATCCAGACATCCTTCGAAGGAGCCTTGCACTACACCATCCTTCGCCAGGCAAAGCGAACAAACAAATCGGGCTTTGTACGGAGCAAGCGCGGGTAGTACACTGAGCTCATGCATGAGCTTGCAGTTGTTGCCCACATCATCACCATGCATCCCGGAGTAGCGAGCAGAAAGAACGCCCGGCATACCGGAGAGAGCCTCCACACAGAGACCGGAATCATCCGCCAGAGCCCAGCCTCCCAATTTAGCAGAAACGAATTTCGCCTTGATAGCCGCATTCTCAGTAAAACTTCGCCCTGTTTCAGGGATATCCTCCATCGGAGGGAAATCCGCGAGCGTGCGCAAGCGGCATCCCGGCGGCAAAATGGCGGCAATTTCGTGAACTTTGTGAGAATTCTTCGTGGCGAGAACGAGGTCTGTCATGATTTTACCTGTATGGAGGAATGATCGTACAATGGTTGGTCCAATTCAGTGTTGTTCTTAGGGAAAATACGTTTGAGAAAAAGAAAGAGCACAGTGAAGCCGAGAAGGGCAGCCAGAAAGTCCGCGGTGGTCTGTGAGAGCCATATACCCGGTTCCCCCAGCAACAATGGCAGTATCCAAATCGCAGGAATAAGGAAGAAAAGCTGTCGAGTAAGATTCAGGAAAATGCTCATCACGGGACGTCCTATAGCCTGGAAGAAATTGCCGATGACGATCTGCGAGCCGACGAGAGAGAAGCAGATACCCATGATGCGAATGCCGCGCGTGGCGATCTCAATGAGCCGACGCGAATCCTCGTCTTCAGCTCTGGCAAAGAGACTCACGATTCCCCTAGCAAAAATCTCCATTCCCACCGCGCCCACAAAAGTGATCATACTCGCCGCGCCGATAGCATAGAAAAGCGTCCGGCGCACTCGTTTATAGTTCCCGAGACCAAAATTATACCCGACGATCGGTTGCATTCCCTGCGTGATACCTAGCACAATCATAGCGAAGAAAAACAAGACACGGTTTACCACACCGTACGCTCCCACTCCCATTTCTCCGCTGTATTGCAGGAAACGGTAATTGAAAAACATCACGACCACGCAGCCCACGATGTTTAACAGACACGGCGGCAGTCCCACCGTACAAATGCGCCGCGTAATTGTCCCTCGCAGCAAAAAAATCCCTCGCTGAAAATGCAACACATGCCGCGTCCGCGAGAAATGCTCCAGCACCCACACCATGCCCACAAGCTGGGCCAGCACCGTCGCCAGCGCTGCTCCTGTCATCCCCCAATCCATCGTGTAAATCAACACCGGCGCCACAGCCACATTCACCACCATGGAGATGAGCAGACTCACCATCGCTTTACGAGGGTACCCGCTCGCACGCATCAAGTGATTCAGATTCATGAATCCGCTACTGAATGGGAATCCCAGCATGATCACCAGCATAAAATCGTATGCTGGCTCCAGCGTTTCTCCCCCCGCCCCAAACGCCATCAGGATTTCCCTCAGCCAGGGCAACGGCAGCCACCCTACAATCACCCCAAACAACGCACTGAGAATCACGCAGTGCCCCAAAACACGATTCGCTCGCTCAAACTTCCCTTGCCCCAGGGTGATGGATGCAGTCGCCGCACTTCCTAATCCCACCAAGGTACCCACTGCCACCGTCAAATTCATCGCCGGAAACACCAATGCAATTGCCGCTATCGCGTACGCTCCACACCACTGCCCCACATAGATGGCGTCAACAATGTTGTAGAGGGAGGTAGCAACCATACCGACTATTGCCGGCAAAGAATAACTCACCAGTAAAGGCCAGACTTTCCGTTTTTCCAATTCCTCCAGCTTTGCGTCCCTTGCCATCGCCCGCGCACCTTACCCCCAACGTCCTGTATTGTCAAGCGTGAAGTACTACGGTTAACGCACGCGCGGACAGAACAGATGCCATTGCCAGAATGCAATGGGGCTACCCTTTCCTAAAAAATTCCTGATCTGGCAAGCATGGATGGTACGTGTTCTCTTTGCATCACGATTTTTTTAACTATCACGCTTTTTGTATTGACTTCTTTTTGAGAAGTGCTAAATTCTCTGTATTCCTACCTGTTTAATAGGATTTATCTCTCATAACAACCATAAGAAGACCATGAATCAAAAATATCGATTCGAGACCATTCAGGTGCATGTTGGACAGGAGCAGGCGGATCCAGCGACGGATTCCCGTGCAGTGCCCATTTATGCAACGACATCGTACGTGTTCAAGGATAGTGAGGAGGCGGCAGGACGTTTTGCGTTGACGCGCCCCGGCAACATCTACACGCGGTTGATGAACCCGACGAGCGATGTACTGGAAAAACGCATAGCAGCATTGGAAGGCGGCGTTGGCGCGCTAGCCGTAGCATCGGGCACGGCAGCGGTGGACTACGCGGTGCGCAATATCACGGGCGTGGGAGACCACATCGTCTCCTCAACGACTCTCTATGGCGGCACCTACAACCTCTTTGCGCATCTGTTCAAGGAGTTGGGAATCGACGTCACCTTTGTGGACGCGGCGGAGCCGGGCAATTACGAAACAGCAATACGTCCGAATACGAAGCTGCTCTACGTGGAGAGTCTAGGCAACCCGAACAGCGACGTGGCGGATATCGAAGCCATTGCCGCCATCGCGCACAAGCACGGGATCCCGCTGGTGGTGGACAACACCTTCGCGACGCCCTACCTTCTGCGTCCGATTGAACACGGTGCGGACGTGGTGGTCCACAGCGCGACGAAATTCATCGGCGGTCACGGAACGGTGATGGGCGGTCTCATCATCGACGGCGGAAAATTCGACTGGACGCAGAACGATAAGTTCCCCGGTCTCTCCAAGCCGAATCCCAGTTACCACGGACTCGTGTTCACGGAGGCGGCCGGTGCGGCAGCGTACATCACAAAGATACGCACCACCCTGCTGCGCGACCAGGGGGCGGCCATCAGTCCATTCAATTCCTTCCTCCTGCTTCAGGGGCTGGAGACGCTCTCGCTGCGCGTTGAGCGGCACGTGCAGAACGCGCTCGCCGTCGTGGATTACCTGAATCATCATCCGCAAGTGGAGAGGGTGAATCACCCCGTTCTGCCCAGTCACCGCGACCACGAGCTCTACAAGAAATACTACCCCAACGGAGGTGCCAGCATCTTCACCTTCGAAATCAAGGGCGGCAAGCAAAAGGCGCAGCAGTTCTGCGAGAATCTCAAACTCTTCTCCCTGCTGGCCAACGTGGCGGATGCCAAGAGCCTCGTGATTCACCCGGCCTCGACGACGCATTCTCAGCTCAGCGAGGAGGAGCTGCTCTCCGGAGGCATCACCCCTTCCACCGTCCGTCTCTCCATCGGCATCGAAAATGTGCAGGACATCATCGATGACTTGGAGGCAAGCTTCCAATCTATCCAATAAAACGAACTATGAAAAAAATATATCAATCGGCTGCTGAACTTGTCGGGCATACGCCGCTGCTGGAACCTGTGCACTACAATCGTGCTCATGAACTGAAAGCGCGCCTGCTTGTGAAATTGGAGTATTTCAACCCCGCCGGCAGTGTGAAAGATCGCATCGCCAAGGCCATCATTGAGGATGCTGAAAAAACCGGTCGCTTACAGCCCGGAGGCACCATCATTGAACCCACGAGCGGCAACACGGGCATCGGTCTGGCGGCAGTCGCTGCCGCTAAGGGCTACCGCACCATCCTGACGATGCCGGAAACCATGAGCGTGGAACGCCGCAACATCCTGAAGGCTTACGGCGCAGAGATTGTGCTCACCGACGGAACCAAGGGCATGAAAGGCGCTATTGCCAAAGCACAGGAGCTGCATGAACAGACCCCGGGCTCCATCATTGCCGGACAGTTTGATAATCCCGTGAACCCCGCGACCCACTACGCAACCACCGGCCCGGAAATCTGGGAGGACACGGAGGGAAGCGTGGATGTGCTCGTGGCCGGCGTGGGCACCGGCGGCACAGTCTCCGGCGCCGGAAAGTTCCTGAAGGAGAAAAAACCTGGTGTGTACGTGGTAGCGGTGGAGCCCTCTACCTCGGCCGTTCTCTCGACAGGCACCCCCGGCAGTCACAAAATCCAGGGCATCGGCGCCGGGTTTGTTCCGGCAACGCTCGATACGAGCATTTACGACGAGGTTATCGCCGTGGATAATGATGTGCCCTTCGAGACCGCCAAGGAACTGGGACGCAGGGATGGCGTGCTGGTCGGGATTTCTGCCGGCGCCGCCCTGTGGGCCGCCACACAGTTGGCGCAGAGGGACGAATTGGCAGGTAAAACAATCGTGGTCATTCTTCCGGACTCCGCCGACCGCTACTACTCTACGCCGTTGTTTGCATGAGACGTCTGCAAAGTCTTCCGCTACACCTTTACCTGGTAACGGATGAAGCTGGCAAATGTGTTAACGGCTTGCTGCCAACCGTGCAGCAAGCCGTTGGCGGCGGCGTCACCATCGTGCAATACCGCAGCACATGTCTCCATTACGCCACCCTTCTGTCGGAAGCCACCGCCCTGCACAATTTCCTGCGCTCCGTGGGAGTTCCTCTCATCATCAACAATCGCATCGACCTCGCACTTGAGATCAATGCCGAGGGCGCGCACATCGGGCAGTCTGATATGCCTCCGACAGATGCACGACGCCTCCTGGGTGCGAACAAGATACTGGGGCTGTCGGTATCCACGGAAGAGCAAATGCGCGCAGTGGATGCGAGTGTGGTAGATTACGTGGGGTGCGGACCCGTTTTCCCCACTATCTCAAAATTAAATGCCCCGAAAGACCTGGGTATAGAGGGTTGGGCAGAACTCGCGCGTCTATCCCCTGTACCAGTGGTGGCAATCGGCGGAATAGATGCTGCGCGAGCTAGCTCCATTCGCGCCACCGGTCTCTGCGCCGGCATCGCCGTAGTGTCGGCCATTTGCTCATCGTCAAATCCAAAGGAAACCGCCCGTTCACTTCTCTAATTTCTGCCATACCGTGGTAAACGAAAGCTCTTCTCTCATCCACCGACTGCGAACCAGCCGACCTCTTGTACTCTGCCTGACAAACGGGGTTGTACGCAACTTCACGGCCAATTTACTCCTTGCTGCGCACGCCGTACCGGCCATGCTGGAAAATGACAAGGAGGCAGAAGAAATGCTGCAAACCTGTGCAAATGCCCTTTTGGTAAATGTTGGCACCTATTCGCAAACACAAGCGGACACCATGCGTGCCGCCGTATCCACCGCACACTCGCTTTCTCTCCCCTGGGTTCTGGATCCGGTGGCCGTGGGTCTGCTCTCGCCTCGCACAGCTTTTTGCCACGAGCTTATTGCGCTCTACCCTCCGGCTATCATTCGGGGCAACGCTTCTGAAATCCTCGCCCTGTCGGGTCATCCCGCTGTTGCTCGCGGTCCGGAGTCCACAGATGGTTGCGAGACGGCTCTCCCTGCGGCGCGAGATCTGGCGAAAGCTACCGGCGCTGCCGTTCTCGTCACCGGTCCCACCGACTACGCCACAGATGGAATCCTCACCTACGCCGTCACCGGCGGTCACGAGTTGATGACGCGCGTCACCGGCGTTGGCTGTGCCATGGGAGCACTTGCAGCTGCTCTGTGCGCCATTGCAGATAATGAGCTGCAAGCGGCTGTGACTTGCTCACAAATTCTTTCCTATGCCGGCGCCATGGCCGCAACGCGAACAAAACACCCGGGCTCTTTTGCAACGGCTTTGTTAGATGCCGTAGATGACTGCATTCTCACTGAAAATCAGGATCTGCTTCCCACAGCAAGGGAGCTATTGTGACTTTCCATGGAATAACAACTCCCCGGCTTTGCTTCTTCATACCTCATTCAGAGAAAACAACTTCTGAACGATTTTACCCTGTTTAAGGCAATGAGAACCTTGACAAGGCGGGGGAGCCGTGCTAGCCTCTCCCCCGGAGACCGGATAGACGTCTCCGTACGTATAAACCCCAGCACGAGATGTCCAACGAGATATTGCAAGTACCGGCGATACGTGATGGAAAAGGACTCAGAGCAGTCATTGTCGCCTCAACCTTTAACGTGAAATACACTGATGCACTCGTGGAAAACTGCCGGAGAGAGCTTGCTCTTTTGGCGCCGGAGCTGGACATAACAGTGGTGCGCGTACCCGGGGCTTTTGAAATCCCCATGATTGTAAATCGCGAGTTACGAAATACGGAGAAACCTCATGTCATCATAGCGCTTGGCGTCATCATTCGCGGGAGCACAGCGCATGCCGACCTCATCGGCGAAGCAGTGACACGCGAGCTGCTGCACGCATCCTGTCGAGAGCTCACTCCGGTAATTCACGAGGTATTACTGCTGGAAAGCGAGAAACAGGCCAGAGAACGTTGTTGTGGAGAGAACCTCAACCGCGGGCGAGAAGCGGCGCGCACGGCCGTCAGTATGCTGACGATTACCCACCAACGACCATCCCCAAGATAAGTCATGCCTCACCAAAGCACGATCCGTAAAACAGCCTTGAGTCTCATCTACGCCTTGCTGGAGCAGCATTGCGAGGACATTTCGTCTTTCCCTCTCCAGGAATTTTGGGAGATTGCTCTGGAGAAGGAACATTTGCACCTGCAGCAGGCCCTCACCGGAGCTGTGCTGCATGTATGCCGCAGTGCAGAAGATCTGGCTGCGCCCGTCCTGAAGCGTGGTCGGGAACTGACCGCCTATGTACCGCAGACAGAAATCACCCACGTGTTGTCTGCCACAGAGAACCTGCTTCGTGCTCTTGGCAAACTGCGAGCAATCGTCGGGGACAAGAGAAGAAACTCTGTGACGGAGACGAAGAAAATGACCGACCTCATCTTACGCTCGGCCAGGCAGCTCGACGGAAAAAGTGAAATCGTCCTCTCAGGACAAGAATCGACGCACACTGCACCGTTTTTCGCCTCTCTTCGTCGCTGGCAGAAGATTCTACACGAATGTGCCACGTTGGAAGACCCGATTCAAATCGGCAGCAATGTGGAGTACGCCGGACTCAGCCGCTGCGCAAAGGAACTTGCCATACTGCGACCGCAGGCGGAAAATCTTGCACTGGATGTTTACAGTCACCGGGAAGAATGGGAAACCTGCCTTCAACGCTTGCTACGCAACTACATCCCGCAACGGCTGGATACCGTGGATCGCGCTATCCTCTATCTATCTCTCCACGAACTCAAATACCGTGGTCTGGACGCTCCCATCGTCATCTCAGAAGCTAACAATTTAGCCCATGAGTTTTCCGGATCGAAGAGCTCTCCTTTCGTGCATGGTGTGCTTGCCGCCGCTGTGGAGGAGCTTGCCTCCCCTCAATAGATTCATTATCTTTCTTCACCATGGCAAACTTTTTCAACAAGCTTATCGATAAACTCCTGGGTGAGCCCCAAATTGACTGGGATGCATTGGAGGCAGATCTCATCTCCGCCGATGTGGGCGCAGGACGCGTGGTGCATATGCTGGAGGAGCTGCGCAACCGCGATGAACAGGACGCCTGCGAAATTGTGGATTTCATCAAGGCTCAACTTGCCGGAGCATTCGTCCCTCCCCTGCCTGCTCTGCCGAAGCCCGGGGAATCCGGTAAGCCGTGCGTGATCCTTCTCGTCGGAGTAAACGGTGCGGGCAAAACTACCACTGCAGCGAAATTGGCCAACTTCTTCCAGCAGCGCGGGGATAGTGTTATGCTTGCCGCTGCCGACACCTTTCGCGCCGCAGCTGTAGAGCAACTGGAGCACTGGACCGATAAATTGGCAATTGACCTCTACAAGGGGCAACCGAACCAAGATCCGGCCTCTGTTTGCTACGAAGCTCACCAGCGAGCACTTCACGAAGGTAAGAACTACCTCATTTGTGATACCGCCGGGAGACTTCACACACGACATAACCTCATGGAAGAGTTGGCAAAAATACGCCGGACGCTATCCAAGCAAGATCCCTCCGCACCGCATGCCTGTTACCTGGTGGTGGATGCCACGACGGGAAGCAACGCTCTGCTGCAAGCGCGAGAGTTTCAGAAGGCCACTCCGGTGGATGGTCTTATCATCACAAAGTTGGATGGCTCCGGCAAGGGAGGTATTGCCATCGCCATCCGCGATGAATTGGGCATCTCCCCTGTTTTGTTGGGCACCGGGGAAGGCGTAACCGACTTACGTCCCTTTGACGTACACGCCTACATTGATACCCTGCTCTGATTTTCCAGTCCCGTTCGAGCGAGAACTCACATGGCGCAACTTCCCTCCCTCCTCGGTTTCGATCACGAGCAACTTGCCGCTGCCCTGACGGAGCTTGGGGAACAGAAAGGCTACCGTGTCACTCAGCTTCAAGAGTGGATTTGGAAAAAGCGAGTCACGAGTTTTGAGCAGATGACCAATTTGCCTCCCTCCCTGCGCGAACAACTCGCCTCCCGCTACTCAATTATGCCTCTCGAGCTTGTCGAGCAACACCGCAGCCAATCCGGCAGTGCTACCTGCAAGTTTCTCTCCCGATTGCTCCTGGACGACGAACTCATCGAATCTGTAATCATTCCCGCAGCAGTGGGTGAAGACGGCGATCACAGCAAGCGCGTCACTCTCTGCGTCTCATCACAAGTCGGCTGTGCCTTCGGTTGCCGATTCTGCGCCAGTGGTTTGTTGGGACTCAGGCGCAGCCTCACCACCGCCGAACTCATCGGCCAAATCTTCGCTGCTGAATACCTGATGGGACAGCGAGTGGACAACCTCGTCTTCATGGGCATGGGGGAGCCTCTGGCCAATGCTGATAACCTCCTGCCCGCCTTGCGACTCATCACGGCTCCCTCCTTCCTCTCCATTGGGGGGCGACATATCACCATCTCCACCTCCGGTCATGTGCCTGGCCTAGCACGACTTGCAACATGCGGCATCCCGGTACGCCTCGCGGTTTCGTTGCACGGGGCAACGGATGACGTGCGCTCGCGAATTATGCCCGTCAACCGCAAATGGCCACTGAGTGAATTGCTGCCGGCGCTGGACAGCTGGCGCCGCAGTTCCAAGCACATCATCACGCTGGAATACATCCTCATCTCCGGAGTAAACGATGCTCCGCAGCAGGCCGAGCAATTGTCGGACATCGCGCGGCGTCTGCATGCAAAAATCAACCTCATCCCCTATAACACGGTAGAAGGACTCCCGTGGAAAAGACCGGAGGAAGCCGACTGCCGCCGCTTCTGCCGCGAACTCATTCACAACGGCATCCCCTGCACCCTGCGCTATGAGAAAGGACACGATATCAACGCTGCTTGCGGGCAGCTGAGGAGACATCGCATCAATTCTTCCGCAAAATCTGACAAAATTAGCAGGTAAGAGTTAAAATGGACTTGACATTTCACGTCCAACTTTTATACTGCGGATAACCTCTCTATGAAGACGCCACTTTTTCTCATTGGTTTAACGCTTGCCGCAGCGGTTTCAACGGCCTCAGCCGCACCGACGGTTGAACCCAAGGACATCTCGGACGATGCCCTCAAGGATGTTGCTACAGAGCGTCAAAAAGCCAGTCTCGACCAGTACGAGAAAGCTAAGGCGAAGGCAGAGAAAGATCGGGAAAATGCCATCAAGGAGGCAAAAGACATCACCACAAAAAATGATGCCGGTCTTAAGAAGACTATTCAGAAGCGCCACCTCAATAGCATGCTGCCTCCTTGCGAGCGTGAGCCGGAAGCCCCACGCGAACCGGGCGATTACAGCATAAGTTACTGATTTCTTCCCCCCATTAACAGTTTTCCACGCCTCCTCTTGTCTTTGAGGGGGCGTTTTTTCTACGCCGGTCTTTCAGCAATTTCCACTCGGCACGCAGAGCAACTGCACCCGCATGGTAGAGATATCTGCTTCATCTTCACCGCAGAGCCACTTCAACACGTGTCCCCCGGCCGACAGGCGGATCAACAGAAGGGTTCGGAACACACCTCCGTCGCGATGCGAATGCACCCGGCAAACCCCTCTCTCGTCTGACAATTTGAGAGCATATCCATTCCCATGGATCTCGACGAGTAGTGCAGCGATACCCCCAGGCTCTGCAACATAAAGATCGGTGTAAATCTCCGGCAGCGAAACCCGCTCGTGCATTCTTGTGATCGGAAGCTGATTTGTCACCGCCGTGGGGAAATACACCGGCTGTGCATTATCCGGCGGACGCGTCATCATCCCACAGCGCCACCGCCGACAAGCCACAAAAAATCTCAAGATCGTCACATAACCCCAAACACACACACCACAGAGCAGCCACAACTTCGTCGCTGCTTCAGCAAGTTCCTGCTGTCCACACGCCAGAAGCGCCACCAGACTCATAGCGAAAACCCCAAGAACACAAAGTCCGGAACGGAATCCAAGCCGCACACACGGGAAAAGAATGTACAAAACTGCCTCGCGAAAAGATCGCTTAAAATTCAGCGGCGTTTCCAGCAGGAAGTCCCGACGGATCACGGCCGCGAAAGGACGTTCCAGCTCTTGCTGGCTCGTATTAGCGTCAATGCGCATAAATTGTGCTATCGTACCGGAACCACCTTCACCCCCATCGCAAGCACATGTTCTTCACCATGCCGCAGCGTGAGCCCCTCTGCCGGCACAACGGTCGGTTCTACTGCCACAAAGGCATGCGCCTGCTCTGCCCCAAGATCTGCCATACACGCAGCGCCTGCCTCACCGGGGTTCCAAACCACGCAAGAAGAGGATCCCCGTCGGACAATTTCTAGGGAACGATTCCATCCGGGATCATGCAACGTGACGAGTTGATCCGCCTGCACAGGGTGGTAGATACGGTCAATAGGTCCTGTCGGCACCAGTGGATCCTCGCTGTGGGCGGCCGGTTCGGCAGCAAACTCAGTGAAGGGAGCTTCCTCCAACCCGGTGATAGCGACATGCTCATTATCACTCACGGCAAAATAGTTGTGCAGCGCTGCAGAATATGGCAAGGGCTCAAAGCCAGTGTACTGCGTAGCAAGCGCCGCATAGAGAGAATCCCTCTGAATCACAAGATGATAAGTCGCACGCAGCTGGAGCTCCGGCGCTTCAAAACAGAGCCCAAGCCGCACCTCCTCCTCATTTTCAGTAGCCTCTTCCAGTTTCCACATCCCGATGCGCGCCAATCCGTGTGAGGGCTGTGCAGGATCGGACGGATGCTTCCCAAACCACGGCCAGCAAATAGGCACCCCTCCGCGCAGAGCCTTTCCCTTCCTGAAAACAGATTTCTCGCTCATAAAAAATATCGGCTTCTGCCCCGTGGGAATCCAGCTCATCAGGTGCCCCCCGTAGAGTGATACCTCTGCCTCACAAAACGCCGTGTTCACCTTGACGACGGGAAAATCCTCACCATGCGGGTACTGCGTCTCAATCATGCCCGCATTCTACTTTCTTTCTTCCTCTCCGACAAGAAGAATTGCAGAAAACCTCACTGCGACTTTTTCGTTTTATCGTTCCTCAGCGGTAGACAAATCTCCAAAACGAAAGAAACGAAAGAGCAAATGCAGTGCGCCGGGCGTGGGATAATCCCCGCTGCCCGGCGCATGAATGCTCATTCTGTGATGCGATTTATCAGAACATCACGCTGGC
>CANRKR010000050.1 GCA_947631275.1 uncultured Akkermansia sp.
TAATTTAAATAAGTTATTGATACTAAATTCTATACATCTAATTCCGCCCCTAGGTTTTCAAATGCGTTTGCCCTGGGGGAAAGAGATGCTTGCTTTCTGAAATTTGCTTCCTTGAACTCGTGACGACACCTTTTCAAAGATCTGTTGAGAAGGTCGTTCTTGCGCTGTTTCCTATTTGTTTCGATTTTTGTTACAATTAGGTCAACCATTTTGCCGATGTTGTGGTCCTTCATGGCAAAGAGGAAGCCGGATTCTTTCTCAATGGCGACAAAGGGACCGATGTGCACCAAGAGTCCTCAGCTTTCGGTATTATCCGCCGTTGTGAGGTCGGTAAACAGTAACTTTTCCAACTAGGCGTCTCTTTGAATACGTCCGTGAGTTTATTGTATATCCTTTCTTTGCTCATATCTGTGTTGGGTCTTAATGTTTGATTCAAAGTTAATAGGGTGCAATGACAGGTGAGGAGGAGACAATCTGAGCGAGGATCTCTTTTTTCGAACCCAGCATTCAATAAACTGACGTTCACAGAAGGTAATGTGCTTGCCTTTTGAGCCGATGGAGGTAGAATGAGTCTGGGTGCCTTGGTTCATAACTTGGTTATTGTGTTAACGGAATTAATATACCCTGCAACGAACCAACTGGCACCTTTTTTGTGCCTGCGTCGTGTTGCATTTAATTTTGCAATGCACAGTCGCGAAACGCTTAATTTCCTTGCGTTGACGGAAGGATGAGGGTAGAATGCAGGACGGTGAGTTTACGGAGCATCTACGAATTCTACCGGGACGGATTTTGCGGGATGACGCTGGGGCGGACGCTCTGGTGCGTGATCTTCGCGAAGCTGGCGGTGATATTCGGTTTGCTGCGCGTGTTTTATTTTGAACCAACGCTGCAAGGCTCGGTGAAGGAGAGCAGCCGCTCTGTGGCGACGGAACTCGCCAATCGCATTTCCAACTAACCGTTATGGAACCTATTGATCCCTCCCTCATTGATTGGTCGCGCGCTCAATTTGCACTCACAGCGATGTATCATTGGCTCTTCGTGCCGCTTACTCTCGGCCTAGGGCTTATTATGTGCATCATGGAGAGTATCTACGTGAAAACCGGACACGAGTTCTGGAAGAATGTGACACGTTTTTGGATGAAACTTTTTGGTGTGAATTTCGCCGTCGGCGTTGCCACAGGTATTATCCTCGAGTTTGAATTCGGGACGAATTGGAGCAATTACAGCTGGTTTGTCGGCGACATTTTTGGCGCGCCATTGGCAGTAGAAGGCATTGTGGCATTCTTTCTAGAAGCCACCTTTATTTCGTTGATGTTCTTCGGTTGGAATAAGTTAGGACGAGGTACGCATTTGATGTCCACTTGGATGACCGTGTTCGGTGCCACGCTCTCGGCCTGGTGGATTCTCGTAGCCAACGCATGGATGCAATATCCCGTCGGGATGGATTTTAATCCAGAAACTGTGCGCAACGAGATGGTGAATTTTGCCGCTGTAGCTCTTTCTCCGGTGGCGGTGATGAAGTTTTTGCACACAGTCACCTCCTCCTGGGTGCTGGGTGCGGTGTTTGTTGTGGGGGTGAGCAGTTGGTATCTGCTGCGCGGTAAGCACAACGATTTCGCTCATGCGAGCATTCGCGTGGCGAGTGTTGTGGGGCTCGTCGCTGCTCTTGCCACCGGTGTTACCGGTCACCAGAGTGCCGTGCAAGTTGCGCGCATTCAGCCTATGAAACTTGCTGCTGCGGAGGGATTGGTGGATGGTGGACAAGGGGTCGGCCTCGTGGGGATTGGGCTATTGAAGTCTGGGGTAAATTGGGGGAACCCACAGGAAGATCCCTTCTTTTTCAAGCTGGAGCTCCCTCGTGCTTTGTCCTTATTGGCCACAAATGATCCGAATGGTTATGTGCCGGGTATTCGCAACCTGCTAGAGGGGGGATATCCCGGGGAGGATGGCCTGCCTGCGCTTTCGGCCGAGCAACAGATGGCAATCGGGAAAAAAGCCATTCAATCCCTCATTACCTACCGCGCTGCACGCGAGGCCGACGACGCTGCCGCAGCGAAAAGCTCTGCGGAAAGTTTGCGTCATTCTTTCCGTTACATGGGCTACGGCTACCTGCATTCTCCTGAGGAGCTTATTCCGTCTGTCGTCACCACGTTTTATTCTTTCCGTGTCATGGTGCTTCTGGGTGGGTATTTTGTGGTGCTCTTTGCGGGACTGTTTTTACTGGGACGTCGTATTGAGCGGCTGAAGCTGATTCCGCTGGGGGTGCTGTTGAGCATCCCGCTAGCGTATCTCGCGAGTGAGGCCGGGTGGGTGGTGGCGGAAGTGGGACGTCAGCCTTGGGCAATCCAGGGGCTATTGCCGAATTGTGCTGCAGTATCGCGATTGGCGACAAGTTCAGTGCAATTGACTTTCTGGCTTTTCTTCGTCCTTTTCACAGTACTGCTTATTGCTGAGCTTTGCATCATGTTACGAGTTGTAGCGGATGGCCCGGATTCTTCTACAGAAATTCCAGTCGCCGAGTAATTTTTCACCTTCAAGTGTTTTTTCTTATGACCTACACATTTCTGCAAGAATATTGGTGCTTCCTCGTATGCTTCCTCGGAGCTCTTCTCGTGTTCCTGATGTTCGTTCAAGGCGGTCAGACGCTGATTTTCCAACTTGGACGCAGCGAGGAACAGAGGCGCATGCTGCTACTGGTTACAGGCCGCAAGTGGGAACTTACGTTTACCACACTAGTTACCTTTGGTGGCGCATTTTTTGCCTCCTTCCCGCTTTTTTATTCCACAAGTTTTGGCGGGGCGTACTGGGTGTGGATGTTGATCTTGCTTTGCTTCGTGATTCAAGCAGTGTCATATGAGTTTATGCACAGGCACTCCAATCTCCTCGGGAAGAGAACGTATAGGTGTTTTCTCTTTCTCAATGGTGTGCTTGGGCCCGTGCTTATCGGTACCGCTGTGGGTACTTTTTTCTTCGGCGCAAATTTTGTAGTGAACAAGTTAAACATCGCTAGTTCCGTTGCTCCTGCCGCTATCTCATCATGGACCACGCCATGGCACGGATTGGAAGCTGTGGCGGATTTTCGTAATGTGCTGCTCGGTCTCGTGGTGTTGATGTTATCGCGTTGCCTGGCGCATCTTTATTTTCTGAACCGTGTGGATGATGTTGAGATGCGCTCGCGCGGGCTGAGGATGCTGCCATGGGAAGTCTCTCTCTTTTTTGTCTTCTTCCTGACCTTTGCAGCTTGCTGGCTTTCCGCTACTGGCTTTGTGGTTTCTGAGACTACCGGCAGCATTGTGCCCATGGAGATGAAATTCCTTAACGTGTTGATGGATCGGCCTGAAATATTAGTAATGCTGCTGGCGGGCGTGGGCTTGGTGTCTGTTGGGCTGCTATTACCCCTAGTGAGGCATGGCAGCCGATACGGTATCTGGTGGGCGGGGACGGGTACAGTGCTTACAGTGCTGGCTATGCTCCTCAGCGCAGGTTGGGGCTTTGGAGGTGTCTATTATCCATCGCTCGCTGATCCCCAAAGTTCGCTCACGCTGGCCAATAGCTGTTCAAGCGAGTTTACTTTGCGTGTGATGAGTGTCGTCTCACTCATGATCCCCTTTGTGCTGCTCTATATCATATGGGCTTGGCGAGCGCTTGAGAAGAAGTCGATAGATTCCTCCGACATCGCCTGAGTTTACACGTCTGTTCTTGCAAACTACCCTCTATTGTGTTACCATGCCCCCCGCATGGACTATGCATTACTCATCGAGCGGCGGCGTGAGCGTCTTAACGAGCTGGATCGGCTTGTCGAAGATCCTCAGCTTTATGATGATCGCAAGCGTGCGTGCGCTTTGATGAGCGAGAGAAGTAGGATTATGCGACTGCTGGAAGATTGGAAGGATCTCATCGCGGCGAGGAAACAGCTGGCGGAGTATGAAAGACTTTCTGCTGGAGAGGATGAAGAACTAGCGCAGCTTGCAATGCCGGAGATTGAGCCGCAGAAACGGCTTGTCGAGAGTCTTGAACAGAGCGTCCAGTATGCTCTGCTGCCGCCGGACGCTCTGGAATCTCGAGACGCCCTGATTGAGATACGCGCTGGAACGGGCGGGGATGAAGCCGCTCTTTTTGCAGCAGATTTGCTCGGAATGTACCGTCGCTATGCGGAGACGCACGGTTGGCAGTTTGAGGTGCTGGATGCCTCCCCCAACGACATAGGCGGCTTTAAAGAGGTCACGGCACGTGTGAGTGGGATGGAAGTTTTCCGGTATCTAAAATATGAGAGCGGTGTGCACCGCGTGCAGCGCGTGCCGGTTACTGAGACGCAGGGGCGCATCCATACTTCCACAGCTACGGTAGCGGTGCTCCCGGAAGCCGAGGAAGTTGACGTGCAAATACGTCCGGAGGACTTGCGCATAGAGACTTGTCGCGCCGGTGGAGCGGGAGGGCAGCACGTGAACCGAACCGAATCTGCCGTGCAAATTTTTCACTTGCCCTCAGGTATCATGGTCCGTTGCGAAAATGAGCGTTCCCAGCTTAAAAATCGCGAAACGGGGATGCGGATCTTGCGTGCGCGGCTGTTTGAGATGAAGCAGCGGGAAGCGCAACAAAGTTATTCAGAAAAACGTCGCTCTCTCATTGGTTCCGGCGGCAGAGAAGAAAAAATTCGCACCTATAATTTCCCCCAAAATCGTCTTACCGATCACCGTACTGCGTACACGGCATACAACCTTGATGTCGTCGTCGCCACCGGCGCGTTGGATGACCTCATTGAACATATGCAGCACGCCGAAATGTCGGAACGCCTTAATGAACTCGACTCCCAAATCCATACGTGAGATTCTCAGATCTGGCACCGTTTACTTGGAGACTCGGCAAGTGGAAGGCGCTCGCGCTTCTATGCAGGCGATGCTCGCTCATGTGCTCGGTAAAAATCGCACATGGCTTTACCTCCATATCGACTATTGCCCAACGGAGCAGGAACTTGTGCGTCTGCGCGAGATGTTGCGGTTGCGCGGACAAGGTGTGCCGCTCCAGCATTTGCTAGGCGAAGTGGAGTTTTACCGTCGACGTTTTCGCAGTGATGCCCGTGCGCTTATTCCGCGACCTGAGACTGAAGAGCTTGTTGAACTCACTCTGCAGCTGATTCCACGGCAGAAGGAGAACATGTGTATTCTTGATATGGGTTGCGGGTCTGGAGTGATTGGTATTTCGCTTGCACTTGAGTTACACGAGAGATCTCCCTCTGTTGTTCTCGCGGATATTTCGTCGGCTGCTCTCGACCTTGCACTGGAAAACGCGACGGCTCTCGGTGCGCGCATAAGCATTTGCCACACAAATCTTTTCTCTGCTTGGCGGGTAACAGATGAGGAACAGAGCCTTGCGCATTTCATTCCCCCGTCGCAGTTTGATTGCATTGTTGCGAATCTTCCTTATATTCGGGCGGATGAACGTCTTCAAACGGAGGTGGCCCATGATCCTTCCACTGCACTTTACGGCGGAGGGGAAGAGGGCCTGGATATTATCTACCGCTTTCTTGCAGAGGCTCGCGCATATCTCACGCCCGATGGCATTATTTTACTTGAAGTGGGGCACGACCAAGGTGAGCTGGTCGCCCGTCAAATGCGCATGCTGGGCTACAGTGGCGTGGAGTTGCATTGCGATCTCAGCGGCGCTGCACGTTTCCCGACTGCTCACGCGTGAATGGAAAGAAAATAATTAAACAATCCGCCGCTTAGGCCGTTATGCCGAAGTGTGTACGGATATCTGCAAAAATACGATCGCGCAGGGTGCGAGCACGGCAGAGGTCACGAGTACGCAGTGAAAAGCGCAGGCGCTCAGCCGTGGCGTCCGGTTTATGCACCGTCACATGACACCACCACACGCCTCTGTTGTTCCAAAGATGGTGATTCTGATTCCCATCATTGATGCGGAGCGCGATCTTGGTGTTTCTCGGTGTCATTGGATGCCAGATATCATGGCGCGAAAAAAGGAAGCGATCGGTGTGAAAGTACCGCAGTCTCCCTCGCCCACTCTCATGGGGAGACACATCGGGGTGCCCACCCGTTGAATGAAAAGAAGAAAAATCTTCTAGTAAAGGATACCTGCCTTCTTCAATGTGTTAAGCGCCCCGTTCTTAGCAATGGAACGCAGGGCTTTGCAGGTGAGTTTCATGCGGATGTACCCTCCACGTCCGCCATTGAGCTCGGGTACCCAGATGCGCTTCTCCTGCAGGTTGGGATATACAGTGCGATTCACAGTCTTCGTGACGTGCCGCCCGATACCCCCCTTCTTCTTGGCAAGACCGGATCGATGAATGCGGCGGCCTTTGTGAGGGATGGCGAGGGTGATATTGCAGATTCTTGACATGTCGATAAAGATTCGTGTGGAAACATTCTACCGATTTTCCCCTGCACGTCAAGCAAAACTTTGTTGCTCCGATGCTTATTTCCGCAAGATAGGGGAGAAACTTGGATTTTCTTAATCGGCAAACTTTTATAGCCGTGCTGTAGCTGATTGGATAGCAGCAGGATAGAGGATGTGCTCCTGTATCTGGATGCGAGCGTGCAAGGCTTCTGGGGTATCTCCTGGCAGCACGGGCACAAAGGCTTGCATGATGATTTCCCCCGTATCCATCCCTGCATCTACATAGTGGACAGTACACCCCGTCTGCTTTACACCGGCATCAAGAGCTTGCTTCCAGGCTTCTACCCCCGGGAATGCCGGTAACAGGGCAGGATGGATGTTCAGGATGCGTTTAGGGAAGGCCTCCAACAGCGGAGACTTTACGAGTCTCATAAAACCTGCTAGGCAGATGAAATCAACCCCCAATTCCCGCAGTTGTTTTGCGAGAGCTTCCTGCACGTTCTCCGGGAATTTGTTCTTGAACCCTTGGCAATCCAACAAACTGGTGGGTACTCCGCGTCTCTTCGCACGTTCCAAAATGAACGCCTCCGGGTTATCAGAGAGCACTGTTGTGACATGGGCGTTGAGTCTTCCGTCGTCAATGGCTTGGAAAATAGACTGGCAATTCGTGCCAGACCCGGACCCCATGATAGCGAGCCGAATTTTCATGACGTGCATTCTATCTTACACCGATCTGCTTGTCAAATACGACTGAACGTATAACCTGACTTCACCCAAGGGAAGCGTATTTATGAGTTGGTGTGCAAACTCGGATTCTCGGCGTGTGAGCAAGAAATGGATTGCATGCATCGCGGGGTTGTGATAAAGATAAGGTCGGCATGGAGAAGACTCTCTTCGAAAAAATAGCGGATGGAGAGATCCCCGCTGATATTGTGTATCAGGATCCTCAATGTGTCGCGTTTCGGGATATTTCGCCGGTGGCTCCGCAGCACGTGTTGTTAGTACCTCGTAAGCCGATTCCGAGTTTGAGCGATGCAGGGGCTGAAGATGCTGCGCTTCTGGGACATTTAATGCTCACGGCATCGCTGATCGCGGAGCAGCTGGGCTTGAGCGGGCAGGGTTACCGGGTGGTGGCAAATACCGGAGTGGCTGCTGGGCAGACTGTGCCGCATCTGCACTTCCATATCCTTGGTGGTCGTACATTGGAGTGGCCCCCGGGTTGACGAGCGAGGAAATTTCCCATGGAGGGAGACTGGCACAGAGACGCCCGCTGTTGCGAGTGGGTGGACGCGCGCACACTGGAACTGAAGCTTCCGGTCGCGCGGTTGCGCCTCTCTTTCCTTGAGAAAGGTATTGTACGTTGTCGTTACGTGACGGGCGCTGTTTTTGAGGCGATACCGAGTTACGGCGTGACGACGTCTTTCCAGCCAACGACGAACCTAGAGTTAGAGGAAGAAGCCGCGGTGGAGGGGTTCCTGACTATTGTTCGTACGCCGATATTGGAGGTTAGGGTGCGTAGCGCGGATGGTGGGGTGGAGTTTTACCGCATGCCGAATGCTCCAGGGGAGGGTAAGACGCTGCTCTGCGCGGACGCTGAGGGTATGGGACACCGGCTGCAGGAGCGTACGGGGGATGATCTGGTCTGGGTACTTAAGCACATGCCGGAGAAGGCGCATTTCTTTGGCCTTGGGGACAAACCCTGTGGATTGAACATGCGTGGCAAGAGGTTTGAAATGTGGGGTTCGGATCATTACAAGTTCTCGCCATCCAGCGATCCCCTCTACAAGAGTGTACCCTTCTTTCTGTGCCTGAACAGCGGGGAGCAATACGGTATTTTCTTCGACAACACGATGCGCTCCTACTTCGACTTCGGGAAGGAACGTAAGGATCGCCTCCTCTTCGGTGCAGATGGAGGAGTGATGGATTATTATTTCATCCATGGTGAGGATGCGCTGGATACCGTGCGTAGTTATACACGGCTCACCGGCACGGCTCCCATGCCACCGCTCTGGGCATTGGGCTACCACCAGAGCAAATGGAGCTATTACCCGGAGAACGAGGTGCGTGTACTGGCGGAGGATTTGCGCGCGCACCGTATCCCCTGTGACGCTATTCATCTGGATATTCACCACATGAAGAAATACCAGTCCTTCACATGGGATCGCGAGCGATTTCCGGATCCGCCCGCGCTCATCCACATGCTTGAGGAAAAGGGACTACGAGTGGTCACCATTGTGGATCCCGGCATCCGAATCAATCCTGACAATTACGTGTGGCGCAGCGGGTTTGAAAAGAACGTCTTTTGTCGGCGGCACGATGGTGCTTTGCTTCAAGCGGAGGTATGGCCAGGCAGCTGCAATTTTCCGGATTATACTTCGCCGACCACGCGTGATTGGTGGGCAGACCTTTTTGACCGTGAGGTTGGCGAGTACGGTGTGCGCGGGATTTGGATTGATATGAACGAGCCGGCTGTTTTTCCGGATCGCACCTTCCCTGATGACACACGCCATGCGTATGATGGCTATGCCTGTTCGCATCTGAAGGCGCACAATATCTATGGACAGTGCATGGCAGAGGCCACGCGGGAGGGGATGCGTCGCTCTGCTCCCGAGAGAAGACCATTCGTGCTTTCGCGCTCGGGCTTTGCTGGGTTGCAACGTCATGCCGCCACATGGACTGGCGATAACTTTTCAGATTGGGAGAATTTGAAGATGGCCAACCTCATGGTGCAGAGACTCTCCTCAAGCGGCATCTCCTTTTGCGGCGCCGATACTGGCGGTTTCCTAGGGCGCCCCACGCCGGAGCTTTTCGTGCGCTGGATGCAGATGGCTGCCTTCCACGTCTTTTTCCGCAATCACAACAACGGTGAATTTGGCGGGCAGGAACCATGGTGTTTCGGCGAAGAGGCGGAAAACTACGTGCGCATCGCTATTGAACAGCGTTATCGTCTCCTGCCGTATATTTACACCCAGTTCTACCTGTACGCCACGGAAGGTACGCCGATTGTTCGCTCCCTCGCGTTGATGTATTCTGGCAATCCGGATACCTACTGGCGCAGCAGTGAATTTTTCTTTGGTGCTGATCTCTACGTGATTCCTGTCCACCATGCAGGGCAGACGGAACGCAGCCTCTACCTGCCGCCGGGTTCATGGTTTTCGCTGTGGGATGATTCTCCCGCACCTGCGGCGGATGCAGAAGCGGTAGTGCCCACACCGATGGATCACATACCGGTGTTTGTGCGTGGAGGTTGCATTATTCCACGCTGGCCCGTGCAACAATTTGTTGGTCAACAAGCGGATCCCCCGTGTTCGCTGGAACTTTGGTGGTCGCCGAATACTCGAGCCGAGAGTTTGCTTTACGAGGATGCCGGAGATGGCTCAGCCCCAGAACACGGGGCGTTTTGCCTACACCATTTCATCTGCAAGTCGGGATCAGGGGATTTGCGCATCACGCATGAGGAGAAAGGTGATTTCCTTTCTCCTCGCTCGGCATTTGACCTCGTTTTGCATGCCTTGCCGATTAACGCTCGAGTCGAGCTTATTGTGGATGGCACACCCGTTCTCTTCACATCGGAGGGAAGCGTGCGGAGGGCCGATCTTCCGGCACATTTTCATGAGGCTTATCTGCTTTTTCATATTTCTGAATCATGAATCGCGACACCATCGAGAAAATCGCTACACGCTTGGATAAACTCAGCCCGGTAGATGTGCGCGGGCTTTTCTTGCGCCTCGGTGCAGAGAACAGTCTGCTTCAGGAGGTATGTGATGCCCTCAGTGATGGGCTGATCCTTTTCTCGGCAGAAGGTGTGCCCCTCTTTGCGAACCGTGCCGCCTGCATTATCTACAACCGTCCCTTGCGTGATTTGCTCAAAGAGTCTTTCGAGCGCCTTGCTGCCGGCGCATGCAGCTGGGAAGATTTGCGTCGCGCCGACTCAGCTTCCATCGTTCGGGATGTGCAGGTGAACTACCCCACCGCGCGGCACTACCATTTCTTTATCACTCCGCTCAAAGAGGGGCAGGAATACCTGCTGCTCGTGCGCGATGACACGGAGGATCGCGAGCGCAACGAAGAAAATGAGGAAGCCGGGCAGTTTAACCTGCTTACTTTTCTCACCTCCGCTGTGGCGCATGAGATAGGCAATCCTCTAAACTCCCTCGGACTTTCCCTGCAGTTGTTGCGGCGCAAGTTGGAGAAAAATGATGCACGAAGTCGTGCTGCCGTGAAGCAACTTGTGGATGACGCCTTGCAGGAGACACAGAGACTTGATACGCTTCTTCACCAGTTCTTGCAGTCCATGCGCCCCACGCATCTTGAGCGTTCCAAGGTGCAAGTGAATGCCGTAATTTCTCGTGTTTTGCAACTTCTCACTCCGGAGATTTCCGAGCGGGGTATAGCGGTGCACACCGAGTTGCGCGATGATTTGCCGGAGATCAGCGCGGATGCGGAACGCCTGTTGCGCGCCCTTTACAATCTTATCCGGAATGCCCTGCAATCTCTCCCGGGCGGAGAAAACGGCGGCGTTTCCATCCGTACCTCGTTCAATGATTCTGAGGTTGGCATCAGCATCGGCGACAACGGTTGCGGCATTTCCCACGAGGTGATGGGCTCCATGTATGAACCCTTCCGCACCACCAGGAGCAAGGGACACGGCCTGGGCTTGCTTATCGCTCGCCACATCATTCGGCAGCATGGCGGCACGCTCAGTCTCACCTCCCGACAGGGACTCGGCACGACGGTGACCATCACTCTGCCTCGTGCCGATCGCATGGTGCGGCTGCTTCAGACCAGCTGACGCCGAATGCGGGGGATGTGTGTTTTCACTTCACAAGGAGTCGCAGTGTAATCGTGCCATTGTCCGTTGTGATGGTTGCGAAGACGTGTTCCATGCTTCCCGATGAGAGGAGAAGAGAATTTTCCCCGTTGTAGCGATGAATAAGTTTTTTAAGATTCGGGATATTGAGCACGGCGGCTGCACCGCAGAAGGGTATCTTCCCTGAAGGGTTCATCATGCTGTCAGCGAGCTGAGAACTGTTAGAAAGCACCATCACTTCGTCCTTTACCAGCATCTGGGGCTCTCCGATGATACTGAGCAGGGGAAAAATGAGCCGATGCCGATTCGCGCCCGTGGGCGTTTCTTCGGAGACAGTAGCCAGCGCCTGATCCACCACTTGCGGATTCTCACCACCCACAGCAAATAGAGCACGAATCCCATCGGTGATTTGCCGGAATGTCTGCTGCAGGGCGGCGGGATCCTGCATGCTGTGGCGCAACCCCACGTTGGGTGCGCTCCCCATGATTTCCGTGTCGCTTACTACAAAGGCGGAGTTGTTGAACAGCTGACTCAACAGGTCGTGAAGCGAGGTAAACAGCGGTAGAATGTTCGGCAGAGCATTCTGCAGAGGCGCCAGAAGGGCGGTGTATTCATCGCTTTTTTCCGAGTCCATCGGCAGCGCAATGCCGCGTGCAATTGCCTGCACAGCCTCCGCTATTTCCCCGGCATGCGGCTGCCCGGATGCATCTCGATGCAACTCTGTTCCCTCCGCATACAGAACAGTGCCTTTATTCCCGAGAAGTTCCGTGCAGCAGAGCTCTCCCGGCCGGAATTGCACCGTCGAATCGTCAGCCTTCATTTGCAGCCACATCTCCCCGGAGCTTCCCCTCGCCAGAATGAGGGAATCGGCATGCCCGGCTTTCGGCAAGGTTTGTGAGAAGAATTTTTCCAGTGTTTTCGCCCCGCGTTGAGCGTCGGCATACGCACTCGCCTGAGCCGTATCTGCCTTTCCGAGAGCTTCGAAAAGCCGATACGCTTTGTGTAGCTCCATCACGACTCCGCTTTCGCGGTTCACTTCCTGTAGAATTTGCCGCATCTGCGGCGTGGAATATACTACCAGAAGCGGTTCTTCAGCATTCGCCGGCAAAGTTGGCCAGTCCGCAGGCAGCGTTGCCGTTCCCTTTTTCCCCGGAATCAGAGAGAACCCCCGCAGCAAATTCGATACGATGCCCTCCCGCGCCAGACTCAGCGAGATTGTTGCGTAATTCCCTCCCTTACTCGCGCTCAGGCAGAACGTGGCATCTGCGGCCTCACTTATCCGGTTCATCTGTTCCGGGAAATCATCGGCATAGTTCGGCGGCAGCGCGTCCATCAGTATGTCACGCAGATTCCCGCTGAGTGTTGCGCCATCATCCGTTTCCTCAAATTTCATTTTCGGCTGCTTTTTTGCCGCCTTTTTCAACTGATCCACGATGTGATCAAAAGTTGCTGCAAATTCACTTTCCTGACCATTCGCAGCGGTGATCGCCGCTTGCATAGGCTCCGCCTCACTCGCACACTTCAGCTCCTCTGCAAGATTCTCCAACTGCTTTGCCCGGATATCCCTGAGTTCGCGGCGAAGAATTTCCTGCTGCGGAGCAGCGCAGTTATTGATCCACTCTGTGTAAATCTCTCGCTGCTCGTTCCGGCATTGCTCGAGAAGCAGACCGATCTTAAGGAATGTCTGCAGGCCCTTTTCTGTCGCGTGCAATGCTGCGCTTCCCACACCTCCCGTATCTTTTCCCCATGAATCCGTTTTTGCCGCCATGGTGAATCCATTTTCCCCCGCAGCATTCAGTAGCCCCAGCGCCTGTATTTTCTTTAACTGCTGCTCCGCCGGCGCAGTGGCTTGAGCCGTCGCCAGTTCCTGGATTGTGTCACTCTCCGATGCTACTGCCGCCGTAAAAAGTCCCCCCAGCACGAGAGCCATCACAATATGAAGGTATTCTTTGCGCATACCTGCATCATACCATTATGCTTTAACCTGTCAATGCGAATCACTCAAGTCTTGAACAGATATTAAATTTGTACTCTGTTGACATATAACCTCTAGTATGAGTGATTGTCTAATCTTTCGCTCTAAAGAGCGAAATTTTCTGTTAACGGAGAGAGTGGGATTCGAACCCACGGTGACATCTCTGCCACGCTCGATTTCGAGTCGAGTGCCTTAGACCAACT
>CANRKR010000051.1 GCA_947631275.1 uncultured Akkermansia sp.
CCTGTTGCGTGCGATGCAACCGCTCTACCAACTGAGCTAATGCCCCGCGAAGTGGGAGCATTTTACGCGAAGGGAGGGAGGAGTGCAAGCATTTATATGCGATTCGCGGAGAAAAAATTTTCTGAAAGAGCGCGGGAGATGAGGGAATGGAGGAGGAAGTCGCGGTACCAGGAGAGGTCTGCGGGGATGAGGAACCAAGGGGAGGAAGCGGAGGAGGCTGCGAGAAGGGAAAAGAGGGAAGCCTGCTCGGCGGCATGGCCATGCGGGGAGAAAGGTTTTCCTTTTTTCAGCAGGCGCTTCTGCTGCCTGGCAGGGGAAATATGCAGCGCGATTTTGAGAAGGGAATGCCCGTCGGCGAGGAGGGAATTTTCAAGATCGAGAAGCGCGGCAACTGCGGGGGCGGAGGGCTCTCGCAAGGCAGCGCTGTACGGGCCTGCTGCGAGCAGGGAAATTTCGCCCGGCAGGGGTAGAGCGGCTGCCGGATAGAGAGCGTATCGTTCCATAGTGGGAACAATATGCGTGGTGAGGGGATCCAGTGTAGCAGCAACACGGCGCAAGGCTTTTTGCATACCACAGCCCTCCATGCTGAGTAGCACGACAAGCAGCCGTCGTTTTTTCTCAGGACGCAGCAGGGGTTGGGAAGCAAGATGCAGGAGAGCCTCTTTTTTCCCACCGCCGAAGAGAGGTGTGCCCGACGCGGGTAGGGCTTGCGCGAGCGGAGAGAAGAGATAGAGGCGTTCCGGCGTGCAGCGGGAAAGGATTTGTCCCTGAGAGGAAAGGAGAGGGAAATTCGGGAAAAAATGGTTGAGTGCGTGCTGTGCGACAGTGCGTTTAGAGGGAGCAAAGCGCTCAGGCGTGAGTTCTGTAAGCGGTACCCAATGGGCAGATGAGAACTCTACACTGTCGTCGCAGGAGACGACTGGAGCGATGCCCCGCATGCGGAGCAGGTAGAAGCATTGTTGCTGTCCCAGCCAGTGTGCACGTTTTTCATTTCTTTTGCCGTAAGTGTAGCGGAGTCCCGGGTATTCTGCAAGGAGATGAGCGGAGCAAATTCCCATTTCTTCTCGTAGCTCGCGAAAGAGGGCCTCTTGCATGGATTCCCCTTCTTTGACTCCGCCTTGGGGAAAATGCAGGTAGGGTCTGCGCTCCGGGCGTGCGCCAAGGAGGATATTGCAAGCATCGTCCATGATAATGGCGGCGACGTTCATCCTCCAATCTGTGAAAGCATGGATCATGATTCTCGAGGCCTCCGACGTCCGTGCGTTTCATCCTCCCAATCTGGGGCTAAATATTTTGTGTCACAGAGTCGGGCAAGTTCTGCTTCAAAGCCAGACCAGGGGACGGCAGAATCTACGAATTCAACACTTTTTGAAAGCCTCTCTGCAAGGATGCGTTCCCAGCCTGGCAGAGGAGAACATTGTTGAATGAGTCCCTGATGAAGTACCGCACCGCGGTGGCGACGCTGGCCAGCGCCAGCCAGCTTCTGACCGGCAGGGTTCACGATGTCACTTGCTACGGGACTGGCCCAGCAGGCCCTGCCGCCGTCCGGCGCATCGCTGAGCAGGAGGGAGCACTCTACGCCGCTCTGTTGCAAGGCATGCGCGAGCGCACCGTGGATCCACTCGTAGAGATGCGATGCCGGAGGGTAGGGAGGAGCTCCCTCCGGTGGCGCAGGCAGGGTGAGTGTGTATGTTATGCCATGGCGGTGGTCAACAATACCTCCACCGGTCCAGCGTCGGATATACTCCGCGGCGCCTGGGAAAATCCTGCCAGCGACGGCGCGCGTGTCGAAGTACCCGAAGCTCACTGCCGGTTTTGCCCAGCCGTAAACGCGCAACCACGCTTCCTGTCGGCGCAACAAGAGTTCATCTGTTGCCATGTTGTCGTAACCCCGGCGCGGAATGGGATCCGTCCATACGCGCAAGAGGGGGAGCCGTAGTTTTCGGGCAGTCACAACACCCGAGATCGGAGAGAAGATGCTGCTCAAAGCGGTTGGGGAAGAGGGACTGAGCGGGAGTAAGAGCGGGTGTATTTCGAGAAGAAATCCTCTAGTGCAGGGGGGCGTCGCTGCCCCAGACGGACCTGCTCCACGAGGGCAACTCCCTCCTCGGTGAGTGCGGTAATGGAAAGCTCAGCCGATACGATGCGGGCGCGCTCGAGTTGATTTCCCTCGGTATCAGCATATTCCCCATAGAGTTGGAAACGGCGCTTTGCACCACGCGCCGTACTGGAGAGCACCGGCACGCTGATGGAGCTGTAAAAGGGCTGGTCGCTTGAGCCACCTCCTTGATTTGCGTACTCCACGTTGAAAATGACGTTCATCTCCACAATGTTCTCGCAAAGGAAATTTTTGTCTTCAGTCGGTTCATACTGACTGTACGATGTTTTTAAATCGTTGGAACCTAAGATGTTGTCGTAAGTGTTGCGAGGAGAAACAACCTGCCGATAGATAGCGAACAAAGGGAAAGACGTTGTGTCTCCGTTGCGGCTCGGCAAATTCAAAATGTGGTCGCGGAATTTGAGGCGATAGCAAACGGCGCTCACTTCTCCTTGCGTGTCAGGATCAGCGGCCAGCAGATTCCGATAGTTGTTGCGCATAGACGACGTGGCTCCGACAGCTGGATTGCGATCCGGAGGGCAGGCAAAAAAGATCAAGCGCGCCGACTTCGGAATTGAGAGTCCTTTTGGCACACCACGAATGGCGGAATCAACCTCCGCGTACAGCCACTGTGTGTTTTTGCCCGAGCCGCGGAGCTGGATGGACTCTAAATCTTCGCTGATACTCTGCAGTGCCATGCGTGCTGAGGCGGCCGTGCTCGTGTCTTCTCGTACGGCTTTCCATAGGCCGATGCCTTGATTTGTGAGCTGCATGATTACCACGACCAGAATGGCAGTAATCGCCATGGCCGTGATGAGTTCGATGAGCGTAAAACCGCCACGTTGCTCGATGTTCTTGATGTTCTTGGCGTGCATAGCGGGAGGATCAGCGTAGGATTGAGATATTGGTAGAGAATATCGGGCGTCCGATGCGCGACCACGGACGATTCTTATAGCGATCCGGATTCGGTGGGTTCATGAGATAGAAATCCGCCCGACAAAAGATAACGCCTCCCCACGGCGTTTCCGTGTTGTCCTGGGAGAAGTATTTATCAGGTGTGGATGCTCCTTTGATGGTGCCCGGCGTTTCAGCTAGTTTGTAGGTGCCTCTATTCTCCGGTTCAAGTTGGGTAAGCTTGACAAGAAAGACGGGACCCACGGCGTGCCGGATGTCATTTTTATGAATCGTGCTGTTCATAGGGCACGCAATGGAGACGAGCTGCGTGTCACCACCGGGACGGCTCCTGTTGAAGGGAATGGGGGGATAGGTGTCATCTGCTCGCAAAGAGGATGCCGTGTTGGCTCGGTAGGAGAACACCACGATGGCGGATGAAGGGCGCTTGCAGGAGAGAAGCCAGTAAAAACCTTTGTCAAAAGGAGAGGCGTACTTTTCGGGGCCAACGCTTTTGGAATC
This sequence comes from uncultured Akkermansia sp., assembly GCA_947631275.1. GTDB lineage: Bacteria > Verrucomicrobiota > Verrucomicrobiia > Verrucomicrobiales > Akkermansiaceae > Akkermansia. Next base: position 3,512 of record CANRKR010000051.1, read on the forward strand.
GTAGGCTCTTTCATTGGCACGCACGGTGTTAAGCTCGGCGCGTAAAATGCTTATTACGCGATCGGACTCTTGTTTGGTGAGAGCCTGTTGAATCATGCCGCGAACCGGCACAAACACCGTCAAAAAGATGGATATGAGCATACCCACGAGAGCAACGGCCAGCAGGGTTTCCATCAAAGTGAACCCGATGTGGTGACCCTGAAATCTTTTCTTCATGTCGGAGGTGTTCTTGGAAGGTTAATTCTGGAATACTTGTTCCTGGGTGCGCATGGGTGTTGTGTAACCGGAAGGCCAGATGACAATCCCTTTGGCTCCTACCGGTCGTCGCTTTGAGTCAAGTTGCAACGGCACCAGACCATCAATTGAGTGGCGACCGGCTCCTCGGCGCGCACGAATGAGTACGACGCGCTGAGGCTGTGATGGGGAAGACGGTCCGGCACCGGGGGAGACAAAACGCCCCTTTTCATCAAATTCAAAGTAGTAGACGCGGGATTTAGCTTTGGCTCCCAAACGCGTGGTGCCGGCCGCCGCTTTCGCGCCAGCGTTTTCTGCCCACCCGAGCGTACGACTGTACGTGGGCGAAAAATAGATGCCGGCCGGTAATAAATTGCCCGAGGAGGTTGAAACCCACGTTCCATTTGAAACCTCTACCGTTGAGGCATCATAGGTCCCATTCTCCCTTGTGTCGCGCCTCAGTCGTTGCACAACCATATAGCGCAAATGTCGAGAATTCTGCGTCTTATCCTTCGGGTCATCGACTATCACAAGACGGGCGTACGTATCGTTTCCCTGCGCTGTGGCACGGGCCTCTTGAATCATGTTGGTAATGAGGTCGATCCCCGAGTCCAGCGTGCGCCCTGTACCGGGGTCGCGAAGCACAGTGGTGGCGAGGGACATCATAATGCCGATGATTGTGATGACAACAAGCAGTTCGACGAGGGTAAAGGCAGTCAGGCTATTGCGGGAAGATCTCTTCATAGAGCAAAGAAGATAGCAGGGAACACCCCCCTCCTTTCCTTTTATCAGTTTTCTGGCATCTCTTCAATCTTTTTTTTGGACGTCGAAACAAGCCATTGGTTCAGAAGGCAAATCACGCTTTTCTCTTTTCTGTGCACTCAAGCACACGGTTGCTCTGTTTTGTCTTGAGAGACAGACTAGTACCAGGTCTTTTCGATAGGCGTGAATTGGTGATGCCAGCGGGGTGAGAAAAATCTTGCTTGCGGACGCGGGATGATGATAGAATGCGCGCATGCTCAAAGTTCTGGCAGCTACGGATTTTTCGTGCGACGGACGCGCGGTGGTTGATTTCGCGGCTGATCTGGTGCGCCGGAGTGGAGGGAAGATGTATCTCCTCCATGCGGTGGAACCGTGTATGATTGATGCTGCCGGCTGCATTTCGCATGAGAGAGGGGCAACGGACGAAGAATCTGCGAATGGGGATGGGATCCGCCACCATGCGACGTTGTTGGAGATATCGAATCATCGTGCGCATTGTGCCGCTGAAAAAATCAGCAAAAGATGGGATATCCCAGTGTATGGTAAAGCGGAAGAGGCGGATGATGTTGTGGAGTGTATTTTTCGCTTTTGCGAGAGACACAATATTCAACTGCTCGTTATCGGGAATCGTCATCATTCTCTCCTTTCTTCGATCCTGCTGGGGAGTACAGCTGCCCGCCTCGTGCGCGCGGCGCGCATCCCCGTCACTGTGGTGCCTTGCGCTTTCCAACAGGGATGAGAGCTATTTTCATAGGAGATGTCGTGGGGAAGACGGGGCGTCGGGCTCTTTGTCGGGCTATCAAGGTATGGCGTGCTGAGTATTCTCCGGATTTGGTGGTGGCGAACGCGGAAAATGCTGCTGCGGGACGTGGGATTACCCCGCCGCTGGTGGATGAGCTCTTGAATGGCGGGGTGGATGTGTTGACGCTTGGCGATCACGCGTGGGATCGATCGGAATACATCGCTCACGCCAATGAATTTCCCCGGGTGTTGCGTCCGTTTAATCTTCAACCGGGTCTGCCCGGTTGTGGCAGCATGGTGCTTTCCATGCCAATGGGACAACTGGGCATCCTTTGTTTGCAAGGAGTTGCGTTGATGCGTTCCGGGGCTTTGAATCCCTTCACCGTCGGATATGAGGAAGCCGTGCGGTTACGCTCCGTCGGCGCATCGGCTTTACTGGTAGATTTCCACGCCGAGTCGAGTGCGGAGAAGGTAGCTCTCGGCTACAGGCTGGATGGCGTAGCATCTGCCGTGTTCGGCACCCATACACACGTACCTACCGCCGATGCGCACATCCTGCCGGGAGGTACGGCCTATATCACCGATGTCGGCATGTGTGGCAGCAAAGATGGCGTGATTGGGCGTGATGCCGCCGAGACGCTTGAAAGTCTCGTGAGCGGGCTTCCGGGCAAGTTGTCTGTCGGCAGGTGGCCTGCCCTGGTTTGTGCTGTGATGGTGGATATCGATATGAACACCGCGCGTGCCACAGCCTTGCGTACCCTGACCCTCACCATAGAGAATGAAGATGATTGATGCAGATCGGTTCGGCGGTATTGTGCGCCTGTACGGCTCAGAAGCGGCGGAACGGTTTGCTGCTGCCCGCGTGGCGGTGGTCGGTATTGGAGGCGTGGGATCATGGGTAGTGGAGGCTTTGGCGCGCAGTGGTGTCGGCACCCTCATTCTGATGGATTTGGATGAGCTTTGCATCACAAATACCAATCGCCAGATTCACGCACTGGATTCCACCATTGGCAGGCTGAAGGTACAGGTGATGGGAGAGCGTTTGCGCGACATCAACCCCGCTATCACCGTGCTGTCCATTCCGGCATTTTACTCTTCTCACAACGCCGCAGAGCTTTTTGATTGTCAGCCGGACGTAGTCATAGATGCCATTGATTCCATGAAAGCCAAGGCGCATTTGATTGCCACTTGTTACGAACGACGAGTGCCCATTGTCACTTGCGGAGGAGCAGGAGGACGCCGCAAGGTGGAGGACATTCGCATAGCGGATCTCTCGCGCACAAGCTGTGACGGACTGCTTGTCCGGCTGCGCAAAATGCTCCGGCGGGAATATGGCATGCCAATCGTCGATCGCGGTGCGGAACTCGGCATTCCCTGTGTTTACTCGACGGAAAAGCCCGTGTTCCCGCAGTGTGATGGTTCGGTGGGAACGGAGCGCGAGGAAGGGCAACTCGGAGGCATTAATTGCTCTGCGGGACTCGGCTCTGCCGCTCCGATTACCGGATCATTCGGCTTCTTTGCGGCTTCCGCCGCTTTACAACTTCTCCTCCCCGCGCATGAAGTATAACTCCCAAACCGCGCGTGCCAACAAGCACGTTTCCCGCTTTCGCGACTTCAAGCCTACGCAGGTTATCATCCCTGCCGGGGATGAGTCCTTGCTCGCCGAGCTCCTTGCCGCGTACCCGCAGGGGCTTTTTCTCGTTCTGGACTGCGTGCAGGATCCGCACAATCTCGGTGCGATCCTTCGCACGGCAGATGGGGCGGGGGTGGTCGGCGTCATTGCCCCGAAGGATAAATCTGCGGGGATCACGGAGACGGTGTTGCGGGTTTCTGTGGGTGCAGCAGAGAAGGTACCCTTTATTCAGGTGACGAATCTTGCGCGCTCGCTTAAGACCATGCAACAAGCCGGCATCTGGTTGGTCGGCACCTCTGAACGGGGGAACCGCTCGCTCTACGATACGGATCTGCGCGGCGGTATTGCCATTGTGATGGGTGCAGAGGGGGACGGTATGCGCCGTCTCACGGAAGAGACCTGTGATTTTCTCGTGCGTATTCCTATGGCGGGCAGTGTGCCATGCTTGAATGTATCGGTGGCGACTGGGATCTGCTTGTATGAGGCTGTGCGCCAACGTTCTCACGTCTCTGTATGATTATGCCGAGCATCGCAAATATTGATCCTCCATCGGGTAGAACCGTGCGCGTCATTTCGGATATGCACTGGGGGCATCCTCGTTCTCGCGCCCCGGAGCCCGCAGCTCTCGCAGAGATCATGTGTGGGGTGGATATGCTTGTACTGTGCGGGGACACAGCAGAGACCCACCCGTGTTCTCCCTTTCGTGAAAAGGGGGTCGCTATGCGCGAGGAGTTTCGTTGCATATGTCGGCAGCAAGGGATTGAGTTGATTGAGCTCGCCGGAAATCATGATCCGGATGTAGAGCTCCAGATGCTGCGTTTGTGGGGAGGGCAAGCAGTGGCGACGCATGGACATGCGCTCGTGCGTGGGGTTGCCCCGTGGAGTCGAGAGTTCTTCCGCCTCGAGAGGAATTTTCGCCATATGAACGGTGAGATCTCGCCCACCGCCTCGGTGGAGGAACTCCTTGCGTTGGCGCGAGGGATTTCATTTGAACTCGGTTCTGCTCGGTTGCCGGATAACGCATCAGCGCGTGCTTCCGGTTGCTTGCCACGGGAATTGTACCATTGTTTCTGGCCGCCGGCTCGACCGCTTCGTATTTTGCAAGCATGGCTCACCTGCGGTGACCTGGCAGAGAGATGGTGCCGTTGTTTGATGCCGGAAACACGGTTGTTCATCTTCGGGCACTTCCACCGCTCCGGTCACTGGTCGTACAAGAATCGCACCATGCTTAACACCGGTGCATGGTTCAAATACGCCACTCCCTACGCTGTTGATATGCGTGACGCTCGGCTGCTTCGCTACGCTCCGCTTGTCATCAATTCATCGCGTCGCTCGCTATCGGGAGAATTGAGCGGCTAATCCTCCTAAAATTTCACTTTTTGCCGGGCTTCAGTTCTTTACTTTCGTCTGCCTTGAGACTGAGGAAAGGAATCAAGATAAAGTCATCCGCCACGGTAGCATGATCAAGCTCACTGCCAGCCCATGCGATGCGTTCCTTTTCGGAAGGGAATCTCAGCGCCACAGGGCCGTTGTAATCGCGACGAGCCGTGATACGCACGATCTGTTCCTCTCCCCATTCCACATTCAGAGGCGCGGCCGTGTGAGAGCTGTCAGCAAGAACCGGCCATGCCGGGTCACCGTAGAAAGCCAGTAAATCTCGTTCTTGCACGAGCCCCACGGCATCGTGAGCCTGTCGTGATGTGAGTCGTATATTGGCTGTTAGTAAATCCTGCTGGAGGGTGGGACCCAGTTCGCCCTCCTTGAAGCGCACGCGCAGGAGATCCGGACAGAGACGCAGCGTCTTCTCAATGAGGAGTTGATTGCTCAGGTAAAATGCTTCTGCCAGAGTAGTTTCATTTGTATGGTTCATGAAAAGCTGCAACAGGACTCTTGCTGCTTCTCCATGCCATGATGTTGCAGTGTACCCCACAAATTGATTGCATCCGTAAGCAGAAACAGCCGTGATAGGCATACTCTGGGTGCATCCCCTGGCATCACCGAGCGCCCCTGACCCCGATGCGATCCAGACGCGCTCTTTAGTGTCGGGTTCAATGCTTCGGAAGTGCATGGCTTCCACAAGACTTTGGAGGGCTCCGATTTTACCGCTCATCGCCGGCTGGCGTGCACTGGTAAAGGCAATCAGGTGCTGACAATCCACCTGATAGAAGCGATTATTTGCCGAGAAAATGAGCCCCTTGCAAAAAGGCATTTCCAAATTGAAGGGAGTAGCGTGCCCGGTCGTAACAAGCAGATCGGGCGCCTGGGTGGAAAGCCGGTAAGCGAAGCGTTCCTGCAGCCCGTTTTGCAGGATATCTTGCCCCTCCGGTGTATCAGCGGCGTGGCGCGTTTCCTGTGGCTCTCCGCCTGCCCGTTTTTCTATGGTAGGGAATCCTTCTTCCTCCGCCAGACAATAAGCCTCTTCCATACGAGAACAATCCGGTTTCCCCAGAGCCAACATTTTTTTACAGATCAGCGGTTCTTTGGCGCGAGCCACGCGCAAGGCATCTTCCGCACTATAACCGGTGATGATTCCCCACAAGCAATCTCCGTACGGATCCGAATCAATCTGACGCGTAGCGCAGTGCAGCATGTTGACTACCTCACGCGTCACTTCCTCCGGTCGAAGGACGACAGCGACATAGCGTGGTTTCTGCTCTCTAAGCTCTGCTACGCAGGGTTCTTCTTCCAGTTGTTGTAGTTCAATGAATTTACTCTCCGGATACTTTTGGAGCAAGGTTTCAACGACCTTCCGCCAAGCCGGTATTGCCGTCGTGGCGCTGGTGGTAAGCACCGTATATTCTCCCTTCTGAGGTTGGATTGTGACAGGAGCTTCCACCTTCTTTTGGGGATGCAGAGGTGTATTTTCCTCTTCATCAGTTTCTTTATAGCTTTCGGGCACTACGAAATAGAAATTGGTCGTGTCAGCGTTGCCGAAAATTTCCTTTGCCAGGGCGCGGATTTCATCAATGGTGATGCTTTCGATGTCTTTGACGATGTCACGCATCAGTGCTGCTCGCTGCGGCTCGCTCTGCAAGTCAATGAGGTTTCCCTCCCAGTACTCTGGCGTAACAAGCATTTTTTGCGTGGCGGCAAGGAAAGGTTTTTTCGCGCATTCGAATTCCTCATCACTGATGCTGCCCTGACCTATCCCCACACAGATACTCTCCATTGCCGCGTTTACTTTGACGCGATTCCCTTTCACTCCATAGCTGACGGTGGCGAGGTAAGCCGCGTTATCAAAATCTTCATTTGTCTGTAAGGTAACGACAGGCGAATAACTTTCACCCATGGCCGCGCGCAGACCGTCGAAAAGTTTGTTGCGTACGATCGAGGCCAGTAGCTGTAGTCGTCTATTGCGCCGAAGGTCGCGTCCGTTGCCAGCCTGCCGTACTTGAGACACGACGGTTTTGTCTAAATCGGTGGGGTAGGGCATGAAGATTTGTTGACCCCAGGGCTGGAATTCAACGCGGCGTTTGACTTGCTCTATCGGCTCAGGCTCTGCAGCTCTCGGCGGCATTGCGCCGAAGGTGCGTTCCAGAATCGGCACCACTTCATCTACTGTGTAATCCCCCACCAGACTCACCTCCAGATAGTTCCCGGCAAGTGGACCTTCCATGCATTTATGCACAGTCTCGGTGTTTTGCTCTTCAATCTGTGCGCGCTCCGGAATGGTGAAGAGGGGATTTTCCCCGAAGAGGGCTTGCAAGGATTTCTTGCTGTACACGCCGGTGGGGGTGGTCTGCAGTGTTTTGTAGCGGTTGTCAAGACTCCGCTTCAGCAGCAACTCTCCATCTGGTCGATACCCGGGGTGCAGGATTGCTGCTGCCAGCAACTTGCATTGCAGCTCCAAGTCCTCTCGTGAGCTTGTACCGGTAAAGAGAAATTTGGTAGGAGATACGGCGAAGTTCATCGTAACATTTTTCCCGGCGAGAATCTTTTCGAGTTCGTCGTAGCTGTGCTCCTGGAGTCCTCCGCGCTGCATGACGGCTTGCACCATGTTGGGCAGTCCTGCCCGCACCGGCAAGGCGAGAAGACCTCCGTCCACGGCTGCTGTCACGTGCACACTCCCTTTTCGGAAATCAATCGGGCGCAAGTTAACGCGTACCCCGTTGGAAAGTACGAGTGTCGTCACTCCCAGATCTTCCATTTCCTCGCGTTTCATGACCACGCCCGGCATCCCAATGGTTTCATAGGCAAACGGTTTTGCTGTTTCCACGGACGGCTGTTCTACCGCGGCTTGCAGAGCCTTGTTGTACTCTGCCCGCAGCTCTTGCTCCGTCACCTTTTCCGGCAGATTGCCCATCAGCGTGAGACGCGCTTCCTCTAATTCTCCGAATGCCTCTGCCAGCGCTTTGCGGCAAAGATCCGGATCGGCCAAGATCTTCTCCACAGCCCGATGCAGCACACGCCGATTTTCCTCGGGTGCTGTCATGACACGATCGTCGCTCAGAGCACTGACCAGGCGGTCTGCCATGGTATTAGCCGGCACCGTTTCCCATGAATCGATTTCGCGTCGGAAATTGGATTCCACGTTGTCGATGACTTCCCGGAGCTCTGCCGGATCAAAGCCATATTGCATGGTCTGGCGCAGCATCTCCACAGCTTTTTGCAGCGCCTCTTTCCAGCCCTCCGGTTTGGTTGCAATGCTTAAGCCATCCAGTTTCACCACGCGGAACACGTCTTCCTCTCCTGCCTGCGCTGCCAGAAAAGGAGTATCCGCCTGATGCGTCAATCTGCTGTAGCGACGATTGAGCATGGCGCAAGCCAACTCCAACGGCAGGTCTTTCATTCGCTGTTCCACGGTGTCGATATGCGGTGCAAAGGGATGCACGATGGAAACCATGACTTTGCAATCCGCCTGCTCAGGATTGGATATGAGTTTTTCTTTTTGCGTGGAGGGGACAAGCTCGCCCAACGGAGGGATTGGACCCTGTGGTCGTGCTTGCATCCCTTCAAAATGTTTCGTGATCCATTCTACGGCGGTTTCCGGCGCAAAATCGCCGGTCAGAATAAGCACCATGTTGCTCGGCACGTAGTAGTTGTGGTAACGGTTCCGAACCTCTTCTCCTGATCCGTGGAGCAGCACTTCCTCCTTGCCGATGGGCATGTAGTCCGCCACCCTCGTTCCTTCCGTCACCTGTTCAATGTAGCTCAGTCCAGCGCGCATGGAAGCAGAATCCCGGGCGTGCAATTCGCTGATGACAATACCTCGCTCCTTGTCGATCGCCTTGTCCTCAAGCGTGGCACCGTCTGCGAAGTCACGCATGATGGTCAGAGCCGTATCCACGGTTTTATCCTGCAGGTTGGGCAGATCGAGCATGTACACGGTTTCACGCAGGCTTGTGTAGGCGTTCGCATCTCCACCAAAGCCCAGGCCCAATTTCTGCATGGTTGGTATGAGTTCACCGCGTTTGAAGTTCCGACTGCCGTTGAACACCATGTGCTCAAGCAGGTGAGAAAATCCCGTGTTATGCTCGTTTTCGCTCAACGACCCTACATTGACGAAAAGCCGTGCGGATCCTCGCCCCTCCGGTTCTTTGGTCGGTCGTACCACATAGCGCATACCGCTTTTAAGCTCCCCGGTCGTAATTTGCGGGTCCTGCCGCAGCTGATCCGGATCTTCCTGCGCGCCTGTCGGCGTTACCGCGAATCCGATCGTGGCTATCAGAAGGGAAACGATGGCTTTTGCCTTCATATATTTCATCACACTATTACTACGCTCCCACGCACGCGGGACTTTCATTTTCCCCTTCAAGCGTGAAAATTCCTTAAATTTTTGATAGGGGGAATTGCGGGAGTGACAGATTGATAGAGAGAGAGGAAGGTGGTATGACGAGGTAGGAGGAAGGGGAGGGAAGAGGGAGAGGGAGAGGAAAAAAATTCAGATAGAGCTTGACAAAGCAAAAGTGGGGGAGTATAGTGTGCCCCACCCCCTGACAG
>CANRKR010000052.1 GCA_947631275.1 uncultured Akkermansia sp.
GCTCATCAACCGCTCGATTTCTTCCTTGTTCAGGATCGTGATGCGTTTTTCTTCAATGTGTTCCGGCTCCACCTTGCGCACCGGATTCTCTGCGCACCACCCTCTCTTGCAGGCTGTGGTGAACACCCCGCTGAGGATGAGCCTTGCTTTGTTGCGTTGCCGTGGCGTATCGAACGCCTGCCGGATGTATGCCGCACACTCCGCGGGGGTGATGCTGCGAACGCGGCGCTTGGAGAGTCCTTCGCAACGCTTCAGAAACCTTCGCATGATATAGCGGAAGTCATCCAGCGTCCGTTTGCGCCTGTTCTTCCGTGTCTCCAACGCTTCCCTGATTGCGCGTTCAAAACTCACTGTCTTTTCGAGTCGTCGCAGCTCCTCCTCCCCTGCTGCAATGCACGCCACAGCGCGCTTCACGCGTCCTCTCCCCGCTTCCAGCGCTCTCTTCGCCACCAACGCCGCTTCCAGCACATCCACCCCCGTCTGCCGCAGCACCTGTATTGCTGTCAGTTCTTCAATTTTATTGTTGTTTGCCGTCATGTTGTTTTCTGTTGTTTAGTTCATTGATGCCGTACGTATTTAGAAACCGTACGTCAAGCCCATACTTTAGAATTTCTTACCCTGATTTTTCAACGAGAAAATGGGGAGCCCTTGTCAGCTTATTGAAGAAAAACTATACGGTTACCTCTTGATTGGATTCTTGATTTCCAATGCATAGCAAACCGCGTTGTACGGTTTCTAAATACGCTATACTGCCGTATGACATGTGACATACAACGGGCATAAAAATAACCGTTAGAGTATATCATGAAAGGGTTTAATTTGATAATCGGGCTGGCATCGTTGGTGTACATTGCCGCGTCGTACGGCGCTGTTGTCGAGGTGGAGGGGCGAGCTCCGGCAGATGAACCGATGGCGCGTTCGCAGGCTCTGGCAGATGCCCTGCGTGAGGCGGTGCGAACGGGCGCGGGCGTTGATTTGGTGAGTGAGTCGCAGACGAAAAACTTCGCGATGGAGTTTGACCGCATGTTCTCACGCGCGCGCGGGTATGTAAAGAAGTATGAAGTTGTGTCCACCGGTACTTCCGGAGACGGTTTTTATGTGGTCAAGGTAAAGGCGGATGTGGGCGAAGGTATGCCGGACACGAATGACAAGCTCACCTTGCAGATGATGGCGCGTGAGCATCAGGCGCCGCGTGTCGCCATCCGCATTGATGAGCAGATTGAGGAAGTAAGAAATGGTACACTGGCTTCTGATTGGTTGCGTAACCAAGCAACCGAATGCGGACTGCGTGTGGTAGAGCTTGAGAGAACTCAGGGCGAAGGCGGCATGATGGCAAAGCGGGCACAGGCTCTCGGCCGTGGACAGGAAGCTGCTTTGCGCGGGCAAGGTACGGTTTCCGGCTGCGATTACATCATCGAGGGAACTGTTGTAGGCAGCAGCACGGGCGAGCAATCTTTCTACGGCAGCAAGCCCGGCAAGAAGTTTTCCCTCGGTCTCAACCTGAAGGTGGTGGATGCGGCTACGGGGGTGGTCATCCTGACGGAAAATGCTCCGTCGCGAGATATTCTCATCCGTCGGGTCACGTCCGATACGGCGGCTGCTCGGGAAGCTGTACGCCAGCTCATGGAGGGGAGCCCGCGCGTGGCGGATTCAGACGCCGGCATGAAACTCATCCGTCGCATCTTTGCCCACTGGGCGGCGGAGATGGATCTTGGCGCAGTCTGCAAACTGGAATTCACCGGGATGGATCTTGCCACAGCTCAGAAACTCAAGGAGAAGCTAACCTCTGTGCAAAATGTGGGATCTGTCTGGATTCGCAGTGTAGATCCTGCGGGGGTCACTGTGGTGGACTGTGAGGCGCGTCTCCAGCCGCTGGAACTGGCTGCTATCATCGAATCATCCTTGCCGGGCTTCAAGCTCGATCGCTCGGAGAACCGTTACCTCTCCTTCCGTCCTTCGGACAAGACAGCGGCAAAGGAAGACGCCGCCTCTCCCGCGCTTTTGTATGGCGGCATTGGCGGCGGTGCCGTGTTGGCGCTTGCCGCTGCATTCTTTTTTCTGAAATCCAAACACTGAATAAGTAACCATATGAAACATTTATACGTTACGCCAATCATTGCAGCAACTGCCTTTCTCGTCACCTCGTGTGGTACTCAGATTCAAATGACTGAGGCTGTTCCGGCGAAGCTCAATATGGCACGTGGATCCAGAGTGGCCATTGCCTACAAGGGAGAGATTCCAGATCAGGTGGGCGATGAACTTCTGGCTTTGATGACCAAAGATGACTATTACACCTTTGTCCCAGGGAATGCCGATTACACGATTTCCATTCAAGAACACTATGATTCTCTCATACCCAACCCATGCCAAGTGGATTTCTGTGTGCTGCGCGGAGACCGGGGAAATATGTTGTATAGTGGTACGACATCTAGTTATAGATGGGCATCAAGACCAATAGAGAGTTTGGCAAAAGACATTTATGAGACATTTGCGCCTCACGAAAAAGAGTATAGTGTGAGGGTCAGTGTGGATAGCAAAAATCAACTTCTCAAGCAGGCCGTTGAACAGGCTCGCAAGAAAAACTATACGCAGGCTCGCACCTTGGCACTTGCTTCTTTGCAGCAGTTTCCCGAGGATCCGGAGACGTATTTCCTATTGGCTATGACAGAACGTGCTGATTCCAATTTTGAGAAATCCAATGCTTACCTCAAGAAGGCTTTGGAGTTAAAGCCGGGGAAAGGCAAGTACAAGGCAGCTCTTCATAAAAACGAGGTCATTCAGACAAACGAAGCCAATGTTATTAAACAGCTTTCCAACTAAACACCATTTATGAAAAAGACATCTCTAAAGGCAATTAGGGTTTGTGTGTTTCCTCTTGCTCTGCTCTGTTTCCTGTCATCATGCGGGACGCAAATTCAGATGACGGAGGCCATTCCGGCAAAAGTTAACTTTGGAAGGGATACCACTATGTACATTAGAAGCACTAATAGCCTAGATTCCAGAATTGCTGGGGAGATATGTAGAAAATTGACTGAAGATGGGTATTATAAACTTCCCACGCAGAGAATTTCTGACCGGGAGGCATATATGACAATCTCTGATACAGGGCTGGTACCTAGAAAAGACTACTCAGATCATTTTCAGTTGAAAACAGACATAAGCATATCCACTGGTGGTCAAAACCTGTATCACCGTGGTTTTTTCCAAGGTAACTTACTTGAAAATGAGAAAATAGATCGTGTGGTCGATGAAATATCAACGACTGTGGTGCACGATATCAGTCCCCACGAGAAAGAACTGTACGTCCGCGTTCGTGGCTCAAAGGAGAATCCAAGTGTAGAATTGGGGGCAAAAGCTTGCAAGGCGGGCAACTGGAAACAGGGAGAAGCGTACGCAAAGCAAGCTCTCCAACAGAAGCCCGATGATCCTGAAGCCTTGTTCCTCATGGGAGTCATTGAGCGCAAAAAAATGAATTATGCCCTGTCTTCTGTTTACTTCACAAAAGCGGACACGATAAAGCCCTCCGGCAAATATAAGAAAGCCATTTCGAAAAACAAAGTCATGGAGCAAAATGACAAGTACACGATGCAGCAACTCGCTGGTGAATAATCTTTTCAACTAACCTGATAACTATGAAAGTTACACCTATATTCTATGCACTGGCCGGGCTATCGCTGCTCGGGGCGACCACGGCAACGGCAGCGCCGAAGCCGGTGATTAAGGCGGCAGCTGAGAACAAACTGCCGGAGATTTGGCAAAAAGTACCGGCAGCTCAGAGACTCTCCCTCGTGCGCGCGGCGGAGATGGATGCCCTGCGCATCCTGGCGGAGCGCATTGCCGGGCTTTCGCTCGATGAGGAAAGCACCGTGCAAGACCTCGCTGCCACGAGTGACACGGTGCGCGGGGAACTGGCAGCCGTGCTCCGCGGCGTAAAAACTACGGAAGGTCCGACCTACCACGAAGACGGTCGTGTGGAGGTGGTGCGCGCCGTGAAGATCAATCAGCTCGTACGTACGATTACCGAGAAAAAAGGAGGTTCTACAAAAGTCTCCCTCGATAATCAGCAAGATACGCTGGATGCGCTGGGCAATGCTGCCATCACCGGTTCCCTCGGACAGAAGCGCATTCTTGCCAAGCGTGCGGCGGAGATGGATGTGTATCGCCGTCTCGCGGAGCGTGTGGCGGGTGTGCAGATTGTCGGAGAGACCACATTGAAAGACTTTGTGGCAAGCGACGACAAGCTGCGCGCCTCTTTCAGTCACACGATTAAGTCGGCAGAGATTACTTCCATCGCTTTCAATGATGACGGCACGGCTTCCGTGGAGGCTACTCTTAAAATCGGTCCGCTGGTGCGCACGATTGTGAAACAGAAGTCAGCGCAGGGGAATGTGCTGAAGGTGGAAGAAAAAGCGGAACAGATGGAGATTACCGAAACCGGCAATGGCGCTCCCACAGAAGAGGGCGCCGATGGCTCGTCCGCTCCTTCTTCGAAGGAAGTGGATACGGTAATTTCTTCAGTTCTGGCCGTGTCTCCCGCTGTGGAGTGAAAGCAAATGACAAACACCATGAAAAAAACTCCTTACTTCTTCTCCTGCGTGGTGGCCATAGCAACACTTGCCGCTTGCAGCAGTGACAAGGCTGAGGCTCCTAAGACCCCGACAACCGCTCCTGCTCCCGCCGTCGCTCCTTCTGCAGCTTCTGCCGCGAAAGCCCCCGTGCAAACCGCTGTCAAGCAACAAACCACGGCGGCAAAATCTGCTGCGAAAAAGACCGTGAAAAAGGTGACCCCGAAGCCAGCCTCTCCAACCAAGGAGACGATCCGACAGACGGAGGAGGTCATCAGCACGCAAACGATTGTCAGTTGATTGAACCCCCATGAAACTCTCTCTCCTTTTTCCGCTCTTCCTCGCCTGTGCCTTTGTGGTGCGGGCGGGGGAAGATCCCTTCGCCAAATTGGCAACCTCTCTCGTGGAGCAGCTGCCGCAGAAGGATAAGCCCATTAACCTCGGCGTAGGCAACTTTGTGTACGGCGATACGCAGATGATGTCACCGCTTTCCACGACCATCCGCGAGGAGTTGGAGATTGCCTTGCCGAAGTCGCATAAGGTGCAGATCATCACCCGTTCCGGATTGGATGAGCTGGAGACGGAGGGAGAGTTCCAAGCAACGGATCTCGTGGAGCCCGGTACGACAGTATCTAAGGTTGCCGTGCAGGGTGTGGAGGGTATCGTTCGCGGACGCTTTACTTCGGATGGTTCCACGGTGACTCTCTACACGGAGATCGCCTGGCTGGAGAGCGGTCGCATTACCAAGGACAAGGTGACGTGGCGTATCAATGAGGTAGCCGCTCGCGTCTGGCCGAGTAAATCTGCCTCTGAAGCTGCCGAGCGCGTGATGCCGCAGAACTTTGAGCAGTCCAAACAGGGGATTGCTGAGGTAGAGGCCGGTGCCGAGGAGGTGACGAACAATGCCAAACTCCTGAATGTGAAGCAGGAGATTCCCCTGCAGCTGCGCACGGTGGATGGTGAGCGCGTGTATCAGGAGGGGGACACCGTTGTCTTCCGTGTAAAAGCGGCGGAGACTTGCCACGTCGTGGTAATTTGTCACCAGAGTGACGGCACCTCTGTGGTGCTGTTCCCCAATCAATTCCACAAGGACACGTTGATTGAGGGCGGCAAGTGGGTGGACATTCCCGGTACGCTCAAGTCCGGTTTCGAAATCGAAATCGGCGAACCTTTCGGCTCGGATGTCGTTCAAGTCATCGCTTGCACCAATGAGAACGCTCTCCACAAAGAAATCAAAGACCTCGCCGCCGCCACCACGAAGGATGATCCCTATCCCGTGATGACACGCGGCATGAGCATCAAAAAAGCCAAAGCCGCTTCCAAAGCCGATCTTTCCAATCAAACTAAATGGGGAGAGAAACATATCATCGTGAGTACGTTCCCCAAGGAATAAATCAAACAACTGGAGAAATACCATACAACCATGAAAATAAATCACACGATCAAAATTGGAAGTGTTGCCTTGGCGACGCTGCTAACCACGCTCATGAACTCCTGTGCTTCGCACGAAACAAGTGCTGTTACACCTATTAACTTGCCAAAAGTTCAGCACACGTTAGCCGCGCCGGAATCACTTGAAGGGGCATGGATCAGGTTGAGATCGCACAGCTCTTCTCTGGGACCTCACGTAGACTGGTGGTACGTAAAAAATGGGAAAGCACACCACTACTGGGACATTCCCGACTCTGCTGGGAAAGCAGTGGCAAACGGTCACCCGGTTTCGCCAGCAAGCTTGGGGACTCCCCAATATTTCCCCACGAAGCTTTTGCCGAGTTGCGAGGATAGCCTTGGACGTCACTACGTTTTGGCCTCCTATACGTACGTCCCTGCTGAAGCAACGGCAAAATTGTACATCGAAAACAATGACCGTCATGGAACAACCTTATGCCGTTCTGTACCAATAAAGGATGATTATGTATATTCAATTCCCCGAGAGCCTGCTGTAATCACATTTAAATCTGAAAATCAGGGCGTATACGAAGGATCGCTGGAGGGATGTCTCGCTCCGGAAGGACCCGCAAGTTGGGTGCGATACGTCGACTCTATTACCATATTCACGAAATAAGCAGTATCGAGTGGGGTAGGAAAACAGATATGAAAAATACATTTCTTTTCGCATGTGTGGTTTGCTTGGGCTTGTGCATTTTTGATGCAGATGCACAAGTCTCTCGTCTGGACCGTCGGTTTAACATCAAGCGCTCTCAGCCGGTGAATACGACCGTTCGGACGACTCCGCAGATCAGGCCTGCAAGGACGGTCAACACGACGCCCCCGAAACCGCGCGTACAGGAATCCCCCTTTGTCGTCATCACGGGACTATACAATGATGAAAGCGTGCGTTTACCAAAATGGTATCTGGCGGAGATGGGAGAGCTGCTTGGAGAATTAAAAGAGAAGATGTCACCTGGCGATTATTTTGGATTGCTTCAGCGGGAGGAAGCACGATTCGGGGAATGCTCTGTACGAAGCCAAAAAGAAGGGGAACTAAATAAACAAAAGGAAAAATTACGAGCAATCCTCAACGATCCAAACGATACGAACCTATACGGCTGGAGTCACTTTTTGAAGCCGAACAGTAACGGGATCACGTTTTATCCGAACCTTTCCTATATCAACCAACCGATTCTAGCGAGCGATGAGGAGTATGTTGTCACCCCTTCTCCCCTTACACCGAAGCCAAATGTGATTTCGTTTTGGGATTCACGGACAGGAAGAATTTACAGGGAGCTTTTTATAGCATGCAACGATGGTATAGATTTCAGTCCTGTTGTGCGCGGCATTCAAGGAGATCAACAAATTGTTGGTTACTTATTTTATGGAGATTCGATAAATGATAGCTATGACCCAGGGATGGCATTTCCAGATGAGCTATACGTATACACAAGTCGCTTGCGAAAATTCTCGTCTGACTTCTGCAGACGGTATGGGATTTCGGAAATTATGTTTGATAAATTGGATATATGGCAAGATACGGGTACTATTGGACAAGCGAGCTATTACGCCAATCGGGAAGCAGGACTCATGCAATTGCCGATCAGGCGTAATCAGAGATTACTGGAGCAAAAATTGAGAGGGATTAGTAAGGGACAGATTAACCAAGTGGAGGCAAAAGGTGAAACTACAGTTGTCGTGCGAGATATGTGGCAGTACAATCTGGCAGTTTCGCTGGATTCCTTACATTGCTATGGCGTCCCTGATCTAAAATCGCCAGCCACAAACCCTATCGAGAGTCAGGAATTGAAACAGGCAATTTTACAAAAATTGACCGCAATAGGTTGCCCTCCTGGAGAAGATTACGGCGATTCATTTTCTTCCTTTAGCGATATGGATTCAATAAAATTGGACGATGAATATGAACTCTTTTTATGCAGAGGTCTTGCGTACGCGGAAGACTATGAACATATGGTCACGTTAGGATTGATCAATCATCGGACGGGGGACGTCATGTTTTTCCCAGGTAAGTCATTTGATGAAAGTTGTACGATTCTTCCTCAGGCCAAAATGCTATCCATGAAGAATCTAAACAAAGGATTTGCATTTATGTCATTAAATGAACGGCTACTCTTTGGAACAATCGGGCACCAGGGGAATAGCCTCATGATAGCGTACATGACTGGATCTTCGTCCGAAGGAAGGACGCGTGAATTTAATATCGTTGAGATACATCCAGAGGACTACACGTACAAGGTTATTGCAACACGCAAAAGTGAACCTTCCGCGTTGCCGGATGCCTTCGTTCCGGAGAAACAGTGGATATTGCGGACGGGAGGAGACAATAAGTACAGCATTGAGGAGTTCGATTCGCAGAGAAAATTGGCGGACATGTACATTGACCCTGCGCAAGGGTACGCTATTGCCTTGTCCAATGGTCTCTATGCAGGTTCCCCCGGGTGTGAGAAGTTTCTGCAGTATGGCGAAGGAGAAAGCGTTGTCGGCATGCAAGCTCTGGCACCTTGGCGGAATCGTCCGGCGGAGGTTTTGGAAGCGCTAGGCGGGAATGCAGATGATATAGCCGCACTGAGAGAGACAACGAAGAGGTGGCTGCGCAAGCAGGGTTTTGACTCGGACCATATGCCGATGGAACCATCTCTCAAGGACTTTCCGGCAGTGGACGTGCACATGCCGAGTCTTTTCAGCACGACGGATACGGCACGTTTCACGGTGACAGCCAAAGCTACGGCAAATGACATTGCCAAGGTGATTGTGCGCGTGGACGGTGTGGAAGTGCCTCAGAGCTGGAGCAGCAGGTTAACCATTGCTGCGGGTGAGCAGGAGGAGCTAACGGTGGAAGTGCCGCTGGCAAGCGGGCAGAACTGGATAGAGGTTACGCCGGTGGATAGCCAAGGCATATCCGGCGATACGTTCCGTTTTCGCACCATCTACCGGAGCAAGGCGAAATCCGATCTCTATATTGTCGCGCTTGGTGTGTCGGACTACGATAATCCCGACCTGCAGCTGCAATACGCCGCCAAGGATGCCACGGATATATCCAAGGCTTTGGAGCAATACGGCTCCGGGGAGAAGCATGTGCTGCTGCTGACAAATGAGCAAGTGAAGGATCGTAGCGCGCTGGAAAAAGTACGCGACTTCCTGTCGAACACGACAGTGAATGATCGCGTGGTCTTCTACGTCGCCGGGCATGGTATGTTGGACGACAAATACAATTACTACTACGCTCCTGCCGGGTTTGATCCGGAGCGGATAGATGAGACGGGTATAGCGATGGATGAACTGACGACATGTTTGAAAAACGCAAAGGCACGTAAGAAGTTGCTGTTGCTTGACACCTGCCACTCCGGCATGCTCGGCGAGGAAGGGGAAGAAAAACTGGCGATGAGTGGCGTGCAACTGCCGCACGGCGTACGGGCGATTCAACATCGAGGCATGAAAGTGAAGAAGGCTATCGGCGCACTCAATACAAAACAGAAGAAGCGCTACATCGAGGACTTGTTCTCACGCGGCGATGTCCAGCGCGGCATCAACATCATAGCCGGAGCGGCTGGGGCGGAATACGCCCTGGAATCGGGCGCGTGGAGAAACGGAGTATTCACGTCGACGGTCATCCAAGCGCTACGGGATCTGAATGCGGATACTAACAAGGATGGCAGGCTCAACGTTGAAGAGTTGCAGAATTACGTGGCAAGCAGGGTTGCCGAACAGACCAACGGCGAGCAGAAACCCAGCTCTGTGGCTTCGGAGAATGGGTATGGATTTATCCTTTGAGAAAAAAACATTGAACATGCTGCTATGATAAAATACTAATACTAATTACTAAACTTATACACAAATACGAAAATGGCTAAAAAAGACAATAATACAAAACAAGCTCCATGTAACAATTGCAGCAAAGCAACATGTGAAAAGGAGGATAAACCTGCCCAGAAGAATATCGAACGGCTGCTCCTTGTTGGGAATAGCCCGAATCTGGTGGACGGGCAAAACCGTAGAAGTAAGTGGAGCGAAGCTTTAAATAGATTGGAGGAGGCAGCAAAGCCTTATTTAGATGAAAGTTCAAGGAGTCTAAGTTTCCCTGAAAGAATGGAAAATATAAACAATTGCGTGAAGCAGGGTCATAAGGACGTAAAGGAAGCTATAAAAAAATGGTATAAGGACTTGTGTGAAATACTTCCTTCCCCCGTCCATAAAATGTTGACTCCTTTGATTCAGAACTATTTCCGATACGTGTTGACAACTAACTATGATTTTGCCATAGAAAAAGCTATCCACCCGTGCTTCAATCCCAAAAAAGAAAAAGAAGGAAGTAAGAGTTATAGTGAGAATAACATCATACTAAAGCCCCAAAATGGTGTACCTCAGGTTTCTCATATTCACGGAATAGCAAGCAATTCAAACAGAATTGTGATGTCGTCAAGTGAATATGAGGATGCATTGGGTTCACTCCCAAATCGGACAGATGATGAAACGTC
The DNA here is from genome assembly GCA_947631275.1 of uncultured Akkermansia sp. Taxonomy (GTDB): domain Bacteria; phylum Verrucomicrobiota; class Verrucomicrobiia; order Verrucomicrobiales; family Akkermansiaceae; genus Akkermansia. The sequence continues at coordinate 10,493 of CANRKR010000052.1, forward strand.
TTGGTTGCATTTTTTTATACATTCTGAACTTCATATTTGCGGCCTTGAATTGCAGGATAATGAAAAGCTTATATGGCACGCTATTAAAAAGCGAAAAGAATGGTTGGATGGAAGAGAGTACTTAAAAAATAAACGCCCCTACGCGTTTGCATACTTGTTTTATACCGGGGAGACGGATAAAAGTATGAAAGAGGAATTTGGGGAAGTGTTGAAATCGTACGCAATAATTCCTGTACTTATCCCCGTCAGAAACGAGAATTATTTTGCCGCATGGAAACAACTTGCTGGCGAAATGCTATCACGACTAGCGAAGACAAACCCTCAGGAAAATAATAAACAGTTATCGGAAGACGTACTGAGACTGCTTGAACGTGGGGGCGGCATAGGTGCAAGTAGGAAAGCCCGCATTTTGTCAACGGCATCAGCTCCATGTTATAAAGATCCTTATTTGTGCCAATTGAGTGTCAGTTGTGCTAAGAGGAAAGATATAAGTAAAACGCCGGGGAAATGGCTGATTTATTGCAGAGTATTTGAAAAAAGATATTTCTACAAACTGAATTGGGAGAGTATTCAAAATAGTTATCCAGAATCGGAAGAACCATGGAACTTTTTCCTTGATTATGAAAGGGGAATACTCTACAGAGTGGCTGAAAATGGAGTTTCTCTTGAAAAGGTTACAAAGGCACAGCGGTGCATAAATGTCGATGAATTCTGTAAGGAAGTTGGATCAAATATTGAAAAATAAATAGTTTCATAAGTCCGTGTACAGATCTAAATCAACCCAAACCATACACCGCTGCAGGCTGCATGGTTGGGGGATGCGATCGATGCCTCTAAGGAAGCCGCTGTGCAGGAGCAGGCACTGGGGACAACGGAGGTGAGTCATGTGCAGTGCGCGGTTCTTGAGGCGTCTCTTTGTTCCGCATAGGTTCTTTCGAATGCCATGGGAGGGGAAAGGTCCATCACCTCAGGGCGGACAGCTTGTGCAATGGTACGACACCCGAGGAATCGTTGAGGACGACAGAGGGGTTAGCGAAACGCATATATGAGACATTTACGCCTCATGAGAAAGAATATAGTGTGCGAGTTAGCGTTGACAGCAAGATAAACTCTTGCATCCGTAATGCCACAAAAGAATCTCATATTCACGTAAAATTTTTCATATAGAAAGTAACTCTATTCTTGCTTGTTTACTCATCTTGAGTGATATGTGGTTGACGTTGCCCTTTCGTTTTTGCGTTCAAACACTCATTGATTCGTCCGAAAGTGGGCCGGAAATATTCGCTTGTACTTCGCGGTAAGAACTGATAGACTCTCTACCGGTTATTCGAACATTCGTTATGTCACGCATCGTCGCTACCCCCCCCCCCCCCCCCCCCC
>CANRKR010000053.1 GCA_947631275.1 uncultured Akkermansia sp.
GCAGCTCAATGGGCAAATGTCACAAGCTTCCGGGGAAATGTCACAAGCACAGGGAAAAACATCTTATCATCAAGGAGGAACGTTGATAGAATCCGGACAAATGCCGCAGTTGCCTCAAAGCGTAGTCAAGGTGAGGACATCGCGTAAAGCAAGCCTGGAGGAGAAAGAGCAAGCTATCATCGAGCTGTGTCGCGGGCAATGGGTTTCAATGACAGATCTCATCCGGATTCTTGACAGAGACCGTCGGACTTTGCAACGAACTCTACGACCCATGGTTCATCATGGTCTGTTGGAGGTTCGTTACCCTCGGCATCAAAATCATCCCCAACAGTCCTATCGAGCACGGCAACAAGAGCCATGAGAACTTCGAATTCGACTTTCAGACCGCCGCATTTCAAATGATCAGTTGCAGCGTGATGGCGTTGAGTTTTCGCGTCAAGCTTGAGATTTGCGGGCAAGAAAAACCGCAAGATCATCCACTATTGAGCGGATCCTCTGCACCAACATCTGCACTATCCTGATCAGAAAAATCTCCGAACAGGAAAACAAACTGACTGCCTCTGAAGAGTCGTTCACTGGGCCGGGAACATCTCTGATCGGTCAACCACAGCCAAGGAAGTAGCTGTTCCCCGGCAGGAAATGAGGCACGTTACCCGTTTCAACAACAACGGCGGAACCTTTCAATGAATCGACCAACACATTTTCCTGTAACACGACCTATGTTGCATCGAAGTTTTCAATGCGCACACGATTGCGAGGAGTAGCAATTGTCTCTTGCCATGGAGATGGAAGCGTGGTAGAGTGGGGGAGGTGGCGCTGGATGATGAATACTTGCACCGCCGAGCCATGGCTGAGGGTCAGCGCGTGGGTGCGCGGCACGCGAGGCAACCGGGGCGCGGTGGCGGGCGAGGGCGAACAATAGTGCGCCTGCTCCTGATGGGGCTGGTGACGCTTGCTCTGTGCACAGGGGCGGTGTGGGGCTTGTTTGTGTTAGTAACAGCGAAATACAGTCGGTGGGCGGATGAGTTTAACCTGGAGGATGTGAATAACCTGGATCACCCGTGTATCATCTACGACCGCAACGGAGATGAACTGGGACGCATTTTTGATGAGAATCGCAGCTATGTGAGCATTGACCATATCTCGCAGAGCATGGTCAATGCGCTGGTCGCGCAGGAGGATAAGACGTTTTGGACGCATGAGGGGTATGACCCGATGGGGATACTGCGGGCGATGAAGGAGGCAGCGTTATCCCACGGGCACGCCAACCAGGGAGCGTCAACCATCACGCAGCAGTTGGCACGCAATGCGTATGACCTGGAGCGGCGCACCCTGGTGCGCGGGGGAACACGCTATGAACGCAAGGTGGTGGAGATATTTCTGGCGCGACGCCTGGAGAAGCGTTACAATAAGAAACAGATCCTGGAGTTCTATCTGAACCGCATTTATTTTGGACGGGGATATTACGGCATCCGCGCGGCCTCCCTGGGATATTTCGGGAAAGAGCCGGCGGATCTCACCGTGCGCGAAAGTGCGAGTCTGGCAGCGCTCATCAAGAACCCCGAGAACTACAACCCCATCCGCAATCCGGAACTCAACAAACGCTGGCGCAATGACGTCATTGAGCGCATGTATCGCGCCGGGTACCTGAGCGCGAAGGAAGCGGAGCGAGTGAAACAGCAGACGCTTGAGGTGAGACCGAATCCCCTGAGGCGGCACACCTCTTTCCTGCATGCCCTCGTGCAGCAGCAGGCGATAGACTTGTTCGACAGCCCGGAGCGGGGGGAGGAAATTGTGAAGAGCGCCGGGATACGCATTTACACCACCATTGACGGCAAGCTGCAACGAGCGGCGGAGGAGGCATTGCGACAACGCCTGAAGGAGATTGAAGAACGGCCGGATTATGCCCATGTACGCTACTCTGATCCGCGAGATCCGGCGAATGACCAGCATCGCTACATTGACGGCGCCGTGTATGCTGTGGACAATAAGACCGGGGGGACCCTGGTGTATGTGGCGGGGCGTGATTTTGAACGCGACAATTTTGACATTATTGAGAGTGGGCGTCGGCCGGTTGGCACTGCGATGCTGCCGTTCCTCTACATGTGTGCTTTTGACAATGGCTTTTCACCGATCTCACGGCTTGTGGATGATGCGATGGATAACCGCCTGGCAGGGATAGGTGGCGAGGAGGGGATTCTCGGAGAGTGGGGGATGGAGGTGTCCAAGGGAAGATACATGGACAGCATCACGGCGAGGCAGGCGCTGGAGTGGTCGAAAATCGCGGCTTCTGCGAGGCTGGGGATGGCATTGAGCGCGAAGAGTCCGCGCGGGGCGCGAGCTTTCGCCAGCTCTCTGCAGCGCGCGGGCATCACACCGCCACAGAGAAATCCTGGAAGCACTGAGGTTCACCCGACGTATTATCCCCGCGTGTATCTCGGCACGGAGCCTGCATCGCTCAAAGAGATGGTCATGGCCTACACCATTTTCCCGAACAGAGGGAGCCGTCCCATCACCCCGTATGTGATCACAAAGGTGACGGATGACCACGGAACCATCCTTTGGGAGAATCCGCTGCATAGCAATGCCGGGAAGCGCATGCACAAGAGCACTTCGTCCTGTACGGCGTATCGGCTGCACAGCATCATGCACGAATCGCTCAGGGAAGGTGCGGCCGTGCGGGTGGCATCCTGTCTGCCGGATGGGTTCAACGGGGCGGCGAAGAGCGGAACAAATTATGATTTTGCGGATGCATCGCTTTTTGCCTATACCTCATCCTACACATGCGGGGTGTGGATAGGTTTTTTGAACGATCGACGCGCAATTTACCCGCAGGCATTCGCAAGCGATGTGTGCGGACCGGTGATTGGGCGGCTGATGCAGCAGGCTCACGGCGTTTATGAAGACGCGCCTATTAAGCCGCCGGCGGATACGGAGGCGGTGGAAATCTGTCGCTATTCAGGGCAGCAGGCCACCAACTTTTGTTATGAAACTGTTGTGCGCGACGGTAAACCGAGCTATGTGCGGCCAACCTATATGGAGTATTTTCCGAAGGGAGATGTCACATTGAGCTCCTGCACGGTGCATGGGGACGGCAGCCCCTCCCTGAGTGATCTGCTGGATACGCGGGGGAATAATCTTTTTTCTCGCGTGCTGCCGGTGGTGCCGATTTTACCTAAAGGTCAGGCGTTGCGGGGAAATGATCCGTACGGCTGTCAGCAGCTTTTGAACCCGAAATACAAGGAGGATACAGCGGTAGCGGGCGGGGCGCCCGCATTGCAGGAGGATGATGCTCTGCCTGCCGATGATGCTGTGGAGGATGGGGAAGCGCCCCGCGTCAACAGCGAGATACAGCTGCGTATGCCTCTGCCGCAGCGCCGGATGCCGCGACCTCTTCTCAGACTCTGAATTTAACATCGGGTGTACTACACCTCTCCAAAAACAATCAAGTGATATGAGTACCGAATTCCAAACCCTCGCAGCGACGCAGGAAAAAGCATTCTTCATCAACATGGATGATGCGATCTATGGCTCTTTTGCCGAGATTGGGGCCGGGCAGGAAACGGCAAACTGGTTTTTCCGTTCTTCCGGCGCTGCGGGTACTGTCGCAAAGACTATCTCGGCGTACGACATGACGGTGAGTGATGCGCTGTACGGCACGACACGCCGGTACGTTTCGGAGGACCGGCTGCGGCAGATGATGGATTACGAATACGGTCAACTGATCAATCGACTCGGTGAAAAACGCGGTGGGAGCACCTGCTTCTTTTCCTTCTGCAACACGGCAAAGTGCAAGGGGTACCGCGACCAAGGTCCGTGGGCTGCGTGGATCGGCGTGCGTTTCCAGCTCAAGCCCGGTGCAGAACCGAGCGATTTTATCATGCATGTGCGCCTCACCGTGCCGGATCAGGATATTCAGAAACGAGTGCTGGGCATTTTGGGTGTAAATCTTCTTTACGCTCTCTTCTACAAACGTGACCGGATGGAGGACTTCGTGCACTGTGTCGGGGAGAATTTGGATCGCAGCCTCTACGAGGTAGATTTGATGCGCTTTTCGGGGAATGGGTTCAGCATGTTTGACAACCGCATTCTGGCGTTGCAACTGGTGCGCAGCGGGTTGTCGGAGGCTACCCTCTTCTGCCCGGAAGGAAACTCCGTGCAGCAGCCGAGTGATTTTCTCTACAAACGCCCCATTGTGTTGATGCGCGGCAGCTTCCTTCCCCTCTGCAAGATTCACCTGGAGATGATGGACAGCGTGCGCACAAAATTTTGCAGCGGTCTCACCGAAGAGCAAAAAGCGCGCGAGATTGATATTTGCGAGATTTCGCTCTCCAATCTCTTGCGCGGAGAGGAGGTGGATCTTCTGGATTTCCTGGATCGAGTAGATGCCCTGGCGTCGCTGGGCAAGACGGTGCTTGTGACAAATATCACCCATTTCCACCGCATTTCTACTCTGCTCAATCAGTTCACAAAGGAGCCTGTAGCTATCGCCCTTTCCATCGGTCTGCTGCATGAGCTCTTCAAGGAAAAATGGGCCATGGATATGCCCGGCGGCATTCTCGGCAGCATGGCGCACATCTTCCTGAGTCAGACGAAGTGCTACGTTACCCCCTGGATTAACCGAACCAGCGGCGAATTTGTCACCGCCGGCACTTATCGGGCTCCGGAAAAATACCGTTACCTTTACCAGCATCTCATTGAAAACGGGTGGATTGTCGAGGTCCCTTACTTTAACCAGAAGCTCCTCACACGCACGCCGAGAGATATTATCCGAATGATCAACGAAGGGGATGAAGAATGGAAGGAATATGTGCCGCCTGAGGCGCATCGCATGGCGGAGCACCTGAAGGGGGGACATAATTCATGAAGACCGATTTCCCTTTTTTCGACCCGCTGCCGGGTGAGTCGGAGGTCGTCTATCTGGACAACGCGGCAACCACTCAGAAGCCGCGCTGTGTGCTGGAGGCTTTGCAGAATTATTATTGTCGCATCAACGCCAATGTGCACCGGGGAGCTCACCGAACGAGTCGGTTGGCGACAGAGGCTCACGAGGCGGCGCGCCGTTGTGTTTCGCAATTTCTGCATGCTGCTTCGGAGAGGGAAATTCTCTTTACTTCCGGCTGCACGGAGGGTATCAATCTTGTGGCGCAGGTGCTGGCGCTTTCCGGTCGAGTAAGGGAAGGGGATGAGATTGTTGTTTCCACGGATGCGCATCATTCTAATATCGTGCCGTGGCAAATGCTGTGCGAGCGTGTGGGAGCGAAGCTGCGCGTTGTGCCATTGACGCCGGATTTGAGTTTCGACATGACGGCGTACACCGATATGCTCAGTTCGCGCACGAGGGTGGTGGCAGTGCCGGTGGTGTCAAATGCCCTGGGGTTACGCTTGCCGGTAGAGGAGATTACCCGCGCAGCGAAGGAAGTGGGTGCGCTGACGCTCATTGATGGCGCACAGGCTGTGGCGCATGAGATGGTGGATGTGCAGACGCTGGGGTGTGATTTTTTCGTATTTTCCGGTCACAAGGTTTATGGCCCCACCGGCACGGGAGCGCTTTTGGGGAAAGAGGAGTTGCTTGAATCTCTGCCTCCGTGGAAGGGCGGCGGAGAAATGATTAACCAGGTGACTTTCGCCAGAACAACCTACAATAAGCTGCCTTTCAAATATGAAGCTGGGACGCCGAATATCGCGGGTAATATCGTGCTGGCAGAGGCTTTGCGTTTTGTGCAGCGAGCGGGGTTGCCGACCATCCATGAGCACGAGAAGAAGTTAGTGCGCCAGCTCGTCGCAGGTTTGCGGGAGCTGCCGGGAGTACACGTTCTTGGTGGGGATAGCCCGCAGCGTTCTTCTCTCGTTTCTATTCACGTCCCTCAGGTGCATCATTATGACCTTGGCACCCTGCTGGATCAGATGAATATTGCTGTGCGTACGGGACACCACTGCTGTCAGCCACTCATGCAAGCGCTCGGTATAACCGGAACCACTCGCTATTCCGTGGCGGTGTATAACACAGAGGAGGATATACATCGCGCGCTCAGTGCGACTCGCCGTGCGTTGGATATGCTGCGCTGAGGGATGGAGTTTTTTCGGTCGTTCCCGCCGGGAATTCGACCCTGCCGGGTTGCGCATTCTCCTTGACAAATGCGCATCAGGGGCGTAGCCTTTCCGCAAGCATGATGAAAGAGCAGATCGTAAGTGTAAAAACTGCGGCGTTGGCAGAGATTGCCGCCGCGCAGGACATGAAGCAGCTGGAAAATGCGCGCGTGCATATTCTCGGCAAAAAGGGGGAGCTGACTCTCCTGCAGCAGGGGATGCGTGATGTGCCGCGCGAGGAGAAGCCGGCAGTGGGAGCTTTGCTCAACGAGGTGCGCTCCGCTGTGAATGCGGCGCTGGATCAGCGGTTGGTAGAGCTGCAGCAGGCAGCGGATGAGCAGGCGGTGGCCGGGGTGGACGTCACCCTGCCGGGTGAGACTCTGCCGGGCGGCGGATTGCATCCCATCTCGCTTGTGCGCAATGAAGCCGTGCGCATCCTGCGCCGTATGGGATTTTCACTGGCGGATGGTCCGGAGATTGAGGATGAGTGGCACTGCTTTGATGCGCTGAATACGCCGGAGGACCACCCCGCACGAAACGAACGAGACACGTTCTACTTCGACAGCGGCAAACTGCTGCGAACACAAACCAGCACTGTGCAAGCACGCGTGATGGAGCAGCAAGCGCCGCCGGTGCGCATCATATGCCCCGGCTCAGCATTTCGACGCGATGCCATTGATGCGACGCACCTCTCGGCGTTCAATCAAATTGAAGGGCTCTATGTGGACAAGGAGGTGGGCGTCGGTGACTTGAAAGGTACGTTGGAGTACTTTTTGAAAGCTCTGTTTGGGGAGGAGACTCCGGTGCGTTTTCGACCGCACTTCTTCCCTTTCACGGAGCCTAGCTTTGAGATCGACGTGCAGCTGCTGGCGGCGGGACAGGCGCCGCGCTGGATCGAGATTGCGGGCTGTGGCATGGTGAACCCGGCGGTGTTTGAAAACATTGATCGGAAGACGGGCAAGAACCTATACAGCGGGTGCACGGGCTTCGCTTTCGGCATCGGGCTGGAGCGTCTGGCGATGATTCGCTGGGGCATTCGCGATATACGTCTTCTGATTGAAAATGATGTGCGCTTTCTTGCTCAATTCTCTTAACTTTTTCACGTGCTATGAATATATCCGGAAACTGGCTCGCAGAATACGTCGATACCGCAGGAATCAGCGCGCAAGAGATGGCCGATATGCTCACTTTCGCCGGTGTGGAAGTGGAGGGAATGCAGCAGCGCGGCGTAGATGATGACCTTGTCGTGGTGGCTCAGGTGGCGCAGAAGACCCCTGTGGAAGGTAGCGATCATCTCAACGTTTGCATGGTGGACGCAGGAGAAGGGACATTGCGACAGATCGTGTGCGGTGCGCAAAATTACAAAGTCGGCGACAAGGTGCCCTGCGCTCTGCCCGGCGCGGTGTTGCCGGGCGGGTGGCGGATCAAGGAAGGCAAGATGATGGGGCATGCGAGCCGTGGGATGCTGTGTTCGGCTTCCGAGCTGGGGAAGCCGGACAAGGAGCATGGTCTCTGGATTCTGCCGCAGGAATATGAGGTGGGCATGCCGCTGAGCAAGCTCACGACTGCCGACACCATTTTTGAGTTGGAGATCACACCGAACAGACCGGATTTGCTGAGCCACTGGGGCATAGCGAGAGAGCTCGCAGGTATTTCCGGACGCTCGTTGAAGGCAGACCCTGCACCGAACAATGCGGAGACAAAGCCCGCAGGAGAAAGCATCCTTCTGGAAGCGCCGGAACTCTGCCCGTTGTACACGGCGACGCGTATCAGCGGCGTGAAGATCGGACCTTCCCCGGAATGGCTCGCCGAGAGATTGATCGCTATCGGATTGCACCCCATCAACAACGTGGTGGATATTACAAACTACTGCCTCTTTGAACTTGGGCACCCGCTGCATGCCTTTGATGCGGCTCAGGTGCGGGGAGCGCTGCACATCCGCCGCGCTGCGGAAGGAGAGCAATTCACGAGTCTCATGCACGAGGACTATACGCTGGAGTCGCAGGATCTCGTTATTTCTGACGATTCCGGGCGTGTTCTGGCGCTTGCCGGCGTGATGGGCGGGTTGAATTCCGGCGTCACGGATGATACCACGGACATCATTTTGGAATCGGCGTGGTTCCTCCCGTCCTCGGTGCGGCGTACGACTCGCCGGTTGGGGCTGGGGTCAGACAGCTCCTACCGATTCGAGCGTGGCGCGGCAGCGTGGAATGTGCTGCGGGCTGCTGCGCGTGCGGTGCAGCTGATTCTTGAGTGCGCCGGGGGCAAGGCGGAGCCTGTGGCGGTGGCAGGTCAGGCCCCGTGCACCGTTCCGGAACAGCAGGCGGCCATGGCGAGTGTGCTGGAGCAGGGAACCGATGCCAAAATTTATTGCGCACTCAACCAGGTGGTTCTCGATTGGAAAGAACTTGACGTGATGACAGGCGGCAGTGTGCCGCATATGGAGGCCGCGTGCATCCTTAAGCGTCTCGGTTTGAAGGAGAGCACGCCGGGACAATGGGACTGCCCACCCTGGCGGCTCGATCTCAAGCGTAGCTGTGATTTACTGGAAGAGATTGTGCGTGTGTACGGCATCGATAATATTCCTGCCACGCGTTCGGCCATCTACGTGCCGGAGAGCGCTCAGGATCGCACCCATGATTTTCGAAGCGCTCTTTCGTATCGTCTGGCGGGAGGCGGCTTCCGGGAAGTACAGAGTTTTAAGCTGATTGCGCGCCAGAGTATGGATCCCACCATTGCGAGTGTGGAATATGCTCTCCCAATCAAGCCGCTGATGGAAGGGGATGTCATCAGTGTGGCGCTTCCCCTCTCGGAGGATCACGCCGTGCTGCGCCCCTCTCTAGCCCCCGGACTGCTTGCTGTGGCAGCGCGGAATATGAACCAGGGAGCAGAGGTGCTTCGGTTCTTCGAATGCGGTCGCGTGTTCCGCAATACAGGCGGAGGAAAGGGGAGGGACATCGAGATGGAGGTGTTGGGTATCCTCATGGCGGGCAGGCTGGGGCCCGCAAGCCGGACACAGCTCAAGCCGAAAACTGTGGCTCCGGAGCACCTGAGCGCGGTGCTGGAGTTGCTGGTGCCGAAGTGCGAGCTTTCTCTTTCACCGGCAAAACAGACGCGCAAGGCCGCTATTTTCGGAGCGGATATTCAGCTTGGTGGGCAGGTTTGCGGGTACTTTGCTCGTGTGGCGCCGGCAGTGTGTCGCTCACTTGGACTGCCGGTGGATTGTTACTATGCCGAGTTGGACATGCGCAAGCTGCAGCAGCTTGCTACAGCTCCTTTCAAGGTGAAGGATTTGCCGCTGTATCCGGGTTCCGGACGCGATGCGACTTTGGTGGTTCCCGCCGCGCTTCGTCATGCAGAAATACTCAAGGCTGTGAATGCAGCGAAGGAAAAGTTGCTGGTGAGCTGCCGACTCAAGGAGATTTTCACCGATCCAACGGGTGAAAAACTTGCCGCTGATCGCAAGGCGGTGACGTACAGCTTCACCTACCGAGATGCAGACAAAACTCTTACGGCGGCGGAGGTGGATGCTGCGCACGCGGCGGTGTTGAAGGTTCTTACTGAGAAGTTGCCCGGCGTCACAATGCGCTGAGTAGGGTGGGCCTATATGAGCATGAAAAGCCCGACCGCTTTTGAGCAGTCGGGCCCGCGTTAGCTCCGGAGGGAATTGGGGAGTTGAGGGTGAGGGTGTTGGGGAGAGGTGTAAGGATGTTGTAATGGGAGAGAGGGGAAGATTATGTGTCATGAGGGGTGTTTTTGTGGGGGCGGTTGCGGTATTTTTGCTCGGCTTGCTGGGCTTGTTCCCATTCGTCTTCGATGTTGCCGGTGTCAGGTGTTTTGTTGAGGTAGTTGTAGAGGAGGGGGGCAGCTCCGAGTGCGGCGCAGTAGATTACTGTGGAGGCAACTTTATCGTTTATCGGTACGCCGATAAGGTAGAGAAAGCCGAAAAAGAGTAGGAAGGCGAAGCCTCCGAGGATGGCGGAGAGGATGTAGAGGAGGAATTTCATGGGGTGTTGGGGTGGTTATTTGGGTTTGTGTTTGAGGAGGAATTGCCCTCCTTTTTTGGTGGGGTAAAAGTATTCCAGAGGGGCGCCGTCTCTTCTATAATCTGTATCGTATATTTCTGGTTCTAGGAATCCTTTATCGTTGGCTATTTTTGTGTATTCATTGACTTCGTCAAGGGTGAGTGAGCAATGATTGGCGACGTTGGGCGGTGTGGGACGTTCTCCACGGTTGAGGGTTTCGCAGTACCCTATCAATAGGCGGACAAGTTTTTCTTTTTCTATTTTTTCTTTTTCTACCTCTTGCCATAGTTTTGGAAGTTGCCATAGTCCAGCTCCAAACAAAGTCGCACAGCCTGCCATTATGGCTGTGTTTTGCAAGAAAGCGAATACCACGAAGCATATAATGGAAGCGACAATGATGCCTGCTGCTGTCCAAAAGAAAAATGCTTTCATGGCTGTTTACTTGATTTTGGCGAAGGTGAAGAGTTCGTGGATGATGTTTTCGATGTGCTGGAGTTTCTGCTCGGCGGCTAGAGCGCGGTTTTTCCAGTTGTCGTGCGAGGCGGGAAGAGAGTTGTCGTCTTGGACGGCGGCGGCGATGGATTTATCATCGGCATCTTCGCCGAGCAAATAACTAGGCGTTATGTTAAGGTGAGTGGCGAGCATGAAGAGAACACCACGCGACGGGAGCTGTTTTCCAGATACGTAGCGTGATATTGTAATTTCTGATACCCCTGTTTTTGCAGCTAACTCTCTCTGTGTAAGACTGGAAGCGTGTATTGCTTCTTTTAGTCTCGCAGAAAATTTAGCATTTCGATAAATTTTATCTTGCATTTGTCTAGTCGTTGTGTTAAACATTGTTTTGTCGCCGCGATAAGCGTAACGAGCAACGCGGCGAAAACACAAGAAAAGTCTAGCAAATATGAGCAAGGAAAGCAATATAAATGACGCGGCGTTACGCGAGTTTTTGGCGAGTCGCGGTTGGTCTGCGCGCAAGGCGGCGATGCAGGTTGGGGTTCATCCGTCGCATTTGGCACGTGTGTGTAACGGTGAACGCGAGCCGAGTAAGGATTTGCTGCGGAGGCTGCGGAAGCTTCCGCAGTTGCCGCCAATTAAAGTGCATAAGTCGGCGGCGGTTTAAGTAGGCGATAAGAAATTTAACTGACTAGACGGGTATGAATCAGGAAGAAGAAATAAAAAAAAGCATTGATAGGCTTATAAGGAATGCAAGCGGGTTTGAGCAATTAGCATACCTAATTAAACGTAGTGCATTACTTTTTGAGGATATCGCGGATGGTTTTCCTAACGAGAAATTGGATAATCTGGAAAATGCAGTTATAAGTTTGAATACTTTGATGCTACTCGCGATGGAAGAGAGGGTAAAGCTTCAATGGAGGTTCGTGGACTGGGGTGAGGCTAATGAATTTGCAGTGTTTGCACGAGGGCAGAAAGGAGAGGAGAAAGGAGGGGAGAGATGATTGAGACGGAGATGGTGAAGGTGGCGACGCTGGCGAGGATGTTTGACTGCGATAAGCGGACGATGCAGGAGGTGCTCTACCGGGTGCGGCAGAGTCACGATATTCCGACGGTGAGGTGGAATGGGGTGGCGAGGGTGGAGGATTTGAGTATATCGGCGGATGTGCCGCAGTTTAAGAAGAAGGAGGTGGCGGGGCAG
>CANRKR010000054.1 GCA_947631275.1 uncultured Akkermansia sp.
GCATCCCTGTATCCTATCATATTTTGTATTTAATATCAATAATTTAAATAAGTTATTGATACTAAATTCTATACATCCATTTCTGCTCCGCTTTTTCTAATGCGTTTGCCCTGACCTCTTGTTGCATTTATTCTTGCAATTCACAGGTTGCATTGGCGGCTATTTTTTCTCCTTGCTATCCGGAACACGAATTGGTATCATCCGCAAAGCGTCAAGCATATCGTCATGAAATGGACTTGGTTTTATCCACTGGTAGCCTGCTTACTTCTGACAGGGAACGTACTGATGGCACAAACTCCTGCCCCCGATGAAGAGCAGGCAGTAAAGGAATCCCCCTACCCGACCACGGGACCTCGCTTTGTGGTCTGTTCTCCGACAGGCTCGACGGTTAAAACTCCTCTCTATGTCAAGATCGACAAGGAGTACCTTCCGATAAGCATCTCTTCCCGTTTCCCAAGCGAACGCGTCACGCCTGAACCGGACGGAACCGTTAACTTTTACGAAAACAAACCTCCTAAACCGAAGAACGGAGAAGAAACAAACAAGGAAAAGCTGCCTCCCCCTTACATGGTGGTTCACGTTCCGCGCGAATACGCTCGCGTACGCAGCATCTGTATCGTGGTGCCCGGGGACCAACCCGATCAAAATCAGTGTTTCTTTTTGCGCGAGAGCGAATTCCCCACAGGAGGGTTCCACATCATCAACTTTTCCCCGACTCCCCTTGAGGTCTTTCACTCTCCCAATAATAATTTCCCGGACAAAGGCGATACCATTGCCCCCTACCGTCGCAAAGAAAATAATGGAATCAAACAAGGGGATCCAAATACATGGTCTTACGTAAACAGCGACAAGAATGAACCCACAGCGGTCAACTACGCAATCATGGCACCCCCTCTGAAAGAAAACGGCGTTCCCCTCCCCCTGAGGATGTCTCGTTTCATGGTTAACAAGACCCATGCCGAAATTAACATCATCGTACGGCATCCTAAAATTTCTTACGCCTACAGCATCATTTCCTTACAATATGCCCCGGACTCCTCAGGCAAGCCTCTTCTGCAAACTCCGCAGACGTCTCGCTCTGCTCCGCGTTCGGGATCACCCCGTACACACTGAAGGTCAGCGATTCTTCAAAATTTCTCCGCCTGCCATTCGGAGACAACTTACAATTCATGAGCAAGTTAAAAGAAGGAGCCGCCGCGGAACGCATCGCTCGCATCGGTGACCAATTTGCCATCAGCGGCGACTTCCTCTATGGAGAAGAGCTACGCAATGGTCACATCAATACGACCTACCGCGCATGCTACCGAACGGATGACGGACATGTGGATCGTTACATTCTGCAGCGTATCAATGACTACGTCTTCAAGGACCCAGCCCAGGTGATGCGCAATGTCGAAAAAGTAACACGCCATATCACTTGGAAAGTGCTTCGACGACGAAAGAATGCGGCGGGACAAACGTTGACGCTCTACCCTGCACGTGGGGGGCGCAACTACATCAACCTGCCGGAAGAAGGCGGTATGTGGAGGTGCTACAACAACATTGAGGGTACCCATACCTACGATGTGGTGGAGAACACGCGCCAGGCCTACCAAGCCGGCTACGCTTTCGGATCCTTTCAGGAACTCGTTTCTGATATGAATCCGGAGGATATACGCGAGTCCATCCCTGACTTCCACAACACCCCGAAGCGCTACGAAGCCCTCCTCAAAAGCGCGGCGGCAGATGTAAAGGGACGCACCTCCGAGTGCCGGGAAGAGCTCGAACTCCTCAGCAGTTGGGCGCCGCAATTCGGTAAGTTGGTAGAGATGCAGTGTCGCGGTTTGCTGCCCACTCGTATCACCCACAATGATACAAAAATCAACAACGTCATGCTGGATGAAGAGACAGATAGTGCCGTGTGTGTCATTGATCTGGATACCGTCATGCCGGGGCTCTCTCTGTATGATTTCGGGGACATGGTGCGCTCCGCGACATGTACCGCTGATGAAGATGAAAAGGATCTCTCCAAGGTATCCATGCAGATGCCATTCTTCGAATCACTAGCGGCAGGGTATTTGGACGCAGCACACGGTTTCCTGACAAGTGAGGAGATTGATAACCTCGCCTTTTCCGGTTGGCTCATTACCTGCGAAATCGCTATTCGCTTCCTCACGGATTATCTGGATGGAGACCTCTACTTCCGCATTGACTATCCAGAACACAATCTTGTGCGCGCACGCAATCAACTCGCCCTCGCCAAAAGCATCCAGGCTAACCTTTCACGCATGCAAAAGCACATCCGTAAGCTTGTGAAATCATATGGCGACTAATCTTCATCTCCTCTCCTCCATGTTCCGACGCATTATGCTACAGTGTCCTCTCAGAGTCGTTGTCCTGCTTATCCTGTTCACCACGAGCGTAGCGGATCGGGCACTGGGTTCACCGGCACCGTCATGCACGGAGAGGGAATTCCTGCGTCTTTTCCCGGAGGCTAAAAAAGATGGCGCGTGCTATCTTTTCCGGCTGGGAGAATGTGAGATTGTGGCTGTGACAAACACGTACGGCGGCGGCGTGGTGGATATGCTCTTTGTGCATGGGGCAAAACAAAACGATGCAAAAGAAATGGCGGAGAAGCTCAAAAGCGAACTTCTCATACCCGCACAAATCCGTCCCTTTGAAGGCAAAGAGCCATGGGTTGCCATCATCCCGCCTCGCAGCGGCTATTATCGCAATACGGTCTCACGTATTATTGGTTATATCATCGGTCAGGAAGATCCCAAATCCCCTCTGCAATTCCTCGAATGGCAGGGCAAGCAACTGATCGTGCGCGTTGAGCACAATTTTACCTCGCCCTACTTATCCACGTCTTCCAGCTCCGGACGCAAAAGTAACGGCGTCATTGAACTCTCTCTGGATGTGACACAACTAGGGCTTCAGCGTGCCGAACTGCGAGTTGTGAAAGGAAAGTTGACGCCGCAGGAGGTGGCAATCTTCGTCACCCGCGCGATGGGCGGCGTGTATAGCTCGACGCAATTCATGCAAAAAAAAGAGCTTGCCGCTCTACGGAAAAGCTTTTCCAACGCAAATATCATCAGTTATAGCTCGGGAGCCAACTCCTGTATCGTCCTCTTGAGAAGGACGTACTATTATGGAAAAATTGACGCTGTTCGCGAATCTCTGAGCCGCCAACCGCAAAAACTCGCAAGTTTTGAATTCCCCCAGAAGGAGTCTCTGATGCCCAATGAACGCAGAAAAATGCTCGCGGCAAGGCAACCGTCCGCTAAAACACCAGAGCCTCAGGTCTCCACCCCTGCTCCCACAATCCTCACGGTATCCCCAACCACGTCCCCGGACGCGAAGAAATCAGCCTCCCCTCTCAATTTTCGAGAGGCCTTTTCAAGGTACGTCTCCATGCTTGATAAACTCTAACGGATTCGTGCAAACAACCCACTGATTCTCCATGGAGAACAGACGCCAGAGTCTTCTTTTTGAACCAGAAGACATCCCGCAGATCAAGCGCGCGGATGTACTGCGATCCCTTTTCTGCGAACATGCCGCCTCCGAGCATGATTCCTCTCCCTCCCCACCGTATGTGCCGGTGCAGGTCTTGGCGGCCCACGGCGAGCTGGATAGCTGCCTGCGCCATCTCATCAAAGCTGCGGAGCACACCCACCGCGCGTCGCGTCCGGCTCTGCGCGCTCTGCGCAACATCGAGAAGCTGCTCGACAATCTTCCGGAGAGTATCATGCGCTCCCTCTACGCTGCTCCTCAGGAGGATTGGAACTGCTGTTACAGAGATATGGCTCGTATTCATGAATTGCTGGATAGCGCCAACCTCGTGGTAGATGCTCAGGAGTACGTCAACATTGTTGGGCAGATGATGAAACTCGTACAAGCTATTTCCGCTGTTTCACGAGTGCAGATCAACGCTGCATCTGCCTTCGCCCTTTGGCTTCTGCATTCTCAGTCCCATCCAGAGCAAAAACGTCGACGGACACGCAAAAAGAAAATCGCAGCCGCTCGAAAATCCCCGAAATCACGTGGCACAACCCAGAGAAAAACTTCAGAAAGCACGAAAGGCGTTTGATGCAACACGACGCGGGGAGAGCCTGATGACTCCGCGCAATGGTCTGCTGGCATTGCTGGCGTTGCTCTACGTCATCATGCCCTTCGATTTCCTGCCGGATTGGGTATTCCCCCTCATCGGATGGTTGGATGACCTCGGCGTGCTCAGTCTTGTGGCGTTGTGGATTTTTTCCCATCGGGAGCAGAAATCACAGGATGATCTCCCGCCGCAGGAGCCTCCGAAAAATGCTCCAAAGCCTTGAGTAAGTTCAACGCCGGCCTGTAACCCTGCGCGGCAGATCTTTCCCACCATATCCTCGCTGTAGCGCGATCCGGTGCCATGTCGAGCGCCGCAATGCCCGTGTTAAGCAGGTTTCCATAGCGAAATTGCGCCGCCGCATCACCGCTTTCCGCCGCAGTGCGCACCTGTAGAAGATGCCGTGACAACACGCGCTTCTGCTCGTCCGGCGGTAAAGGAGATTCTCCCGGAGGCAGTCCATTCGTCGGCGCAGGAGGTAACTGCCTCACTGCTCGCTTCATCGTCCCGATCATTACCGGCACAATGATGATCAGTCCCAGCACGCATACACCAGCGTACTGCCACATTCCCAGACGTGCACCATGGCGCAGGAGTGGCTGCCGCGAATGGTAGCGCCCTCGTGAGCGCTTTCGCTCCTCCCCATGACGCGCAGAAACACGGGAACGCCGTCGTGGCATTTCCGCGAGTTCCGGTAACGAACTGTAACGCTTGTGCCGCTCAAGCCAGTCGTCGTAGTCCGCTCGCAGATCAACATTGCCGAGTGTACGCCATGCCTCGCACACAAGTTTGAAACGTTCCTCCGCTGCGGCATTTCCGTCGTTGTGATCCGGATGCAGCTGCATCGCCAGACGTCGGTACGCGGCGCGGATCTCTCGTTCACTTGCGGTCTTTTCGACATCCAGCAGCTCGTAATAGTCCTCCCTCATGCTCGTCAAATGAGATTCCAATCAGACTCGCGCATTCTTCTCGTTCTCGATGAGTTCTACCTCAACAAAATGCTCCATGCACATGCGCGGGGACCATCCGATATCCCGCATTTTTTTTGCACTGATACGGTGATTTTTTGCCCCGCGCCGCACCCCATCAGGGGAGCTTTCTTCTGATGCCTGAATTTTACTGATCCGCTCCAGCATGGCGTACATGTCGTGCTTCGTGACACTTTCACCACACACGTTCCAGATGCTCCCGCCCCGCAATTCAGGATCTGCCAGGAGAAAAAGAGCTCGCGCAGCATCCCCCACGTACACGTAGTTGAACACTCGCTCTGCCGAACCACCCAATCGCGGCTCTCCGCTAATGTGCCGCCGGAACAACTCGCAACGTCCGACCCCGTACAAAGCCGCCAGCCGTGCTACAATTCCTCCGGCGGCTACTATCAAACGTTCCGTCTCCAAAAGAATTAGATCCTTTTCATTTCCAGCTTCGCACGGCGTTTCCTCCGTTACTTCCTCCCCAGCAGTGTCAGGATAAAGCCCCGTAGTGGAGCAGAAAATCACACGAGCCTGCGGTTGCGCGCGCAGCAAAGCTTCTGTCGTGTCGCGATAAACTCGACGATAATCTGCAACGCTCCCGCCTCGGGTAGAGACGCACACATAGATAATATCTGGAACCGGTAAAATTGCGGCAGCTTCTGCCAGGGTCTCACGCTCCGCTGCATCCCCACGCACCCGTGCTTCAACACACTTGTCAATCGTCAGCACCTGCACCCCTCCCACGCGCCACATCCGCGCAAGCTCAGTCCCCAGAAGCCCTGCTCCCACCACCCACACTGCGGTCCTGACTCGGCTCATGCGGCGCCTCCTCTGCTACGCAGGATGTTTTCCGCGCGCTCGCAGTCTCCGGGCAGCGTGATTTTCATGTTCTCCCCCACCTGCACCAGCTGCACCTGTACCCCCAACAGTTGCACTGCAGAAACTTCATCCGTAAGCAGGACACCTCGCTCCCGCGCCGCATCGTACGCCTCTTGTAAAAGCTGAGTGCGGAAAATCTGCGGCGTCTCCATTCCCCAGAGTCCCTTGCGATTCACCTGCTCGGGCAGGGTACGGTCGCTCGCATCTGCCCGCTTAATGGTATCCACAACCGGGTGCGCACAAGCCGCTGCACCATTCTGTTGTGCCGCTTCCAAGCATTTCAGAATCCCGGCAGGAGTGATGAGAGGACGCGCCGCATCATGCACCGCCACCCATTCCACATCGTCAGGCACCGCGGACAATCCCGCCCTCACCGAATCCTGCCTCTCCGCTCCACCTTCCACCCGCACCACGGGCACTTCCCCTGCACTATCCCGCAGGCGCAGCGTCTCCCACCTCTCCGTCGGACACACGAGAATAATACTCCCCGCCCCCGCTTCGGCAAAGGCTCGCACACTGTGGCAAAGCACAGGCTCTCCCGCCAGCGGTGCGGTCAATTTATCAAAACCCGCGCGTCGCGACTTCCCCGCTGCCACAATGATAGCGGCCCATTCCATACTCAGCTCAGGCGACGACTCACCAGCTCAGAGAGCAACTTGCCCGGTGCCCGCCCCTCTGTGCGCTGCTGCAGTTCCTTCATCACGCGTCCCATATCCTTCTTCGTAGCAGCTCCCAGCTCAGCAATCACCGCCTCCACGAGAGGCTCTACTTCCGCTTCCGTCATCTCCGCCGGCAACAGCTTGACCAACACTTCAGCCTGCGCTTTTTCTGCCTCCGCCAGCTCCGCTCTCCCGGCTTTTTCATAAATCGCCCGTGCTTCCTCCCGCTGCTTGATGAGCTTGCGCACCACATTGAGTGCCTCCTGCTCCGGAAGCTCCTCGTGCACATTTCCTTTGGCTACTTGCGCATTCTGCAGTGCCGTCTTCAGCCCCCTCAGGGCGTCCATCGCCGCCGTGTTCCGTCCGAGCATCGCTGCTTTCAGGTCTACCGTGATTTTCTCATAAATTGAACTCATATCCCCTATTAAACCAGTTTTTCACCCCTGTACAAGCAGGAATTGCGTCACCTCGGAGAAATAACACGACGACAAAATGTAGCATAACTGGCCCCACAGGAAGTGTAACTAGCTTTACAGCTTTGCCATTCTTCTACTCACCCCAGTTCCCTTTCATCAACATTTCCACGGTCGAACACAGAGCAAAGGCAAAAAACTCACGGGTGCGATGAATTAGTCTTGCATAGGGGGCTGACACAGGTTAGACTTGGCCATGGCAGAGATACAACTTGGACTTACTTTTGATGATGTGCTGCTGCTGCCTTGCCTGAGCAGCATCCTTCCTGGAGAGGCCGATCCGGGATCCCGGCTGTGCGAGGGGATATCCCTCCGGCTCCCGATCCTCTCGGCTCCGATGGACACCGTAACGGAGGTCGATATGGCCATCGCTATGGCTCGAGAAGGTGGCATGGGCGTCATCCACCGCAACAATCGAATTGAAGATCAAGCGGCAATGGTCGCACGCGTGAAGCGTTTCGAGAACGCCGTGATCACCAAACCCATTACCGTGGAACGCACAATGACTCTCAGCCGCGTGCGCGACATCATGCATGAGCATGGATTTTCTGGTTTCCCGGTGGTGAACGCAGAGGGCGTACTGGAAGGCATTATTACTGGACGTGACATGCGCGTGTTTGACGGGCATGATTTGGATTCACTCACAGTAGCAGACGTGATGACACCGCGCGAACGCCTTATCACCGGCGCTCCCAGCACCACACAGGATGAGGCGCGAAAGATTCTTTACAGAAACCGCATCGAAAAACTCCCTCTCATCGATAAAGAAGGACGTCTGGTGGGACTTATCACCGATACCGACATCCGCAAGCGCGAAGCCTTTCAGGAATCCACAAAAGATGAACTGGGGCGTCTGCGCTGCGGCGCTGCCGTCGGACCGGGTCCGGAGTTCCTGGAGCGTGCCCAGGCCGTACTGGAAGCCGGAGCGGATGCCCTCTTCATCGATGCTGCTACGGGGCACACTTCACGCGTGTTGCACGTAATAGCGAAACTGCGCGAACTCGGCAAACCGGTTGTGGCGGGCAATGTGGTTACTCAGGACGGCGCACGCGACCTCATTTCTGCCGGAGCTAGTGCTGTCAAAGTAGGCGTTGGACCGGGCAGCATCTGCACCACACGCATTATTTCCGGCGTAGGCATGCCGCAATTCACTGCAATTCAGGAAGTGGCAAAGGTAGCACGTCCCGCAGGAGTGACGGTGATTGCCGACGGCGGCATCCGCTACTCCGGGGATGCCGTAAAAGCACTGGCGGGTGGCGCCGATCTCGTGATGCTCGGTGGCATGTTGGCGGGTTGCGAAGAGAGTCCGGGCGCCGTGGTACACTACCAGGGGAGAAACTTTAAAACGTACCGTGGCATGGGTTCATTGGGAGCCATGCGCGCCGGCAGCGGTGACCGCTACGGGCAGAACTCCAGCGGCAAATTGGTGGCGGAGGGCGTGGAAGCGCGCGTACCTTACAAAGGTATGCTGGCAGATGTAATTTTCCAGCTCGTGGGCGGACTGCGCTCCGGTATGGGTTACCTTGGTGCAAAAAATCTTGCTGAACTACGCGAGCACGCTCGCTTTGTGCAAATTACTGCCGGCGGTCTGCAGGAGAGCCATCCGCACGATGTCACCATCACCCAGGATCCCGGTAATTATTCACGCTAGAGCCAACCAGCAACCATGAGGATTCGCCTCCACCTGGTCATCGCTACACTCGTTTCGAGTTTTTGTACCCTTCAGACTCACGCCGCTCCGAACAAAGCCCCCGCAAAGCTTCCCGGCGGGTGGGTTCTGGATTGGAATGATGAGTTCAACGGAACGAAACTCGATGAAAAAAAGTGGAAATGTGAATTGGGTGTCATCCGTAACCATGGTGCTTCCCAATCCTACACAGAGGACTGTGTGAAGGTTAAAAACGGCAAACTCCACCTGACTTCCAAAGCCGAGAAAACACCCAACCCCAACTATGATCCCAACAGCCAACGCTGGGTCGCAAAGATCAAGGAGCAACCTTACGCCAGCGGTTCTGTCACTACCCGTGGGATCAGAGAATTTGCCGCACCCGGACGTCTTGAGTTTCGTGCTAAAATCCCCAAAGCCAAAGGAGTCTGGCCTGCCATCTGGACCATGCATGTGAACAAATACAGCTGGCCTGCCAATGGTGAGATCGATATCCTGGAACACATCTCTCAGGAGCCCAATCATGTTTATAGTCTCTTCCGATGGGCCAAAGAGGACATGAAACGCGAGCATAAAGTTGTCCACGTGACCACTATTCCTGACTACAGCAAGGAATTTCACACTTACGTTCTGGAGTGGGATGACGAAAACATGCGCATCCTCATCGATGATAAAGAAGTCGGAGCCGTCAAAATTGAAGAAGCAACCTACGCGAACGGCGACAACCCGTTGCGCTCCCCCTGCTTTATCATCATGAATACTGCCATCGGCGGTCCCGGAACCTGGCCGGAAAAACCGAACGATGCCGATTATCCGGTAACCTTTGTGATTGATTACGTGCGCTACTACACGAAAAAAGGCACGAAGAGGAAATAGACCTTGACAATCAGCGGCATCACTCACCTTAAATGGGAGTCATCGTTCATCGGGAGGAGGTACGAGACGTTCCTTTTCCAGGAAAAAACGAATTTCCTCAAAGTTTTTGCTTGTCATCGACCATAGCATGTGGGTAGAATGAGAGAGTAGCGTCAGTATGAAATCTCTCTCTCTTTCACATTTGGTAGCTCTCGGTTGTGCGGCGGTTTTCCTCAACGCCTGCCAAAGTAGCGATCTCGCACCGCAGCGAGCAGTCAGCCGCCTCTCCCAGAGCCCGGTTGTAACTGTCTTCAGTCACAATGACATGAATTCGCCCCGCCTCCGCGATTGCTATGAGGCGGGTCCCATGCCCGAGCGAGCTCGGCGTGCTCTGACCGACTGGCTGCGCAACTCCACTGTGAAGGAAATGTCCTACGTGTACCCGCAGTACTTCATCACCACTTTGAATGCCCGTGGTGGCAATGAGGTGGCGTGGGCTCTCTGCTCGGATGGTCAGGGTAACCTCGTGGGCGTTCTCGTACCCGGCAACAAGCGTGTCCCGGCATGGGATCTGCCCACCATCGGCAGCTATCGTGTGCTGGTTTGCGAATCACCGGAGAAGAGTGCGTTGGGTGATGCTATCATGGAATCCCTCGCCGATGCCGGTTACGACAAGGTACGTATCGACACCCGCAAAGCTGCCGGTATCACTGAGAAGCGTTACCTCATCTCCAAGCCACTCAACGAGGCGGAGGAGGCCTTGCTGAAGGCCGAGAAGGAGGCACGAGAGAAGGCAGCCAAAGAAGCAGCCGATAAGAAGGCTCAAGAGGCCGAAGACGCTGCTGCCGAAACTCCTTCGGATGATGATGCATCGGAGGACGACACCTCCTCTGACGACTCTGCCTCTGAGGATTCCGGAGACGATGACTCTGGTGATAGCGGCAGCTCCGATGATTCCGGAGATGATGCCTCCTCCGATGAGGATGGCGACGATCTCGACGAAGACTTGTAGGCTCCCCTCATACCCGCCGTGGGATTCTGCCGACACGTGAAGCATCGCGCTTTACTCGTCACCGTATTTCTGAGATCTCGCCGACGATGCTACGATGCGGCGATGCCGTGATGGGATCTCTGAGCGCTCGCGGACTTCGTGTCGCCTCTGCTTTTATTCGTCCCGCTATGTCTCAGGAGAATCCATAATATAGTACAGGACACAGCAGTTGGGTGTTTTGATTGTGAGTAGCACTCATGATTGCTTCTCGTACGAGCTCGGCACGCTGTGGCGACTCCGATCTTTGACAGCGATTTCCTGCTATCATTCCTCTCTCTCCTGTCCCTCCTCGACTGGATAATTCGTGAAAAAAAGGAAGGATGGAGCATGAATCTTACTTGCAATTCAGGAGTGAGTGGGTTACACTGAGCGCGCACGATGTAACCTGCACCTATGAACGATATCATCACGACCGCATGCAAGTTCGTCACGTCCTCCATTGGCCGCAAGATTTTGGTGGCTCTCACCGGGGCGTGTCTCCTCCTCTTCCTGGTGGGTCATTTGGCCGGGAATATGACCATCTACGGCTCCACGGCCGAAGGCTCGTGGATCAACGTGTACGCCACGGGGCTGCACAGCATGCCTGCATGGCTGCTTTGGGCGATTCGCCTGGGCTTGCTCGCGGTGTTCGCGGTGCACGTCCTGCTGGCGCTGGTGCTTAAGTATGAGAACTACAACGCCCGTACGCACTACCAGAAGGAAGGTACGCTGAAAGCGACACTCTCCTCGCGCACCATGGTCATCACCGGCGTGATGATTCTCTGCTTCCTGCTCCTCCATCTCTGGCAACTCACCCTCAACGG
>CANRKR010000055.1 GCA_947631275.1 uncultured Akkermansia sp.
GATTATGTCTCTAATTGCCGCCTGTGTCATTTGGTTCACGGGGGTGACATCAGCGAAGGAGGATGCCTCGATAACTGTGCCGCAACAGGGAGTGGAGCTGCTCTTTCCGGCGGGTACGGGGAAGCAGGCGAAGGGCGACAAGCTCAGCAAGGAAGAGAAACGCGCGGCATCCCTGTTCAAAAAACTCAAGGCGATTGAGAAGGGAGGGGATGTGAACGCCACGGACAAACACGGTCAGACCGCCCTCATGCACGCCGCCGCGCAGGGCAATCGACTCGCCGTCTGCTGGCTCGTGGCAAAGGGAGCAGATGCGTCCATCAAGAGCAAGAAAGGGAAGACGGCGGGCAGCGTGGCTCACGGGGACATGGTTGATTTTCTGACGGCGCTCGAGAAGGAAAAGCAGCCTGTGAGCCGACAGGAAGCACGAGACATGTATACGTATCGGGGCATTACGCCGGGAGACGTCGGCGATTTCCCACTTGACCACAACATGGGGGATGCGGATGCGGTTGTTCTGCTGCGTACGGCAAAGGACCTCAGCAAGCTGAAAAATAAGGAATGGGAGATGGGTTCCTGGGTAGAGGGACCCATGAGACCGGCCCTGCTTTACCGTATCGGCGCGCGTAAGTTCTCTTTCCCGGAGGCTCTCTCCAGCGTGAAAGCGGAACCGCTGCAACTCCTCCGCGCGCTCGGAGTGAAGACGGACATTGTCGATTCCGTGCTGCAAATAAAGATCGCGCTTCAACTGAAGCAAAAAGAGACCGTGCTTGCGCTCCTGAAACAGGATCCGGCTCTGCTCCAAAATCAGGAAATACTCTCCTCCATCTCCGATGCGAAAACGCTGCAAGCTCTCCTAGACGCCGGTCTGGACGCCAAGAACGAAAAACTTATGGCGGCGGTCATCAAAAAGAGCGACGGGGCCATGCTGCAAACACTCCTTAAGGCGGGCGCAACGCTCCAGGATCCGGACAAAACGCTGGAAAATGTCATGGGGCGGGATGACTACAAAAGCGCGAGCTTTATCTTCGCTCTCACTGACGCCGGAGCCAAGGTTGATGTGAACACATTGCCTGTGAAAGTGAGTTCATTCTACGGCTCAAGGCTGCAATACCAAGTTAATGCAACGCTCCTTCACAAAGCAGCAGACGAGGCTAATCTAACCGATGTGCAACTGCTCCTTGCTCACAGAGCTAACCCCAACGCGCCGGGCAAAAAGGCAGAAGACGATCAAAAAGAACCCTACGGCATGACTCCGCTGATGGCAGCCGCTAATTCCTCCGTAACGAGGGAAAATACTACACATCGCACCGAGATCGTGAAACGATTGCTGGACACCGGAGCCGATGTGCACGCCAAAGATTCTGCGGGGAATGGCGTCATCTACTATGCCGCTCGCGGCGGACTTAGTGCGCATTTTGACGAGGATTTCACTCACCGCGTCAGTGAGAAAAGCGAGGCGGACATCCTGAGCATGGTGGAGCTGTTGCTCAAGGCGGGGGCGGACGTGCCCAAGGACATCCTCGCTGAGGAACTGAGACAAGAGATATCCCCCGCCGGACGGGAGAAGCTGGCCCTCATGCTGCTCGACGCCGGCGCCGACCCGTTGGCAACCAGTAAACAGAACTGGCCGCCCACCGGATGGACCACCCTCATGATCAACGGTATTTACGGTCCTAAGATTGCCAAACGGCTGCTGGATGCCGGAGTGGACCCGACCGTGAAATGTGGGGAGAACGATGAAGAGGAATCAGCCATGAGTCTCGCTATGAAGGAAGGTGCGGTGGAGGTCGTCAAGCTGCTCAAGGAAAAGGGCATCGACCCCGGTGAACTTCAGGTCGTGGATCCGGAAAAAATCGAGCCGCTGCTCAAGCTCGGCGCCCGCATCCCCAAGGACATGACGGATCGGATCATGGAGGATCTCAAAGGCAGTCATGGTGGTCAATCCGCCAGACTCTGCGAGGATTACGTTGACATCATCCAAATCCTCAAGAAGCACGGTTACAAACCGGATCTGATGGCGTGGGCAAAAAAAGACCACAGTAAAGAATACATTCACCATGAAGCCCTTCGTGCGTTTTTCAAAACAGGCGAGAATCCGAATGAAGTCGATGAAAACGGTGATTCTCTCCTTTCCTTCCTCATATCCAACTCAGACCTGTACGGAATAACCGGAGCGCTTCCCATTTTCCACGAAGCTGGGGCAGACTTTAACCACAAAAACAAGGCCGGCAAATCCATCTTGCAACTCGCAAAAGAAAAGAAGAGTTGGGAGCGGGATAAAATTGTGAAACTCCTCCAGGAGCACGGCGCGAAGGAGTGAGGCGGGTGCGAGGGCACGGTCGCAGGGCACTGGGCAGCACGGGGAGAACGCTGGCGTTGCGGCGGCAGGCGCGGGATCCCGCACAGATTAAAACGGTGAAATGCGTCATTGACTAGAGGAAGAATCTGGGGCATAATACCTGAGGTAGCACGGGAAAGCATATGTCATTTTTTATCCGCAATGTAGAAATAGGCGGCAACAGGCCCTTTTACATTTTAGGGCCTTGCGCGATTGAGGAGGAAGGGTTTGCGCATGACATGGCGCGAGATATCAAGGAAATATGCACGCGCCTTGGCGTTCAGTTCATCTTCAAAGCCTCCTACGACAAAGCCAATCGCACCAGCGTCAGTAGTTTCCGAGGACCCGGCATGCAAGAGGGCTGCCGCATTCTCGCGGACATCGGCAAGGAGCTGGATGTGCCAGTGGTGACCGATGTGCACAGCGAGGAACAGGCGGAATATGCTGCACAGTTCGTGGATCTGCTCCAAGTGCCGGCTTTTCTGAGTCGCCAGAGCGATTTACTTGAAGCCTGCGCCAGGACGGGACGGCCGGTCAACGTGAAGAAGGGACAATTTCTCGCTCCGTTGGACTGCAAAAACATCTGCGAAAAGATGCGGACATTCGGCTGCGAGCACTTCATGCTCTGCGAGCGTGGCACTTGCTTCGGCTACAACAACCTGGTTGTGGACATGCGGGGATTGGAGTGGATGAAAGGATTCGGTCGTCCCGTTATCTTCGACGCCACGCACTCCGTGCAGCATCCCGGAGGGCTGGGAGGAGCGACCGGCGGCGACCGGGACATGGCGCCCGTGTTAGCGCGCGCCGCCATGGCGGTGGGGGTGGACGGCGTATTCATGGAGGTGCACCGCGATCCGGATCACGCCCTGAGTGACGGACCGAACCAGATTCGCCTGAGTGATCTGGAGCGTGTTTTGCGCGATCTGCAGATCGTTCGCAGCGCTTGGGAGCAGATACAATCTTGAAATTTTCTCTCCTTCGTTTTTTCATGTCCGTTTTCCGCCTTTTCTGTGCAGGGCTTGCGGCACTGGCGTGTGCTCAGCTGCCGGGGCAGGCTGTGGAAAAAGAAGCGGTCGGGAAGGGAGATTTTCCGGCGTTGCAATTTCTACCGCCCGGCAGCGTGGTGGAGGGGATATCGCTGCCGCGCTACGAAGGGCATCGTGTTTCGGCTCTGCTGATGGCAGAGAAGCTGGAGGTGCTCAACCGCACTTCGGCGCGACTCACCCAGATCCGTTCCTATCTCACGTCCGAGGCTGGCGAGACGACTTGCGTGCAACTTCCTCTTGCGCATTATGATTTCACTTGGAAACTTATGCGATCGCTTCGGCCACCGGCTCTGCTCATACACCCCCGCTACTCTGCCCGCGGGGAGGGGGTGATCTTCAACAACGCCAAAGGCTGCGGTCTGCTGCTCGGACCAGTAACCACATCGTTCTTCTCACTCGAGTCCCGCCGTCCCGGTTCATGATTTTTTCGCTTGTCATCTTCCTGCTGTGCACCGCCGGATTTGCAACCGCTCTCCCTTCCGATGAGGCGGCGGCATGCGCGGCGCGTCTGCAGGATCTTGTGGAGCAGGCGGAGCAAACTCAGCGCGAGGCGATGAAATTCAAGCCCATCCCCCGCGTTCACTTCGACCCCACTGTTCCCCTGCCGCCGACACGCCCCGGCGAGAGTGCGGCGGCGGCAGACGGCGGGCTTTTTTTTGACAACAACGCGTCGACTCTCACCTACATCGGCAACGTGCGCCTGCGCGATAAGCAACTCCACTTGCGCGCGGCAAATCGACTTTTTCTGCTTTTCCCATCGGACGACAAGCAGAAGGCGGGAGACGAGGCGCTCGGTACGCGGCAGAAGCAGCAAGCAGCTCCGAAGACGACCGCTGCCGCCCCCATGCCGCCGCCAGCGAAGACCGGGCAAGCCCCCAAAAAATCCGAAGCCAGGGATGTTCTTCCCCTCGACGTTGTCACGGTCAATGCCGCGGCAGATCTGCGAACCGGACGGCTTGCGCTCGAGGGACGCAGCAACGGCGATCCTTCCCTGGTGTTGTCCCGGGGAGAGAGCCAGGCACTGCTGCACCGTCAGGCGGAGAAGGGGCAGAGCGCGTGGATTTACGCGGACGAACTGGGGAATGTACTGCTGCGCGGCGGGAAGCTGGACGCGGAGTGGAAGGATGACGAGGGGAAGAGCTGGAGATTGGTGTGCACCGGGGAATTCGCCCTCTATCGCGCCGCCGCGCGCGAGGTGATTTTCTGCGGGGATGTGGTGGTCACCACCCCGCAGGGGACGCTGCACTGCACGCGCTCGTTGAGTGTGTTCTTCTCCGCCAAGGAGAATGCCGTTCCGCCGTCGGCCAACGCATCGACCCGCGATAAAAATCCTTTCTCTCAATTTGAGGATATGCAGATCAAGGAAGTGGATCACATCGTGGCAGAAGGGAACGTCTCTCTTGCCATTCCCGCTAGGCAGGGACAGCCCGCTTCGCGCATAATGGGGGAGACTCTCCGTTACAGTATTGCGTCCGGCGAGTGCAACGCCGCCGGCGATAATCCGACTATTTCCTTTGGCGAGAATACATTGACTACCAATGGGGAAATTTATTTAAGAGGGAATGGGGACATTGAAATACAGGGGAGTAAAATCAACGGATCCTACCGGCGGCCGGCGCCCGGGGAAACACCGCAGCGTCTGCTTGTCGGCTCATACTACACGGAAGGTCCGGTGACCTACACCGCCGCCTCGCGAACGATCTTTCTGCCGAAAGGGATGAATGCACGGGATGAAGCGGCCTTTTTCCGCTGCACGGGGGAATGTCGTGTGACGCTCCTGCCGGGGACCGGAGCGGGGAAGCCGCGCGCAAAGGGTGAGCCGAATCTGGCGATTGCACACACGGATGGTGTTCGCGATGTGGAGGCGAGTGGGAATGTGACCATGCACAGTGACGCTTCTCCCGCCTCGCCGGTGTGCGACATTTGCGCCGATTACGCCTTGCTGAACCTGCAGGACGGTACCGCGTTGTTCCGAACCGAGCGAGGGAAACCGGTCGATGCGCGTTATGGAAATTATGCTCTGGCAGCTCGCAGTCCGAGCGGCAAGACTTCTCACCTTCAAGTGCTTCCGAATGGCGATCTGCTGGCAAAAGGCGAGTATGTGGCGGCATCGCTTCCCTCAGAGAAGGGCAGGTCGCGTGCCACCTGTGCGGATGAATTGCGTCTGCAACGCGAGAAAGGGGTATTGCTCATGGGACGCGCCGCGAGTATTGAAACCCCGGACGGGATCATGACCTCGCGCGGCACATTGCAAGCGCAACTGGTTCCCGGGAAAGACTCTGAGGGAATGAAAGCGCCTGCAAAATATCCGCATCTGGCCTACAATTTCATCGGGCTGCACACTGCAGAGACCCATGAGGGCGGCACACTGCGCACCGCGCAGGCCAGTATGCAGTGCGAGGGGGATATCATCGTGGAAATCGACCCGAACGCCAAGAAGGGAGCCGATCGGAGCAGCATTCGCTCTGCATTGGTCACCAATAAAGTTCGGCTCGCCGGCAAGGATCCTTCCGGACGTCTTATACGCGCGGACGGCGATCGCCTGACGCTCGACCAGGGCACCGGAAATATCGTCCTCACCGGCAAGACGGTGCGCCTGCAGGATGAGAACAATGTTCACACCGCCACCGGCGCCGGGGCACGCATTACGGTTGATCCGAAAAACAACATACGAGTCTTCGGCGCTCAACAAACGACTCATTCCGTGCATCTTCGCGAGCAAATCAAAAAGAACAAAAAGCAATGAATTCACCGTTCACATCAACATCACCCGCCGGGACAGCTCCTCTGCTGCATGCGCAGAATCTGTGCAAGACGTACCGCGACCGCTGCGTGGTGGATCATGTCTCCTTTGAGGTGCATTCCGGGGAAATTGTGGGATTGTTAGGTCCTAACGGCGCGGGGAAAACGACGTCGTTCTACATGGTGGCGGGTCTGGTGCGACCGGATGAAGGAACCGTGCTTTTCTGCGGGGAAGATGTATCCGGGCTGCCGATGCACCTGAGGGCACGGCGCGGGATGGGCTACCTGCCGCAGGAGGAGTCGATTTTTCGCAAACTGACGGTGTGGGAAAACTTGATGGCCATTCTGGAGACGCGTTCTGATCTTTCACGCAAGGAACAGAAAGCCAAAGCAGAGGAGTTGATGGAACGTTTCAGTATCACCCGTTTGCGGGAGAGTCAAGCCCTGCAGCTTTCCGGCGGCGAGAAGAGGCGACTGACGATTGCCCGCGCCTTGGCATCAAACCCGAAACTCCTGATGCTCGATGAGCCGTTTGCCGGGGTGGATCCCATCGCCGTTCAGGATATCCAGCACATCGTGGCCTCGTTGCGTGAAACGGACGGTCTTTCGATTCTCATCACGGATCACAACGTCCGCGAAACTCTCGGCATTGTGGATCGCGCGTACATTCTCTTTGAGGGACGCGTCATCAAGCACGGTGATGCGGGGGAAATTGCCAATGATCCGAAAACCCGAAAGATTTACCTTGGCGAACATTTCAAGATGTGACAGTCAGGGAGCATGTAGAAGACGCTGTTTCTATTTATTATTCCATACGCAGCGGGCGGGAAGAATCTGATGCAGTATGCGTACTGCTGAAGATAAGCACGAAGGTGTTCGCGGGCTGATTGATTCTCGGGCTGCAAACAGATGGAGAGGCACGGGGATTCTCGTTCTGCGCGTCGGGGTGGCGCTCATGACGCTCAGTCACGGCTGGCCGAAACTACAGTTGCTCCTGGCCTCCCGAGGCGGCGAATGGATGGATCCTCTCGGATGGGGAGCCGCGGTCTCGCTCGGTCTGTGCGTATTAGCTGAGTTTTTCTGCGCCCTAGCGATCCTTATCGGAGCCCTCACGCGCATAGCCGCTCTGGTGTTGGCGATCAACTTCCAGGTCGCTCTCTTCGTTTATGGTCAGGCCGGTTCTTGGGCGGTGAACGAATTGCCCACGCTCTACCTCATCTGTTTTGCCAGTCTTCTCTTCACGGGAGCCGGTCCTTTTTCCGCGGATTACCTCATTCAACGCTGGTTTTTCTCCGGAACAAGATCCGGCGCACGTCGTACGCACGACGTCGGGTAAACCGACCTCTGTTCAGCCCTGCGCGTGGGCGTCAGCGTTTCAATGAACGCCGCCACCTGCTCGCTACTCGGCGAACGCCGGGCGGGAGAAGGGATCGGAGATGAGTGTCCAAAGCTCCTGCAGCTTCTGCGTCTCCCAGAAAGGTTCTTTTTTGAGGCGCCACATCTCGGCGCTGACACGGTTTTGAAGACGAGCCCACTGCATGAGATCCGCCTCGCTGCCCTTCACGGGAGCAGGAAGCCTGGAAAAAGTCGAGCGAAGTTTGGCAACAGCTGCCTTCGCTCCTTCTTCGTCCCTCACCCCCTGAAGCATGGAGGCTGCTTCCTCCAGCGCCGCGAACTCCCGCGTGAAGTCATCGGTCGTGCCAGCTCCGGACGGCGCTGCATGCAGAGGAGCAAGGATCATGCCCCCCACAAGACACAGAACGACCACAACAAACTGGCGGAGGATCGGGGAACTCATGGAATTCTAAAACTGCTCGTCTTTGGCGAAGAAACGATTGATTTCGATGAGAGCGTTTTCCGGCGTATCGGAGGCATGGCAGATATTCATCATGCTGTTCGTGCCATAATCGCCACGGATCGTGCCTTTCTCCGCTTTTTGGGAATTGGTGGGTCCAAGAATGTTGCGCACACGAGTCACGACGCCGGGTCCCTCCAAAATGATCGCCACTACCGGGCTGCTCTGCATAAACGCAGACAGTTTCGGGAAGAGGGGCTCCCCATCGATCACCAAGTCCAGAATGTGAGCATAATGCTCACGCAGCACTGCTTCATCAAGCTGCACCATCTTGATACCCTTCAAGAGAAAGCCCTCCGCCAACAAGCGGTTGAGCACAACGCCCGACAAATTGCGCTTCACACAATCCGGCTTGAACAAAATCAGTGTTCTTTCCTCGTGTCCCTTCATGTTCTACTCAGGTTTTCCCTCTTCTACCCTTCCTCCCACCAAGTGTCAAGCAAAATCCCGGGACTTCAAGACGAACTGTGCATAGCAAAACTCAATGCACAGGCGATCATCTCAGCAGGTGACGTCCGCGGAAAGCGTAGTGCAACCCACTGCCCACCGTGAGCAACACGCTCCCCCACAGGAAGAAAGCGCGACACCATTCACCGCCGATGCCTACGGAAAGCCAGCGCAGCGGTTGCGGGGCATTTCCTCCATACGCCAGATGGAACAGGCAAGCGATGCAGAATCCCAGCTGGAGACCGGTCTTCCATTTGCCGGAACGATCCGCCGCGAGCGCTTCCCCCCGCAACGCGGCCAGTTGCCGCAGACCCGTCACTAAAAATTCGCGAAACAAAACGAGAATCGTTACCCAAAACGGACACATTCCCACCGAGCTCAAATACACAAAAGCCGCGCACACCAGAATCTTGTCCGCAAGGGGGTCAAGCAGCTTGCCCAGGTTGGTCACCAAACCGTACTTCCGGGCCAGATGTCCATCCAGAAAATCGCTGATTGCCCCGATCACGAAAGCCCAGAGTGCCACGCACGCAGAAACGGAGAGGGGGGAGAACCAGGCCCCCGGCTCTGCGGCCTCTACGGCTGCCGTGTCGGGCACATTGCCGACCGCGAGGACAACGGTGAACAACAACACGATCGCCAGGCGAGTTACCGTGATCCTATTGGGCAGATTCATTCTCTCCCTTATACTCCGGGCGGCTGAGCTGAGCAAGACAAAAAGAGAACCGCCCTCAGAAATGTGCATTTGCTCTTGCAATGCACATTTTGACTCAGCTCCTCAGCAAAGCCCTACAAGCGTCGACTAAAGTGCCATGCTGTTTTACCTTGAGGCATTACGATTGCCCAGCAGGCAAAAATAAAGGCGATTATCTTTACGCCTGCCGCGCGCCGGACAGAGCTTCTCTCCCCGTGGGAACGGAATTCCTTGCGCTGTTCAGGCAGAGGCTTCAGCCGATCTGGGCACGGCCGGAGAGGCGGGCGCCTTCATCCATGGAGAGAACGCCCGTGGTGATGTCGCCGTTGATGACGGCGTGGTTGCTCAGGTGGCAGCGTTCACTGTTTACATTGCCGTTTACGTGGCCGTAAACGTGCACTTCGCCGGCCTGGATGTCGCCCTTGATGTCGGCCATTTCTCCGATAGTAACCTTGCCGGATTCAGAATGGATTTTGCCGTCAATTTTACCATCGATATGCATGTCACTTTGGAAGCGGATGGATCCGATAATTTCGATACCGGCGGCAAGGACGTTGGTTTGAGGAGTGTCCATAAAACGGTGCGTTGGGTTGGTTGTAAAGTGGAATTAGGGAGAGGTTACACAGTCATGATTTCCTTTTCTTTCGCTTCGACCTGCTCATCGATTTTCCTGACGTACTTGTCCGTGAGTTTCTGAACTTTGTCTTCGCATTGGCGCTGTCCGTCTTCGGTGAGTACGTTGTCTGCCTTGAGCTTCTTGGCGCCATCCATGCCAACCTTGCGCGCGGCGCGGACGCGGACGCGGGTGTCCTCTGCAAGGGTCTTCACGTACTTGACAAGTTCCTTGCGGCGTTCGCCGGAAAGCTCGGGGATGGGAAGGCGCACAGAACGCGCATCAATGATGGGAGAGATGCCGAGACGGCTCTCCGCGATGGCTTTCTTGATGTCGTTCAGCGTACCCGGGTCAAAGGGCTGGATCAGGATCGAGCGAGCATCCGGGGTGGAGACCACGGCGAGGCTCTTCAGCTTCATGCTGGAGCCATAGGAGGCGACATACACGTCCATGTTATCCACGAGGGAGGGAGAAGCTTTGCCGGTGCGCACGCCGGCGAAGTCGGTTCCCATGTGTTCCAGAGCTTCTTCCATGGAAGTTTCAACTTCCAAAAGCAGGGTTTCTTCGTCCATTGTTGTGTGAGGTTGGATTTGGGGTGGAAAGAGGAACGAGAAGTTACAGACTGATAATGCTGCCGATTCTTTCGCCAAGCAGAGCGCGGGTGATGTTTCCTTCGCGGTGCATGTCGAAGACCATGATGGGTTTGTGATTATCTTTGCAGAGAGTGAAGGCCGTTTGGTCCATCACCTTGAGTTCGCGGGCGATGCACTCTTCGTAGCTGATGGAGTCGAAGCGCGTGGCGGCTGGATCCACCTTGGGATCGGCGCTGTACACGCCATCCACGGAGGTAGCCTTCATGACGATTTCGGCGTTTACCTCGCAAGCACGCAGCGCGGCAGCGGTGTCGGTGCTGAAAAAAGGGTTGCCGGTGCCGGCGGCAAAGACGACGACCTG
Organism: uncultured Akkermansia sp.; assembly: GCA_947631275.1. Taxonomy (GTDB): domain Bacteria; phylum Verrucomicrobiota; class Verrucomicrobiia; order Verrucomicrobiales; family Akkermansiaceae; genus Akkermansia. The sequence goes on from CANRKR010000055.1 coordinate 10,690, forward strand.
TCCGCTGCGTAGCAGGTCGCGGGCGGTGTTGCGTACGTACGGTTCCGCCACGTTTTTCATCTCAATGGCGCTCATCACATGGCAAGGCACTCCCGCCTCCTGCACGGCAGAACAGATCGAAAGCGCATTCATCACCGTGGCCAGCATGCCGACGTAGTCTGCTGTGGGGCGATCCATGCCGCGTACACTGGCCTTGGCGCCGCGCCAGATGTTGCCGCCGCCCACAACGATCGCGATTTGCAGGTCTGCCACACGTTGAGCTTCTGCAATCTCGCGGGCGATGCGCGCCACAATTTCCGGGGAGATGTTGTCCCGACTTCCCTGCGCACGCAGAGCCTCCCCGCTCAGTTTCAGCAGGATTCTCTTGTACGGCGCAGCAGTCTTCTCAACACTCATGGTTTGCAGGCATCTCCCCTGTACGCGCCCAAGTATTGCATAGTCCGACCCGAATTGCCAGACAATTTTTCTCGAACCAGGAGAAAATCACATGCGTCCCAAGAAAAATGATTTCATGGGCAGAGATCGTGATTATAGCAGGATTTGGCGTCGGGAGGCAAAATC
>CANRKR010000056.1 GCA_947631275.1 uncultured Akkermansia sp.
TGGAACTCAGAACACACTCCTCTACGCTTTTATGGATCCAAGTTCGAGAAAGAATTCCTTCAGCCATTTTTTGATTATATAGAGCGTCCCGATTTCTCAGACAAACATCTTTCGCTCATTCACGGGATGTCTCCTGCTTCCATTCGTGAATGCAATAAGATCCTGGCTCGCATTCGTTTTGTCAAAGAGCATCCGGAGCTGCCACACTATAATTTCTACTCTCCGAAAGAACAACAGCAAAGAGTCAACCTCCAAACTGACTTTCGCAGTCGAATCGTCCGCATAAGCGATGAATTATTTGCCTACGATCAGTACCTGCTCCCCATTAATCATTTCGAGGCATGCGTCTTCCTCTATAAGCATGGCATAGAGCTGGTGAGGGATAAGGCCGGTCTCCGGGACAAGGTCTTCATTGATGCAGGAGGTTTCATTGGCGACAGTGCTCTCGTCCTGCAGGAATATACGGATAAGCAGATTTACTCCTTTGAGGTGAATCCAAACAATGTTGAACTTTTCAAAAGGAGCGTCGAGCTGAATCACCTATCATCCAAGGTACAACTCATCCCCCAAGCTCTCTGGAGCAAAAAGACCACTCTGGAATTCAACCTGTGTGGATCGGCTTCGTCGTTGAAGAAATTGCACGGCATTTCCTACGAGCCGAAAACTGTCAAAGTACCCACTATCTCCTTGGATCGCTTTGTCAGAGAAAATCAGCTCGAAGTGGGTTTGATCAAAGTGGATCTGGAGGGAGCAGAATCGGAATTCCTCAAAGGCGCTGAGCACACTATTAAAACACAGAAACCGGTCCTGCTGCTGAGTATCTACCATAAACCCTCCGATTTCTTTGAACTCAAACCAATGCTTGAATCATGGGTACCGGATTATGAGTTTTCTATCTTCAACCCCGTCGATAACGGCATACTCCTCGAAACGATGATCGTTGCTCAACAAAAGCCAATGTAAGCGAGGGATGATGTCGGATAAATGTAATTTAGACTTATTAAAACCAACAAAATAGACACTCTATGTATATAATTTGGGATTTAGATGGAACTCTAATTGATGTCAGACGAGGAGTTCATCAAAGTGTAGACTGGGTGGCCCGGAAGCACGGGCTTGCAATCCTGTCTGAGCAGCAACGTGCACAAATGATAGGTATATCACGTATTCAAGAAGGATTTCGGGTCATATACGGCTTGAAAGACGAAGACGCTACTGTGTGCGCACAAGAGTTTCGCGAAGCCTATAGTCGTTATTATTTGTACGATGCTGAGCTTTATCCTAGGATTCTCGATGTTCTGGTATTTCTAAAAGCACAAGGGATCCAGCAGGCAATTGCTACAAACAAAAGTGCTGACCATGCACGCAAAATTTGCAATTTCTTTCATATTGATAAATTCTTTTCCCATATAGTAGGTTCATATTCTCTCCAAACAACCAAAAAGGACCAGTTAGGAATATGCCTTCAGCGCACTGGATGGATACGAGGAAGTGACACGATTATGATCGGGGATACAAAGAGCGATCTTGAAGCTGCTCACGATGCAGGAATCCCATTCATAGGTGTTAACTATGGGTACGGATTTAGAGATATTAAAGAATTTGCAAATTCTCCGGAACAAATTCCAAATCTTGTATTATACAAAATTAATCATTAACTTACTTTAGTTGCCAAATGCAAAATGCTGTAAAAATCTCTGTGATTTGCTCGGCGTTCAACCGCGCGAAATATATAAATCAATGTGTGGAAAGCATCTTAAATCAATCTCTTAAAGAAATAGAACTTATATTAATTGATAATGGAAGTTCGGATGCCACCGGGGAAATTATAGATGGTTTCGCGGAGAAGGACAGCCGTGTTTTGGCAATCCATAATCCACAGGGGACCTCATATGGAAAAGCTCTTAATCAGGGCATCTCCCTGGCAAAAGGCGATTACATTGGTATTGTGGAATCTGATGATTGGATAGATCCGACGATGTATGAAAAATTATATGCAAAAATTTCTCAATATCAGGCTGAAGTCGCTATGTGTTCCTTTACCAGAATTTTAGTAAATGGACAGAGATTGAATGAACATCGGCTTTTGGAGTATGCGCCCAAGAATCGTTCATTTTCAATTGATGCAAACCCACGCATGTGGTATCTCCATCCGTGCATTTGGGCAAAATTATACGCAAAAAAATTAATCAAGAAAATTCAATTCAATGAGGAAGAAACCTACCTGGATCAACCGTTCATTGCGAGACTTTTTACTGAGTCACTGAACTTTGTCTGCGTGCCTGAGTACCTATATTTTTATCGACAAGATAACGAGTCCTCATCGTCAGCTGTGACCAGGCATGACAAATCGCTTATTGGAATCGTAGATGCTTTTAGCGAGGTTATCAAAATATTACAAGAGAAGGGAGTATATGAAAAATTCAAAGAACACACGTACTACCATGCTACTTACGTTATCAGAGGGTGGCTCGATAGAATAGATAAAAAATATAGGTTGCGTTATCTTAAAGCCGCTCGTTGTTATTATTTAAATATTCTAAACGACAAAGAATTCTGTTTTAAGTTTTTTAACAAGAAGGAGACAATGTTTGTAAAAAACATACTTGCTAGGAATTGGGACTCGTACAAGTATGACAGATATCACGTAAAACGGTTCTTACGCATACCCTTCTACAAGGAAGTCGGTAAAGATAATTGGGATAAGATTAAAGTATTAGGAATTACAATAAAACAAAAAAGAAGGGAGAGGAATTTTATTTCAGATGAGTATTTGAGTGGAGTATTCGGTAGAAGAAAATTTGATTTCTATACGGAATTTCGCGTATTCAATGTTAAGTTTGGTAAAAGAATTTCTCTTCGAAGATTTCTTACCTGTCTTGTCGACCGACAAAATAAAGATATTAGGCGCGAATTACAACGAGCAGTTGCAGTATATTCTCTCCATCAGACAGTTTTTCCGGGTTTTAGGAACATATATAGGGGCAGGGATATCGTCGTATGCGGCGCAGGACCTACATTATCAGCTTATTCTCCGTTACCTAAATGTATTCATATCGGTGTGAATAGGGTTTTTATGAATTCCCGTATACCTTTGGATTATCTTTTTCTCCTGGATTTTCCCGCTATGAGAAATGCCCTGAAAAGTGTGGCTGGTTATCGCATAGGTAAATGTAAGAAATTCTACGGTCAGTTGTTGGAACAAAATCATCCGTTTTTTATACCTGACGGCGTTCTTCCTGAGCAAGACGTATACCGATATTGGGTCGATGATTCAACGTTTACCTTCGATGAAGATTTTCATTACGATTTGGCAACACAAACTCTTCCTTGTTTCTTTTCCATCATTTTTCAAGCAATAAGTTTTGCGTTGTGGACGCATCCCAAGCAAATTTTTTTGGTTGGATGCGATGCCAATTTTAACGGTCATTTTGATGGGACACCAATGGCTTCTAATGATAAACATTGGCAGTATCTGCACCACGAAAGGAATTATGATGGATGGAATAAGTTAAAAAAATTTCTTTCCGTATATTATCCTGATGTTAAAATTATATCTATTAACCCCGTGGGATTAAAGGGAATGTTTTCAGATATGTATACTCAAGAATACTTAGATAAAAATCCCCGCATTAAAGTGCCATTAACGAGCATCATGAGATGCGCGGCAACTCATAATTTTTCCAAATAAACAATATCCTGATGTCCATGAAAAATAAAACTAAAATGCGAAATTTAAAGGTAATAATTCCGTTAAAGACGAATTCAGAAAGAGTCAAAAATAAAAATCTTCGCCCTTTCCATAAAGGGAAAAGCTTATTTGATATCAAGGCGCAACAATTGTTGAAAGTTTTTAATCCCTGTGATGTATACTGTTCCTCAGAAAATGAAACTGTTAAAGAAATCGTTGAGTCTTATGGTTTTAATTTTCATCTTAGGGATGTCTCCCTCACGCTTAAAACCACTAGAGAAAACGCATTAGTTAAAGCAATCGTCGATTTTATTCCAGGGAAACCGGATATAATGTGGTGTCAGGTTACGCAACCTTTATTCAATGATTTTGAAGGCTTGCTGTCTATTTATGATGAATTAGATGCTGGATATGATTCTATCGTCGTTGTCAAACGGCAGCGACATCATTTGCTAGACGCAAGAGGAAATCCCATAAATTTCAATTTCGGATATTGGCATAAAATCTCTCAAGAATTGCCTCAACTCTTTGAAGTAGCATGGGCTGCCTTTATTATGAAACGAGAGATGTTAGAAAATGCATGGTACCAAATTGGAAGAAGTCCATACTTATATGAAACTCAATTTCCTCTTGTTGATATAGATGAGATTAATGATTTCGAGTTTGCTCAGTTACTATATCGGCATTATTTTGATCAAAAATAATTTAGGCAAATAAATATGTCCTCCCCTTTTATAGTCTTCAGCTCTTCGGATTTCTACGTACCGTATCTCAGTGTTTGCCTGACATCTTTAATGGCGAAAATTTCAAAGAATAACAAGTATGAAATTAGGGTTTTGGAAAACGGTATAGCTGACTCTCACAAGGTTCGCCTTTCTCAGAGCATTGACAACGATGCATGTAATCTTGAATTTGTGTCATTGAATAGACCATGCGACAAATTTCAATGCCACCATCACGTGTCTAAAGAAACTTTCTTCAAGATATATATACCAGAACTCTTTAAAAATGAAGAAAAAGTATTATTTTGTGACGGAGATATCATTTTCGAGGACGACCCTGCCAAACTTTTTGATATTGATATGGGAAATAAACCCCTTGCTGCGGGATTATGTCATCATTGGAATGGACTAATCCACTTCCACAAGCCATTTTATGATTATACCGTTCGTGATTTGGGAATTGAGAATCCCAATCTGTATATTCAAGGAGGCATATTGCTCTTCAACAACAGAGTGATACAAAGGGCCGATGTAGATTCTCTTAGTGATTTAGCTCAATCCAGACGCTTTCACAATCATGACCAAGACGTGCTGAATATGTATTTCAAAAACAAAGTGCACATACTTAGTAGTGTGTGGAATTACGAGACCATCCAAGCCGGTTTTCAAAGGACAAGCGTGCCATGCATGGACATGAAACATAAATCAGAATGGGAGGAAGCATCAAAGAAACCGAAAATTATTCACTACTCGGGGAGAGAAAAACCTTGGTTCTATCCAGAAGAAGATAAAGCTCACATTTGGTGGGAATATGCGAGACACACACCATTTTATGAGGAAATTATAGCACGATTAATTGATTTCAGGTTGTCAACAAAACTCCCTCACGTTGTGAAGCGGGACGTTCAACAGATGAGACTGCTATATGTGATTGAGCATCCCATGATTTTAAGGTTTAGGAAATGGAGATATGCCGTGAGGAAATCATTTAGTTCTGGAGAGAAACGAAAAAAATATCAACAAAAATATGACGCAACGAAAAACCTGTTAAACGAAGCAAGAAGATTCAAAAGGGCACTATCCAGGGTGTCGTCTACATAATTAACCCACCAGATTAAAATCTATACGTTTTGTTTCAATTAATGCTCCCTTTCGACAGAGATGAATTGAGACACGGATTTTCCTCTCATTATAAATACAATTAATTACCATGAAAACACAATCCAAAACCAAATTAGCTCCTTCCGAGGAGAAGAACAAGGCCAAGCAACTTCTTATTAAAACTTCGACAGTATTACTACTCTTGTACTATGTTACGGTTTTAATTTTAATCCTTTTCTCTGGAAATTCTGAAACGAGTGAGGAGGCAAAATTCATGGAGTCGTTCAGAAATATTCTTGTATATACAGTTTTAGTGTTTACTCTTCTAATTTATTTGATCAGTGAGAGAAAGGGTGTTATAAAAGAAAATCTTAATAAACTCGATAAATTCATAAACACGAAATCCCATGGAATATTCGTCAGTGCGTTCTTGATATTCGCTCCCATCGTTGCTTTCTGTGCGTTACGAATAAACTACCACGACCTCATACAGGGGAGTAAACCTCTCTCAAACGAACAGCTTTTAATTCTTATCCAGCAAGTCTATTTGTGGCTTCTCTGCATAGTAATTGGCATGCTTATATCTACCCATAAGGGATATACAATTACATTCAGCTTGTTTGTTTACGTACTTGTATTTTATCGCTGGGATAATGTTTTGCAAGACAATCATCCGAGCCTAGCATTGTGGTTTCGCGTTGATAACTTAAACATAGTAGAGAATATTCTTGGGATAGGGTATGGAATCATTATTACTTTGTTGGGAGAAGGTAACCAACAGTTTGGAAAGCTGACACCTAAGACAATGCTTATCATATTCAATTTGTCAAGTCTCTTTATGGTGGGAACCTATCTGCATGAAGGCATAAATTCCTTGAATATGCCAATTTTACCAATTTCGTTGCTTTTGATCATTTCATCAAAAATTTTTCCATACAAAAATGTATTCTGTAAGGACGATAAGTTCCATATATCAACAAGATATGCTCAACTAGTAATGTGTTTGTATTTCTTGTATGCAGCATATTTCTCTTGTATTGAGAAAAAAGCCCCGCATATGGATGTTACGACGATTTTAATTGTTCTACTGATAATTCTACTTATCATGCTCGGTCGCTTTGATTCGATAAAGAAAGTTATTAGTCTCGCTGCTCCTCTCTCTATATCCAATACTGCTGAAGGAATGGAACCTGAGCACAAGTTAGAAGGAGATGACGAATTAAACGAGGGAGAAAGCAGCATAAAAAGCGCTACTTCGTCCGAAAAATCAATAGAAAACACACAGGAAATCAAACCCGTCCCGGCTGTGCACCGTAATAAAGAGAGGAGAAAGAAAGCATAATGAAGGCATCGGACTTCGGTAACTTTTTTTTGAGGCATTACGTGGTGATGATTAGCGACACCGAGGGCGACAAACAGACAGCCAAAGCTGCAGGTGTCCAATTCCTCGGTGTCAATTACGGCTTCGACTTCTAGGACGCGCCGCACTATGCCAACTCGCCGGATGAGATTCTCAGAAAGCTGGGGCAAATATGAAGGATACTATTGCAGCATCACAGCTTTCTCGAGCTATCATTGTAACGCAGCTCATGAGCACATTTCATCATAACAATGACGCACAAGCTTTTCCAAAGATGGGTTCGTGTTTTAGAAGAAGCATCTTTGTTTACTAGACATGAAATCAAGTTTGAAATTATGCAAAACTTTGAATCGACACAACTGCCGAGCTCTGAAACAAGAGTTAAATCTATCTCAAAATCTTTCCTCAAACTGTAAAATAGTAAGAAAATCACATATGAATAATTTATTTCGCGTTCTAGAAATATCTATTTCTAATTATAAAGGAATTAGCAAGTTTCATCTGCAATTTCCCTCTATATGCCTTCCGGGAGATGCGGATATTTGCGTTATCGGTAGTAAAAACGGCATAGGTAAGACGAGTTTATTAGAATGCTGCGCAATACTTGTGATTGCGGCAAAAGGTCAATTCCGATTTCGCAGTGAATTCCGTACTCGCTTCCGAGAGACAATGAACGTTGTTCGAGGGGAAGCTAAAGAGGCAATAATTGAAGGAGTCATTCTAGAGAAGGAAGGAGAACGGCGCGTAAAAGTGACTATATCTAAGGATGGGAGGTTTTCTGTAACGCCAAAAAATCCACAAGAAAATAGGTTGGGAGAGGGATGTGCGCTTAACGTTATTTTAGGTGAGTATCCTGAACCCGTAATATCCCCCAGATTGCTCTATATTCACGGTTACAGAAAGATTAAAGAAAGCAATCCGGATTTAGGTTTAATAGCACGTAGTGAGAACGATCTAGAAAAGGATGAAAGGTACGTATTTATTAATCGGCGAGAGCCCGCTAGTGTTTTCAAGCACAAAATCATTATGCATCTCATGACAGATGCCGGTCTATTTGGGGAAACTAAGGAACCTCAAAGGAGTATGGAGATATTTGAGAGTTTACTCATGAAGTACGCAAACGTGAAGTATGATCGGCTTCTTCCTCACGTTGATAGTACAATGGATATAATGGTTAAGAATGAAGATCTTTCTTTCCCTTTCGATAGCTTAAGTTCTGGTCAGAAGGAAATGATATCTACTCTATTTTTGATATGGGAGACAACAAAGAAAGAACCTTATGTTGTACTTATTGATGAACCGGAATTACATCTTAATTCACAATGGCATGGAATGTTTATAAAATCACTTGTGGAATTAGCGCCGAAGAACCAATACATTATAGCAACTCATTCGGAGCATATTGTACGAAAGATTGAGAGTGAAAGGCGCATATTTCTTTACCAATAAAATTACGTATGAAAGCAAAAAGAGGAGGCAATTCAGTTGAGGTTAATAATGGGAGCACTGTAACTCTATACGTGGAGGGCAATGCAGACTCTATGGACATGCTCATTTTGGAGAATCTGTTGGACATAAGAGTGGAGTATCTTGGAGCTTCATATAACGTTCGCGCTGTAGCAGAAGCTTTTAAGAATATTCAGCCTGCAAGTTATTTCATTGTTGACCGCGATCATTTTATAGATAATGAGAAAGTTGAAGAGTCGTGGAAATCTTTTGTAGAAGGCAAAACAAACCTGTTATACTGGCGAAAGAAGGAAATTGAAAGTTACTTTCTTGATCCTGTTTTTCTTTCTAAAAGTATTTATGCTAAGCAATCAGTAGAAGATAAAATAAGGGAGGCGATATTAAAATATGCACAAAAATATATTTTCTTACATATTGTTCAATATGTGATTGTAACAATTCGGGAGGAAAATAAAAAAGAATGGATAAAGATTCCTCGTGAGACAGAACTATCACATTATGAAAATAAGACTATAGCACTTGAGACGTTATGTAAGAGCACCAAAATTAACGATAAGATTGATGCTACTTCAGAGAATCTATCTCAGGAAAGGTTGGTTAAACTTTTTGAAAAAAGCCTTAAGCAGTTTCAGGGAAACGCAGAGTGTCTGAAATGGGGGGAGGGAGAATGGCTTTCTCTAATGCCAGCGAAGAAACTCTTACACGAACTTATCAACAGTTACTCTTTTTTTAAAGACGCAGAAAAAGACATAGAATTATCAAAAGAGAATCGGAAGACGAAAATCGTAATAAAAGAATTATTAAAGCATGAAGAATATATTCCCGAGGATTTTAAGCAGTTAAAGAGGGTACTCAGTGACAGAAAGAGTAAATAGGATGGTTCATGACTAATGCCACATTAGATATTGTAATGCACACAGCCTGTAAGCAATGTAAATAAATAACCATGGTTTTTCATCAGTTCTTTTCCTGACGATGTTTCTCCTGATGGTGCTTGGGATCTATTTCATGGCGCAGGAGAAGAAATGCGCAATGCGGTGTTGATGCCTGCCAGCCTGTCTCCTACGCCTAGGGCGAACCTGACGCCAGCATGGGGTAGGGGTTAGTTTTCTCTTAGTTCTTTTGGCTCAATGGGAACCTCTGCCTACATACTATGAAAATATTGTATGGAATGTCACGCCTATAAAAGAAATCCAATCGCCTTTACATTTATGTTTAGCGTAGAGATAATAAATGCGAAGGAGACCAATCGGGGGAGAGGCTCATGGTGTCAGCTGAATAAAGGATGCCTCTGGAACCAGTTGACGGAACGAACATAAAAAAAACTCGATGAGCATCAAAATCTATCTGAGCTATCACGACCGTCACAAGTTGCTCAAAAGTGATGTTTTGACTCCCATCCAGACGGGCTGTGCGGTGGCAGAGGAGTTATTTGAGGGGATGCTGCGGGATGATCTGGGAGAGAACATCTCTACGGAGAATGACAAGTATAATGAGTTGACGGCACAGTATTGGGTGTGGAAGAATTACGAGGCGGCGGGAAACCCGGAGTACGTGGGATTCATGCACTACCGCCGTCATTTCGTGTTTGATGATTGTGAGGAGAATCCGAAGGCTGTCTGGTTGCCAGGCGGACATATCTATCATGTTCCATGGGTTACGCCGACGTATATGAAGCATGTTCGTGATGAGCTTATCATGCAGCGCGTGGCGGGACAGGATTGCGTAGCGCTCAAGCCCTACGATGTGCGAAACCTGGGACGGCAGACTGTACGGGAGCAATACACGTGCATTCCCGGACAGCAGGGTGAATGGTTTGACCTGCTGCTGGAGGCTGTACGGCGGCTCTACCCAGACTATGCGGCAGCGGCGGACAAACTGGAACAGAGCAGTGTGCAGTACCTGTGCAACATGTTTATCATGCGTCGGGAGCTCTTTTTCGAGTACAGCGAGTTCTGTTTCCGCATTCTCGCCGAAGTGGACAGGCAGGTGGACAGCACACAGCTGAGGGCGGCAGCGAAGCGCTTTCTGGGATATCTTGGCGAATTCTGCCTGACGCTCTACTTGTTTCATATTCAAGAGAGAGACAAAGCAAAAATCCTTGAACTCAACGGGGCGTACCTTCTTTCCGACGAAGTTATCAAGCCGACACTCGGCAGGTTGTTCTTTTACCGCCTCATGAGCAAAATAACCTTCGGCAAGCGCCGCCGCACTTACAAAGCAAAAAAGAAGCAAATTGCCCAACTGCGGGAGCTGGAAAAACTTTCCACGCTCCCACAGCAAACGCATTGAACAATGTTGAACAATTCGTTTGCGTGTTTTGATTCATAGAGTCTTGGTTTGTTTTGGAGAAATTACTCTGGCCCGCCTTGAACTTCTTGAACCCTCACATCCGTCCCAAGAAAAGACGCGGTCCCGACAGACAGTTACGGGAGCGTAAGGCAACACGCGTAATGCCTCAAAATAAACGGTCACCCAAGAGCATAGCATTTTAGTCAGGATTTGCAAGTCTTTGCTCAGAGTTGGACTCATCAAATGCACATGCGTCCCAAGAAAAAATATAAAGAGGGGAGAGAGGGGGACAAAAAAAGGAAGGTTGAATTGTTTCCTCAGAAAAGAGTATACTGAGGTTGGAACAAACGAAAAACTTTCCATGCCTAAGGTAACTATTTTCGGGTCTCCGGCAAATTCGCTGAGACAGATACTGAAGGGATAAGATAAAAAATCGGCACCTCAGCCTTGCGTTCTCTGCAACACTCGTTGCAGAATAGTGTTATGATCAAGACACTGTATGAATGCTGTGGTTGGAGTGCCGATGAGCCTATTTTGTGCGATGAGGGTGTACTTGTCAAGCTGCACGTTAATTCAGAGCTGACTTTTAATTGTCCGCACTGCGGGAG
>CANRKR010000057.1 GCA_947631275.1 uncultured Akkermansia sp.
ATCAAGCAAGGAAGAGGCAAAGCGCAGCAGGAGAGCCTGAGTAATCTGAAGAAGAGCATAGAGCTGGTGGATTCACAACGAATCATCACGCAGCCCGGACACCTCTACGCGGATACAGTATCGCATGGAGGAGGCACGGGATAATCTGGAGGTCCGCCATTCAGTAGCACCGATATCATCGAGTGCAACACGCGGGAGCAACGACCAGCTCACAGGCGACGAGACGCCGCCATTCGGTAGCACTGATATCATCGAGTGCAACGTGCGCTGGGAGAGGTTGTGGAAAGGAGGGAAAGATCCGCCATTCGGTAGCACTGATATCATCGAGTGCAACGGGGAGTCTCCGGTGTATCTTGCGGTGTTTACCAACCCGCCATTCGGTAGCACTGATATCATCGAGTGCAACCCATATTCGGCCCCGTCAGCACCAGCAAGCTATTCCGCCATTCGGTAGCACTGATATCATCGAGTGCAACTGCAAATCGTGTAATGTCCTTGCGTAAAGGAGTACACGGACTGCTCTGCGAGTACCTCTTGCCACTTAAAGGGAAGGGTAGATAAATCGGTCTGAGATTCTCGTCTAACACTCTAATAAACAAGTGCCGCGAGTGCGACTTAAGAGAAAGCGCAGCACTTGAGCACTCGATGATGTCAATGTACAGAAGATTCCACGAAGGCGGTATGGAATCGAGGTTTTGGACGAAGCCAAGTCTTTCCTAGCATAAAGAGCGACAGGAGTCAATCAAATAATTGTAATTCTGGACTTTTTAATGTACGGAACACCGAGTGAAGTAATATGGAAAGGAGTAGAAGAATCATCTCGGCCCAAATCGATGATAAGAATTTGATCGTCATCATGATGAATAATATTCTCAAGATCAGCACATAGTTTTGCCAGCATCATAGAATCCAATGCACTTTCGAAAACAGAAAATTGAATGCGATACCCGTATGCTTCGCACACTTTTGCCGTCCTGTATAGGCGCTTAGGATCAGCAATATCGTAACAGATAATATATCGACGTCTGACGCTCATCTGGTAGTAAAACCTGAATATGAAGGGACTTCGTTTCGACAGAAACGCCACAGCTGCCGCATTTGAACGGACAGCATTCTGCGATATGACATTTTGTAGCCAAAAGAAGGATGGGTAATCTCCGTATCCATGCGTCGAGTCCAAGCGCGCCAGAATTGACGACGAGCGGTATCGGACAGGAAGACTCCCTTGGAGGTATTCGTGAAATCACCGGGAGCGATTTCAGATCGGTTAAGGAGAGAAAGAACTGTAGAATCTGCGATGAGTGGACGGAATTCCTCCATCATATCTAAAGATAGGGCAGGTCTTCCATAACGAGGGCTATGAAAAAATCCCAAAAAGGGATCAAGCCCTACGGCATGAGCTACACCGGTGAGCTCCTTCACTAGTATGGAATATGCCATAGATAGTAGCGCATTCACTGGATCTCGAGGTGGTCGTCTATTCCGTCCGTTAAAATCAAAAGAGAATCTACTTTTGATCATCGAAGAAAAGTTTGAAAAATAAATGGATGCGGCAGTGCCTTCAACGCCACGCAAAGAAAGCAGATTAGGTTGCAGTTTACACGAGTCGCGCAGAGAAGCTAATTTCTTTATGTCTGCATCATTTGCATTACCATTGCGCATCAAAACGACACGTTGGTTATGGATTTTGGCCCGTATAATTTCTGATGCCAAATACAAACGACGCGCTGAATCCCTGTACAGGGCGTACTGTCCCATGCGCGCATCCACGCCGCTGCAAAAGACTCCTTGCGTCATCCCGATAAAGCGTCCTGCAGGAGAGAACCAAGCCAAAGGGATTCCCTCCTGCATGAGCATTTGTTGAGCCTGAGCTGTAATTTGAATTGCTCCGTACAAACAGACCTCACATAATTGATGTGTAGGTATTCCTGCGACCTGCTCGCCGTTGAGAAACACCTGAATTTCTCCTCCACTCAAGCGAACCTGTGAACCAAATTGTTGGACGACAAGAATTTCACCCGGATCTCCCGGTGGCATCGGAGCGCGAGGAGGCAACTGATTCTTCTCTTCTCGTCGGGCTTTCCACCATCGTGATTCGAAGGGAAGGCACACGGGATACGCAGAACAGGACAGGCAACGCGAATCACAGACGGGATCCGGGCACGCTCCTCTTTCAGCCGTCTCTCGAGCGGCTTTGTGGACTCGGCGGAACTCGTCCAGCAAGTCTTCCGTCAATTCAACAGTCACGTGCCGACGAGCTTCCGCATAATACACGTCCCCTATGAGTGCTCGGATGCCGTGTTGACGAAGCAGCAAGGCATACCCCGCCAATTGAATGGCATCATTGTATTTAACGCTCCAATCTCCCTGTTCGTTCCTGCGAGGATTTCCTTTTTTGTAGTCAATGATCCGACACCCTTCGGTCAAAAAATCTACCAAATCGATGACACCACTCAATCCAAGTTCTTCGGAACTTAGAGACAGAGAACGGATTTCTCCCATATCCTTAAATGCTGCCGTCTCGGGAATAGTTTGTGGTTCGTCAACCCGGCGATGAGCAGTGTCGCCGAGTACTGTGTCGGCGTTAGGGACGAATACCCCGTCTACCCATTGCATATAGAACAAACGGGGACAGTATGCATAATTATGCACACGGCGAATGGGCATAAGCGGAGCAGCCTCCTCCTGTCCTTTATCAATAGGAGATTCCATCACGATTGCTGTCGATTAGTTCCTGTAGTGAAGATGTGTTCATTCCAATTTTTTCCAACATGCGCAAATTAATTTGGTGACACATCTGCCACTGGCGAGCCTCAGAATTCCTCTTCCACAGCAGGTAACCGCGAGTCATTGCAAGCTTTTCTTCTTTTTGCCTTCTCAAATAACACACGGGATCAAGTTTGATTAATTTCGGGCGCAAGTAGAATGCCGTGAAATCCTCGTTTCTTTTTCCGTCAGAGGCAGGTTCAATTGTATCCAGGCTACATATTTTTGAGAGCGCCTTGCCGCGGATTGTTCCTCTTGCAATTTTATTTTTTTCTACCCTTACCGAATGGAGAAGCTCCACAGTTTCGGGACTAGCAAGAGCTCTCCACGCTATGTTGACCGCGGCATTCATATCCGCGTGGCGCACGCGCAGCTCCTCCCTCTTTTCCCCGTAGCCGACAAAGTATTCACCGCCATCTACAGGTATGTAGAGTGAGTATTTTGAACCATTCTCGCGTTCCCGCAACTTGTTATGAATTTCCTTGTACACGCTATAAATTCGCTCGTCTTTGAGTTTTCCCCGACTCAGGATATGTTCTGAAAGACGCTCCATACGAAAACCCGCCGCCGAGTTCATACAATCGAAACGCGAAGTGTATGAAGCGGGGGCAAAGAGAACGGGTATTCCGAAGACATCTTCAAGTAATAGCTTAACCTTATCGACCAGTTGACGGTGTGACCAAAGCATAAGCTTATGATTTTCGTTCTTCTTTTTACCAACACTTGTCCTGTACGAGCTGAGATTTTCCAGAACAACAAAGTCCACCGGGTTCCGTCCAGGAATCTTCTCATACTCACCATGTATCTCATCTTTCCCCGGTGGATTTTTCCCGGCACGTGGACTACGAAGTCGCAAACCGAGAGCCTGCGCCACAATCAGGTGCGCAATCTTATTGACGCGATCTTCCCGCATGAGGTTATACTTGTCCAATATCTCAGGACACGGATCTTGGACTTCGATCCCTCTGACAGTTTCGTACCTTTGCCCCGGGGATACGGAAAGTAACTTCGACATAGACTGCAATACCCGACGCAATTTCTCTATCTGAACAATGCGTTGTATCGATAAGCCACCTGAGTGGAAGATATGCTGCCTGCTGTGGTTCTTTCCCTCGGTATCGAGAGCAATCGACATGATGCCACTTCCGATTTTTCCGGGCTGAATGGAGGGGTTCCATACCCATGCTCCTCGACGACGAGGGAGAATCATGTTCGTCAGTTGCTCCGCTTTTCGCGGCAAGTGCGCGCGCCACTTGATCAGCCATTGATCCAGGAGGTCCAGGATTGGAGCAGCTTGCCCGGTTTGACAAGCATCGACCAACCCGGGAATGTAGCTCAACCTCTGTTGTCCGTCTTTTGAGCAGAGTTCTTTCATGCTTGAGTTCGCCTTTGCCGGATCACGCAGATCAACAGAACACGCGTGGATGAAACGGAATCTGTTCAAGAAACGTCTGAATATCCAAAGCAACCTGTTGCGCAGTTCCAAAATTGTCGGCATTTCTCCGGAATCGATTTCCTCGCAGAACTTCTCATCTATGGGAGCATTCTGGTCAAGACTGAGAATAAACTCACGAGCTTTCTCATGTTCCTCTTTTGTCGCGGAGCGCACTCCCCGAGGAGACTGATGTTCTTCGCGACTATTGCTATTTCCTTCGCCATCAAGACGGAAGAGGCCTTGCTTTTTAGGAAAACCATACCAAACCGTGCCTTCGGCAATCCCTATGCATCTCCCGGTCAGCTTTTCATAATCCGCATGACACTGCACATGCGTCAGATTCCATGCTCCCGCGTACCGAAGTCCCAGATCCACGCTCAACACGTCAAATCCTTTCTCTCGCACCTCAGCGTTTTGATACCACGGGATTCCTTGATTATTGCCCCATGTACTCGGCCAGTGTAGGTACATATGTTTCTCCTTCGTTCCCACAAATTGCCTATTCCAAAGGGCCTGCTTGCCTATTTGTTGAACCATGGGGCTTACGTCCAGTGTTGCAGGGAAGTTCAAAAGAGCGCTCTCTTTCCCATTTTTTACTGAAAAAGCCAAAGTAATCGCCGGGGTCTTCTTGAGGGATGCTCTTTGCTCAAGACCAAGAGCTTGCATCATAGGTTGCAACCACGGGTATACTTCATTTTTCACGTCGCTCTTTGTTGAAGTGAGCCAATGCGCAGAATCAGTTCCCAACTGATCCCGGACCAAACGCGGGGCAGAGTATTTTACCCGAACCACGCATGCTCCCCACTCTTCTTGCTCATTCTTACTCATGACCGCCAGCTGCAATTCTGCCTCTTTACCCTTAGTAAAGCAGTAGTTGCGAATTCTGTCGGGTCCGCATGATTTAAAGTCAGAGTATGTGAAAGCTCGGGGAGAGTGTTCCGGGTGGGCTGCTGATACTCTCACCGGACGACTCAGTTGCTCGATCTTTCTCTTCCTCTCCTGGAAGGCAGAATACGCTCGTAAGATATTTTTTGCCCGTTTCTCTTTGCCAATTGGCGCTTCCTCCGCCCATATGCAACGATTCTCAGGTCTGCACAAGGCATCGTACAATGGGAGAGACCCTTCATGGGAGTCATCGTCAGAAGCTGTATTCTTTCGAGTGATCTTCATGAGTTCTCTCGTTATTTCCTCATCGTTCGCCCCTTCCCAATGTGATAAGCGTTCTTTCCATTCTGCAACCAATTTTTCCACGTGCTTGAGCGTTCGTTCCGTCAATGTGTATTCTCTATCTTCTTCACGCTGCCGGAACTCTTCCAGCACCTGCAGAAGTCGCTCATAACGGGGATCACCTTTCAAAACGACGGGCTTGTCGTCTCTACTCTCTCCTTCATCATCTTCTTCAGAATCACTACTTGTTTGGATGGTATCCGTCTCTCCTTCCATGTAGCGTACCTCTGAGAGGAGAATTTCCAATTCCTTGTTTCGCTCCTCCGTTTTCAGACGGAAACTGTGGAGGACCTTCAATGCTTCCTTGAATGCGAGGATGTCCCACTCTTTTTCGTACATCTCCCCGGCGTTCATATCTCCTTCCCACATCCCCGAAATACCGGTAAAACCGGGATACACGTAGCCTCTGCTTCCTCGGGCAAGTGGCACAGAATCCTCCAGCGAGGCCGTTGGGTCCACCGATGAAACACCCAATGCTTCCATTTGCACTCTCAACAGGGCTGCCGAGATTTGACTCGGATAGTACATGAAAAAAACTGCCGCCGGTTTGAGGTTCTTCTTAGGTTTCGCGCATTTTGCAAAAAGTCGTATGTTATCTCTCTTCTCGATATCGTCCTCCCCGAGTGCAAGCTCAATTTGCTCTTCCAAATTGATTCCTTGTTCCTGCGCCCATTTCTCCCAATTCCTATTGGTCTTACTCTGCACAATTTTTTTCAGATCCTCCATTTCCTCTTTCACTTTTTTCCTCGTGTTTTTTTCATCCCAATAGAGAACCTTCCCCGGATGCTCAGCCTTAGATTTAGTCGGCACACCCGCCCAGACAATATCCATATCTTCCGCCAGTTTTTTTAGTTTGCTCTGTGGGATGCTATCCGCATTTCTCAACGTCTCGTACAGAAATTGTCTCTTCTTGCGAGTCTCGTCACCTTCAAAGGTGCCGGTATATCCCCTCCAACACAATTTGGGCAACAGACTACGCCCTCCCTGCTGAATCGCATTATCCCCCTTTTTTGTTTCTTTGAGGATATATTCCAACACGCTCGGCAGCATGTCAGGTCTCTCACACCCGTTAAAGATGTGCCGTCCTACAAATTCCTCAAAATCCATGTCTTTTTTCAGTCGGAAAGAACGGTAAAGCGAACTTTTGAGATCGCTCTCGCGTTGCACCCACAAGGCCTCCACTTGTGCTCGGAATACACTCGTAATGTCTCCTTTCCCTGTTTCCTCCTTACGAGCCATGCCGGCAAGCGCAACCAAATGGTAGTTCACGGCATCCTGGAATAATGTGTGCGTCTCCTTCAAAGCTTGGACCACAGCCTTTGTGTCCTCGCTCTGTCCCTCAAAAGCTCCCCATGTCACACGACCCTGGTAGGTGCGGGTAATTGTCATACTGCCTTTTTCTGTCGTAGCACTCATAGATTGTTTTGGTTGATTGTATTATAACATATAAGATATTCTCATTGGAGGTTATACATACTTCCACCCCCCCCCCCCAAGAAGTCAAGATTTTTTTGAAGTCAGCACGATCAGGTATGGAGCCCATCACAAAATCATCAATGGAAACGGACCATATAACCGCCATTCAGCAGCATTGATATCATCGAGTATAACTTGTTCTTTGTAAGATGTTTACAAAAATAGAAACTCAGACATCCATCGAGTATTCTTCGCGTATTGGAAGATGGAAAGGGCAAAGCGGCTTCAATTTCGGCATCAAATAACAGAACACCCTCCACACAACCAGGAGAAAAAACGCCGGAGGACTCGGTGATGTCAGTGTACAGAAGATTCCACGAAGGCGGTATGGAATCGAGATTTTGGACAAAGCCAAGGGATGGCTAGCACACAAGACGGTAAAAGTCAACTTTATTTTTTGACTACTTTTGCAGAAATTCGCGTCACTACTACGTCTGTACCCGAATCCGGAAGGTTTACCAGGCACACGTTTTGAACAGTGACCCTCTCCCATCTTTGTATCCGAAAAGGAAGCGAGTTGTCACGCGGTGGAAAAGTTTCTCCAAGCTGCTACGCAGTCAAAAATACGCGCAATAATTCTTCGCCTTACGCATCCCTATCCGGGAAAGGCTTTTTCTCTCGTTCAGTGAAATCCCAGCCTTCCAACAAATGTTGCAGGAAATCATGGTACGAGCGCTCTTTTTCTTTTTCCACACGTTGTGGAGTCATGCGGAAGGGATAGATCTGCGCGGGTACATACTGCTGTCCGGCACGCAGAGCTCGCTCTACCATGATGTAGATCTCCTCAATGGCGGCATCGCCCACAGCAAAGCATCCGATGGACACTGAATCGCCATGCACCATGATAAAGGAACTAGTTCGGCCCAGTGAGAGGTCGTATGCATTAGGGTAGCCTATGTTGAAAGCCACGTGGTAATCGCTGTTGGGCTTGAGTTGAGGAAGCCTCACGCGATAAAATCCTTCAGGCGCGCGCCCATCACCCTCTTCTTGTTTCGGCCCAGCTTCTCCGCCGAAGGTGTGGATGGGGTAGTTTTTGCGGATAGACCATGTGCCATCCGTTGAGCGCACCCAAAGTTCCAGCAGCATCTCCTCCTTGATGATACGGATGAATACCGGTTTGCCCCACAAATTCCCCCATGCAGCACGAGTGTTATCGCACGCTTTTTTTGCGCGATCAACAGGTGACTCTTCACGGCAAAAAGAGCGCGCAGCCAACACTGTCAGCAAGGCTATAACAGACACAGTTACGGGTATCCATCTCATGAGCGCATGTAAGCTCAGAAATCAGGCATTGACCCCGGCACGGCGAGCTTGCTCAATAAGCTCCGGTTTATTCTTAATGTCGCCCAGCTGCCAAGCTCCGATACCATAGATAGGTTCGGCGATCACCGGTTCTTCCATACATTCCATTAACCCCATGAAATCACCGACAGCATGCTGCATATTCTCCTTGTCTTCCTCCGCCGCAGAAATGATAAGCTGCCACTTCTTGCCCGCGAAACCTTTGTACGGGTATAGTGGAAGAGTGCGATCAATAAAGTTTTTAAGCGTCCGCACAGAGTATAGAAATACACCGGACTTGCCAGCACAATGACGTCTGCTTCCTTGAGCTTTGGCAAAAGAATCGCCATATCATCCCGCTGTGCACACACGCCCGTTTTTTCACACGCGCAGCAACCGAGGCATGGCTCAATACGCAGCTTTGCTAGCCGTATCTTTTCAACTTCATGATCGACGCTTTTCGCCCCTTCGGCGTAGGCATCGCACAAAGTATCCGAATTGCCCCCTTTCCGAGCGCTGGACGAGATGAAGAGAATTTTCTTTTCATAGCAGTATCATTGTTCTGTACTCCCATTACGACCTTTCTACTTACCCTGACGCAAGGAAAATATTCCGTTTGCTTCATTATGAGATACGGATGTGTCTTGGACTTTTCCATATCTGCAAAGCAAAATAAAGCATCTTCCGCATATGATTATCTCATCATTGCTGACGAATAATGACTTTCCGAATCCGACCTGCTCTCACCGGTGAAGAAATGACCCCTCGTTCCTCCATCATGTCCATCATTTTAGCGGCACATCCATAGTCAATGCTAAAACGTCTCTGAAGCAGAGACGTACTTGCCTTTTGCTCCAATATAACGAACCGAACACAACGATCGTACAGAGTTTCATCAAGCACGGCTTCCTCGCTCTTACTTGAACCCCCTTCTCGATGTCGAATTGCAGGATCGCAAGCATGATCAATAAAGTGCTGCGTTCGTTGACAAGAACAAAATCGAACAACGTTGGAAATTTCATCAAACGAAACGATAGCGGAGCGGAAACGCGTCATACCGCAATTCATTTCCGTACCTCGATACAAAGCATCCCCATGCTCCATAAGATTTTCCGCACCATCAGCATCCAGCAAGATACGACTCTCCTGTTTTTCATTAACTCTTAGAGCTATCCGACTTGGGAAAGCATGCCTGACGCTCTCCGTCACAACTCGCCTCTGGGGCGACTGTGTTGTGGCTACAAGATAAATACCAGCGGCAGGAGCATTGATCGCAACATTATCCAAAAGAGACTCAACTTCATCTTTCGCTTGCATCATGATTTCTGTCAACTCGTTAATCACAACAATAATGTATGGCAAGTGGTGAAGTTTCTCCCCCCAAGAACTCTCATCCTGGGGCGAACAATTCGTAACTCTGCCAGTTTTGCCTGCTGTTAAATGTCTCTCATATACGCGCCTGTTGTACGCTTCAACATGAGTCACTCCTTCACGTCTAAACATTGTCATATCTATGCTCCATTTCCCGTGCGATCAGCTTCAAGCACCTTACTGCACTCGATGGATCCTTAGCAATCGGCATGCCAAGATGAGGCAGCGTTTTGTATACATCCATTTCGATATTTTTTAAGTCTAACAAAATAAACTTGAGTTCAGTTGGAGAAAATTTATACAGAAAGGAAAGAAGTATGTCGTTGATACATACAGATTTGCCCATGCCAATAGTGCTACCGATAAGGAGATGTCCCATTTCCGTCATATCAACAATGAACGGCTTCCCTACAACGTCCTTCCCTAAGATTACTGGTAATCGAAGAAGAGGATTTGCAAAATCAGACGACAAAAGCAGTTCGCGAAAATTAACATCTTCACGTTCAATGTTTTCCAACTCTACACCAAAAGAAGTCGTCCCCGGAATGGGAGCTAAGATATTCACTCTGAAATTCTGAGTGGCCGCCATGATATCATTTTTCAAGCGAGTAACATTCAGCATGCTTTTGCCAACGGGAAGGACAAACCTATAACGAGTTACATCCGAACTACGTTCTATGCCCGCCGGTTTCACAGCCACGCGGAATGCCTCAAAAGTATCCATTAAAACAGCCTGCATCTTCCGAACTTCTTCCTCTCTCCAGGCTCGAACTTCTTCCGGAATCGGCTCATAATTAATCAGTCCAAACGGAGGTATTTTATACTCTTCCTCCTGTTCTTTCATATCACTTTTCTCCATGGTTTCGAGCTCCTGCATAATTCCATCAGCCTCATCTTCTCATGTTTTACGCTCATATTTTAATACGGCGGGCTCAATACGCAAGAGGAAAACCAAGACAAATTGATGACTATAGATCACAAAAAGAAATGCAACATTCAATGCTCACATCATCGTAAAATTGCACCAGATGAAAAAATGGAAGCCCCGGCGGAGAAATCGCTGGGGCTTTAGTTACAGAGTCTTGAGAGTTCTCATTCGTTCCCGTCCTCCTGAGCAGGAGTAGCCTCGACCTTATTTCCAGGAGCATCGGAAACATCCTCCTCTTCCTCCTCGTCATCGGGAATAACAAGGGAGATATCCTGGATAGACTCCTTGGAATTGAGCGTAACAAGTTTGACTCCCTGTGTGGCGCGACCGGTTTCGCGAATGGTGTTCACCTTGATGCGCACGGATTGACCGGCGGATGTCATAATCATGAGTTCATCCTCATCCGTCACCGTGGTGGCGGAGACAACCTTCCCTGTTTTTTC
>CANRKR010000058.1 GCA_947631275.1 uncultured Akkermansia sp.
TGAGGAAACAATTCAACCTTCCTTTTTTTGTCCCCTCTCTCCCCTCTTTATATTTTTTCTTGGGACGCATGTGGTTGTTGTCACGGCCGGTTTTGCGGAGTGCTTGCTACGGTGGCGGAAATATGCTAAACTCGGAGCATGAGGAAATTTTTATGCCTTATTGTCAGTCTGGCATCCATGGGAACGGTGTATGCAGAGCCGGACAACGCCGATGGGTTGCTCAGGGAAATGCGCACGGCGCTCACGAGCCAAGGCAGCCGAGATGTACTCGGTACCATCCGTAAGGGGGCCACTCGTGTCCCTTTTAGTCTGAGCGCCCGGGGAGATACCATTGCTTTCCAGTACAAGCGGGGAGATGTCTGGGAACGTTTTGATGTGCACATCGGCAGTAAAGAAACCCGTCTTATGCTGGTGAAGGACGGCAAAGCGATTGTGATGTCCCCCGCCAACTACGCTCAGAATATCGCCGGGACTGATGTCACGTACGAGGACCTCTCCCTGCGCTTTCTCTACTGGAAGGGAGGAAGCATCCTATCGGATTCTGCAGATTCACGCATCAAGGGGCGAGATTGTTCCATCGTGCAGGCGTCCAATCCCTCCCCAGGGACAGGACAATTTGCCACCGTTCGCATGTGGATTGATAAGGAAAACGGCACGGTTTGGCAGATAGACGGCTACGGCGCCGACGGCAAACTCAAGAAACGTTTTTCCATCACTTCCATACAACGACTTTCCGACGGCTCCTGGTTTTTCAAGCAGATGAAGATCGAAGTGCGCAACCCGCAGAATGACCGCCGCACCATAGCGCTGGATTACCTGGAGATGGATGATATCCCGGAGAAGAAAAAATGATACGCCGCCTGTGCCAGCTCATCGTTGGACTTATTCCGCTTTACGTTTTTTTAGGCTGGGCGCTGTTTTTCGTGCAACCGCAGCTGGAGAAGCACACCCTGCGAGCACTCGCCATGCTGCTTGGAGGATTAGCCGTAATGGCAATCGTCCAGGGGGTTGTTTTCAGACGCTGGTTACTCCCACTCTGGGCACAAGCAATCAGCGAACGTCTCTATGCCGGCAGTTACCTGCCGCAGGACGATCCTATCGCTTCTCTGGCGGCTACAATTTTCTCGCAGCACCGCGCCGATCTCATTCCGGAACTTGAAAAACTCGTTCTCGCCGATCCGTCTCGTACCCGTGCCTGGTTTGAACTTGCCCGCGCACTTGAGATGGAAGCTCATGATATTCCTCGCGCGGCTCATGTTTTGCAACGCGGCGCGGCAAGTGTGCGCCACGACGCCGACCGGGCGATGCTGCTGTGGCGCGCTGCCACTCTTCTGCAAAAGGAGGAAGTGCACAGGAAGGAGGCAAAAGACCTCCTCGCTCGCGTGGCAAATGAGTTTCCGAACACGGCGTACGGACATCTGGCAGCGACGCGACGGCGCAGCTAATCGCTTCCTCGTCTCTGTCAACGCCTCGTTCCTTGATCTCCGAGGTTTCGTGATGAGAGAGGGAATACGCCCGTTCCGGCGCAGCTTCTACTGCGCGTTGATGAGCTTGAAGACGGGCAGACCCTCCGGGGCTGAATCCCAGCTCGCCATGGGGAAAACCATTTGCATAAAAGCTTTTGGCTCATCTTTGCCGGATTCTTCTACCCGTTCGGTAGCCACAATGAGGTTCGGCTGTCCGAGGACGGTAGCTACGACGGTATCAATTTCATGTGCAGGAATGCGCAGGATGACGTCCTTCTTCGGCTTCAGCGCCGGAGGGAAAATATAGGTGTCTTCCCCGACGATAGTAGCATACCAACCATCCGGCAGAGAGACAGACGGAACAGGGAAACAGTGCTCGAAAGCGGCAACGTGCAGACGACGCCAGTCACCCAGGCGTTTGAGAAGATCGGGCACTTCAGGGCGCACGGTACCATCAGTCCCTACTTCCACGTGCAAAATAAGGCGCTTTCCCCCGGCAGAGGCTCGCTGCAAGGCACGAATAGCATCCTCAACCGATGGAAGCTTCCCCTCAGCGGGGTATACCAAATTTTCTGCCTCACTTTCCACCGCACTATCGTGCAGTTTCAATCTTGGCTGCTGGGCAGCCTGCAAAAGAGCTTCTTTCCAGCGTGGATCAGACATCGTCGAGCAACCAACACACACACAACTGGCTGAATCAGCAAGGCGAGCAAAAAATTCAGCTTGCTTTTCCAGCATAGGAATTTGCTCCGGAGGTACCTCTGACTTCGTCTCCTTCTTCTCAGCAACAGGAGCGAGCTCCGCTATGAAACAAATACTGCCGCCGAGAGATGGCGAAGAATCATAGGGTATCGGTTCTTCGGCCGGCGTGTTGGCTAAAACGGGGAGACTCAAGAGCCATGCGATCAGATTCCACTTCATACGCTGGGGCATGTTAACAAATTTTTACTCATCATGTCAATTTTTTACCCGCCCGGAATTCTGATTCGAGAAAGACTGACCCACCCACACGGGGTGAGATCAAAGGCGACAGAAATGAGTCAGAAAAAAGGCTATGACCAGGCAGTGAGGAAAAAGATATCGTCAATGCCCACTGAGGGTGGTGATGTAGTAGCCGGCGATGACGGCGGTACCGATGACACCCGCCACATTCGGTCCCATGGCGTGCATGAGCAGGAAATTGGTGCGGTCCGCCTGCTGGCCCACGTTGTGGGAAACGCGGGCCGCCATGGGGACGGCAGAAACGCCGGCCGAGCCAATCAGCGGGTTCACCGGATGCTTGCTCCAGCCGGGCACCAGGTTCATCAACTGTGCGCAAAGAAGACCGCACACCGTCGCTACAGCGAAAGCCACAACCCCCAACCCAATGATGAGCAGCGTCTCCACCTGCAGGAAACGCCCGCCCTGCATCGTGAGACCCACGGACACTCCCAGCAGAATGGTAGTGATGTTCATGAGTTCATTCTGAGCGCAGGAGACGAGGCGCTCCGTCACCTTGCATTCCCGCAAGAAGTTGCCAAGCATCAACATACCGAGTAGTGGAGCCGCATCCGGGCAGATCAGAATGGTCAGAATCGTCACCACGAAGCAGAAGAAGAGCTTCTCTCCGCGCGATACTTGCCGAAGGCTCTGCATCTTGATCTTGCGCTGTTTTTCTGTGGTGAAAAGCTTCATGAACGGCGGCTGAATGAGCGGCACGAGAGCCATGTAAGTGTATGCCGCCACGGCAATGGCGCCCAGCAGATGCGGCGCAAGCTTGCTGGCAAGGAAAATCGAGGTGGGACCATCTGCACCACCGATGATGCCGATGGCCGAAGCCTCGCCTTTGGAAAAGCCCAGCGCCATGGCCGCAAGGAAGGTGAATGCCACGCCCCCCTGCGCCGCAGCGCCGAGGAGGAGAGCTTTCGGGGAAGCAAGCAGGGGCCCGAAATCTGTGAGCGCCCCCACACCCATGAAGATGAGCGCCGGAAATATCTCGCATTTGATGCCCTGCCCGAGGAAGTCGAAAAGTCCGGAGTTAAAGCCAATGATCATGAACTTCTGCGGGGTCTGGCCGGTAACCTTCACTGCTCCCTTGACAGGCTTGCCATGCTCATCCACCAGCGGCTCCACCCGCATAGGCGCGGCCATCGCCGCTTCATACTTTGCTCTTTCCTCCGGTGAAAGAGCCGTCGTATCCTGCATGCTCGGAGAAGAATCCTTGTAGGGCGCCGCCGTGCCGGAGATGAACCCCACGTCATTGATGACAGCGGTTTGCACCTTGTGATCATCGGAAATGGAAACGACCTCCCGCTGAGCCTGAGTAATGACCATACCGTTGTCCGGGATGTTGGCAATGAGCGCCCCGAAGGCGATCGGCACCAACAACAGCGGTTCAAATTGCTTGACCACTCCAAAGAAGAGCAGAACCAGCACGACGCCCCACATGACGTACATCTGCCAGGTCATGGCAAATAACCCCATGCCCGTGATGAAATCAGCGAATGAATTGATGAATTCCTGCATAGCGAGAGAGGAAAGAGAGAAGAGACGAGACGCAATCCGCCGCCCCTTCACTGGGAGGGGAAAAATCAGCTCAGGTAAGCCAGCGGCTGTCCCTCGGCTACCGTATCACCCGGCGCCACGCAGAACGAATTCACCGTGCCGGCTTTCGGGGCGTAAATCACGGTATTCATCTTCATAGCCTCCAGCGTGAGCACCTGGTCTCCTTCCTTCACGGCCGTGCCGGGCTTTACATCCAAACTCACCACCTTGCCCGCAAGCGGACTCGGGATGGGAGTGCCGGAACCGGAAGCGGCGGCGGGAGCTGCCGCCGGGGCCGGTACTGCGACCGGAGTCGGAGTTGGCACGGGAGCCGCCACAGGAGCCGGCGCTGCCACAGGGGCAGGAGCTGCCGCTGTCGGCGCACTGCCGCCGACGGTTTCTACAGTGACATCATAAATCTGTCCTGCTACAGTGATTCGGAGTTGTTTCATGGTGAATATTTGTGTTAGGTTTTGAAAGATAAGTAAGGAAAACTTCAACCACGCTTCGGTAGATGGGAACTCATGATGGCGGAACGACCGCTTTGCGCATAGCCGGCATCCACGGGTCGAATAGAGAGCACACGCGCCTCGCTACCGACAGTGAATTTAACCGCGGCGGCAATGACAGCGACGATTTCCGGCGTGATGGAAGAGGAAGCGGCATCATAAATCCCCGCGGCGAGTGCAGCCACAGCAGCGGGGGAAAGTTCTCCGGCAGGAGACGGGGAAGGAGAAGGAACAGGAACCTGAGCCGCGAGCGCCGCTTGTTTTGCACGTCTCCTGTTTTCCATCCGGATCGCAACGCCGCCGGAAATAGAGAGAATGATGCTGAGCAAACTCAGGCAGCAGAACACCACCAACATCCCCATGATCTGGTAGCTCACAGCCTCGGCGTCAAGATTGCCGACAGCGGCTAATGGTAGAAGATACGCTTGCATGGTCGGAGAAGTGTTTAAAAATCAGAGAGGCATGTTGCCGTGTTTCTTGGCAGGGCGCGTTTCGCGCTTGCTGAGCAACGTACGCAGGGTGAGGGCGATCTTCGCGCGAGTCTGCGAGGGGTTAATCACCTCGGTCACCTGCCCCACCTGGGCGGCAGCGTAGGGGTTATAAAAAGCTTTGGTGTAGTCCGCCAGCAACTCAGCACGACGTTTTTCGCGTGCTTCTGCATCCTCAATGCCCTTCAGCTCGCGCCCATAGAGAATCGGAATGGCGCCCTGCGCACCCATTACTGCAATCTCCGCGCAGGGCCAGGCAAACACGGCGTCCGCACCCAGATCCTTACAGCACATGGCAATGTACGCCCCGCCATACGCTTTGCGCAGGATCATCGTCACCTTCGGCACGGTGGCAGAGGCATAAGCAAAAATCATTTTGGCGCCGTGACGAATGATGCCGCCGCGCTCCTGCTGCTTGCCGGGCAGAAACCCCGGCACATCCACAAGATTCACGACCGGAATGTTGAAGGAATCGCAGCAGCGAATAAAGCGCGCTGCCTTGTCGGAGGCGTCGATATCCAGACACCCTGCCTTCACCGCAGGCTGATTCGCGATAATGCCGACTACGACGCCGCAAATGCGCGCAAAACCGACGATCACATTCCCCGCAAATTGAGCGTGCACCTCCATGAAGCTGTCCTCATCCGCCAGACGTTCAATCACTTTTCTCATATCCAACGGTGTCGCGTTATCCGCCGGGATGATATCGTTCATCCCCTCGTCATCCGCCACATTCAACGGCACATTCAAATCGTGCGGCGGATCCTGCGTGTTGTTGGGCGGCAGATAGGTCAGCAAACGCTTTGCAATCGCAATGGCTTCTTCGTCACTCTGCGCCACAAAATGGGCATTGCCGGAAACCGAGGCATGCACAGCAGCGCTGCCAATTTCATCCATCGTGCATTGTTCGAAAGTCACCTGTTCAATGACTTTCGGACCTGTAATGTACATCCCGGCGGCTCCACCCTGGCGAATGATGATAAAGTCGGTAAGCGCCGGGGAGTACGCCGCACCGCCGGCGCAAGGACCGAGAATGAGAGAAATCTGCGGCACCACGCCGGATGCCGCTACATTGTTGTAAAAAACATGCGCAAAACCCGCGAGAGATTCCACCCCTTCCTGCAGACGCGCTCCACCTGAGTCATTGATCTGAATCATTGGGATACCGGCCTTCATCGCGTAGCGCTGGGCATCCTCGATCTTCAGGGCGTGCATGTACCCCAGCGAACCTCCCTGCGCCATAAAATCTGCCGAACTCGCCGCCACAGGCCTGCCGTCCACCAAACCCACGCCCACCACGATGCCCTCCGCAGGAATATCCTTTTTGTCCAATCCAAAGTTGTGGCAATGATGTCGCGTATGCATGCCGAACTCCATAAAAGAGCCGTCGTCAAACAAAAAGTCCAGTCTCTCCCGAGCCGTGCAATCCCCGGCGGCATGCCTCTTCTCAATCTTCTCCTCGCCACCGGAAAGCATAATCTTGCGACGGCGTTCGTCAAGTTCCTCAATCAGTTTTGGGTCAATAGCCATAATTAATGGGTGGGATACACCCGGCGCATCGGACACCGAACAGCGTCGGAAACGCAGGTGGACGTGTGCTCACTCTACCACACCGACAATGACTTGAAAAGAAAAAATTCTGCACTGCGCAATGCCTCAAAAATAGAGGGATAACGTCAACCATATACCACTCAAAATGAGTCAACAAGAAAGAATGGAGTTACTTTCTAGATGGAAAATTTTTGCGCGAATACGAGATTTTTTGAAGCATTGAGATCAGGGAAACTAGTGAAACACACTATGCCGTTGGGTGACCGTTTCTTTTGAGGCATCGAGCCTTGGTGATTTTTTTGATATTTTTGCTAAATATTATATTTTTGTTTGATAGTAAGATTTTAACGTTTTTGTTAGTGTGTGAATCTCTTTCCAAAGGAGATGTCCAGTCTTTTTTTCAAAAAGATATGACTTTGCACGACTTGTGAAAAAGAAGCAGAGAAAACATGCTTTGGAGAGGACGGAAAAACACAGGACGAATAAACACTTTAAGTTATTTGTTGTCAATAAACGATGAGATTAGAAAGAGCGCATCTCTTTTGGAAAGAGATATACGTCTTCTGCACCGAAGCTTTCATGGACACGCAATGAGAGCGGAGGGGAAATTCGTACAACAAAAACAATTCCTATGAAACTTCATTTACCTCATCTTTTACGCAATGCCCTACTGGCGGCGCTTTTGTGCTGCACAATGGCGTTCGGTACGGTCACCGTGACTGTGGATGATCAACCCTCAAGCCTTGAACAGTTGACAGAGACTCCTAAGGGTTCAGTCAAGATCACGGTGAAGGATGGAGACGGAACTCTGAACCAAAAGTTGAAGCTGGATGGTGGCGTTGATCATTACATTGACGTAGAGGAAGGAAGTAGTCTGACCGTTACGGGCGGACTCATATACGACGCAGTCGCGAGCCATCAGGATCCAGAGGATCCGGGGAGTGAATGGTGGTACCCAGAACATTACATTCACTTTAGCTGTTCTGGTGGGAAAGTTATCTTTGCTGCTGGTGAGTCCAAATTGGGTGGAGCGGGCGGTTTCCTTGCCAGCCCTGATTTTTTTGGGGATGGGGGTGGCGCGGTTGTTGTGAAACAAGGGGCGACGCTTATGTTAAATTGCGCAAACATGCTTCCAACAATCGAAATTGAAAAAGGAGGAGAGCTTGTTGCAGGGGGCGATGTAACTTGCTTTGCTCTGGAGGGGAAGGGAACTTTGCGATTTGACGGAATTACTGAATATCTTCCTGAAAATCGGTATGACGGGGAAATCTCTATCTTCGGGATTGGCGGCACATTCGAGGGAACTGTGGAGGGAAAAGGTTGGATAGACGTCGAGGGTACAGGCATTAGGGAGTTAGGCTATGATGCCGGAGAACACGGGGCTTTTATGTCGGCAGAACAAACTCTTAAAAACGTGATTGCAGAAGAAACCGAGTTGTCAACATGTTGGGGAAATGTCGTTCTTGATGGCTCAAAGAACGAGTTCCAAATGATAGAATTGGGGGACTCATACAATATTTCATATTACTCCCATCTTCGTGACGAATTTCCATCTGCGTCACTTCCTGCCATAACAGATACACTATTGATTGAGGCTGGCACTAAAGTCTCGGTTGGAATCTATCCTTGGCAACAGGATGATTCTGATCCTGCTGATGTTTGGGATCCAGGGATTGACGATCCCGTCGTCAAACGGGGAGGTTTTAGTTTCCTCATGGAGGATCGGTCGAAATTAGTGATGAAGTACGGTAAGGGTGAGACGGGGGCGAAGATCACGGCTTCCGGGACAATAGTTCTGACCACCACTACGTGGAATGACACAACTACTAAGCTGGCTGTCCATGTGGAATTTGCCGAGAGTCCTGGCAGGGACTTCAAACAGATACTTATTCAGGCGGACAAGGGCATCGTTCTTACGTCCATGGGGTATAAAGAGACGGGATACGGCGAATACACGGAGTTCTCCCTGTTGAAGCAATATACGGATGAAAACAGCGAGGATGAGCTCAACAAATGGCTTAAGGAGAATGTAACGGTAACCGTGAATGGATATGAGGATCCGTATCTAATGGTTGAAAAGAAGGGGGGAAGTCAGGTTGAACTTTACGTGGCAGCCGGAGATGTTGCCGACCTCCCGGATGACCCCATCGATCCGATTCCGGATAACCCCGAGCCAGATACACCGGGGACAGATACACCGGGGACAGATACACCGGGGACAGACACGCCTGGGACAGATACTCCTGGGGCGTCCAATCCTGATACCATCTTTGCACCTCTGGCGACTTCCTGGAACATGCAGGCTGGCGCAGGTATGCTCTACCATGCCATGAACCGGAACCTCCCATCATCCTCGGAGCTTAAAAAAGTAGTCAGCGCCATTGAGGGATTGGCCAGGATCGGGCAAGGGGAACAGCCGGCAGTGGCCATGGCTGCGATGAGCACTGAGTCCGGAACCCCAGAGATGCTCATCCGGCAGGCTGACATCGATCCGGCCGTGGCCAGGAGTGAAGCGCAGAGGCTCATGACCGCCGTGCCTGGCAGTTCGGTGCCGGCGTTGGGAGCTGCCCAGCGAGATGCCATGCGCGGACAACTCTCCCGCGCTACCTCGCAGGCGGCTCGCGCCGGGCGGGAAGCTGCGCGTGCTACCGATTCTTCCCAGGGTATGCGCGTGTGGATGGAAGGCATGGGTGGCAGCAGCAATCTGGATCGTGATGGAGACGAATCCGGCTATGAGCATAATGCGTGGGGAGCCAGCGTGGGCGTGGAGAAAGCTCTGCAGGGAGGAGCCACCACCATCGGTCTCTCCCTCGTCGCTTCATACGGCGATCTGAAAGTCGATTCGGTAGATTATGCCGAGGGCGATCTGGATACATACTACGTGAACCTGTATGCGCACCACCGCAGCGGGAACTTCCACCACAGCTTCGCAGCATCGGTGGGGTTGTCGGATGCGGAGTTGAATCGCACCGTCCGCGGCGGTGTTGCTCCCTATGTGGTCGATTACGATACCAACGGCAGTACGAACGGCACCGGCTTCGGCGTTGCCTATGAACTGGCGTACGATATCGCGCTCAATGAGCAGAAGAGCAGCATCCTGCAGCCGGTGATCGGCGTGTCGCTCGTCACGACGAAGATGGATGGCTACGATGAGGGGGGAGCCGGCGATGCTGGGCTGCATGTTGGGGAACAGGAATCGACCCTGACGATGCTGACAGCTGGTGCGCGTTTCCTGTCTCAGTGCGGGGAGGAGGCGTTTGGTCGGGCAGCAGTGCTGGAGATGCGGGCCAATGTAGCGGTGGACATGGGAGATCGGCGCAGCGAGGCGGATGTCTCGTTCCTTGGAGACCGCGGCTGCAGTGGACGCGTTCGCTCAGCGGAGACGGGAGCTGTGGGGGCGCAGCTTGGTGCGAGCGTCAGTGTGCCTGTGAGCAGCAGCACATCGATCTACGTCAACGGAGAGGCAGACCTGCGCTCGGGCTCCAACACATGGAGCGTTGGAGCAGGAGCCAGCGTGATGTTCTGATAAATCGCATCACAGAATGAGCATTCATGCGCCGGGCAGCGGGGACTATCCCGTGCCCGGCGCATTTCGTTTTGTACGACAGGCATGACATGAAACTGGGGTGAAAGTCCCCAAGAGCCGCTGACAGGGCGGAATCAAATAGCCAAAGGCAACTGCGTCACGGTAACGTGGGGTGGGGAGGAAGC
>CANRKR010000059.1 GCA_947631275.1 uncultured Akkermansia sp.
GAGGGCGGTCTGTCCGAGCTTGTCTACGGCATTGACGTCGCCGCCTTTTTCGATGGCTTTCAGCTTCTTGAGCAGGGACGCCCCCTTCCTCTGTTCTTTGCTGAGCTTGGCGCCCTTCGCTTGCTTCCCTGTGCCAGCCGGGAAGAGGAGCTCCACTCCCTGTTGCGGCGCAGTTATCGAGGCATCCTCCTTCGCTGATGTCACCCCCGTGAACCAAATGACACAGGCGGCAATTAGAGACATAATCCGCTTATAGCGAATTAATAACAAGCAGGGGGGGGGGTAGCGACGATGCGTAACATAGCGAATGTTTGAATAACCGGTAGAGAGTCTATCAGTTCTTGCCTCGGAGTACAAGAGAATATTTCCGGCTCACTTTCGGCTGCACATTGCAAAATTGAATGCACATTTTGACGCAACTCCTGATCAAATCCTTGCAAATGCCCACTAAAATGCTATGCCGTCGGGCGACCGTTCATTTTAAGGCATCGAGCTTCGGTGACTTTTTCTTTTGAGGCATTACGCCAATAACCTCCTCGCTTTTTGTATCGTATCCGACGATTACTTCTCCCCGTGCAGCAGGATCGTCCATGATAAGTTCGCCGAGCGACGGAACGAGAATTTTCCCTGCCGCAGGGTTTTTGATGCTCTGCACAGGGGTACTGATCGTCGCTTGAACCTGCGATTTCTCAAAGGATAGATCGGTATCAATCATCCTGCAATCTTTCAACACGAGATTTTCGCAGTAGCAGAGCGGCTGGGTGCCGATGACGGTGCAACGTTCCAGTGTAAGTCCGTTCGAGAACCATGCAAGATATTCCCCTCGCAGTATAGAATCACGAACTATAACGTTTCTCGCGTGCCAAAAGGCGTCTTTGGTCTCAAGGTTGCAGTGCTCCAGCACCGCATCTTCAACGTACTGAAAAGAGTATTTCCCTACCAGCTGTAAGTCCTGCATGTAGATTTGTCTGGTAAGCAACATGAAATACTCACTCTTCGCCTTGCTCCTCTCCATGCGTACGTCCTCCAGTTTCCATCCGAACTCAGGAGAATCAATATCACAATCTTTGACAGTCACCTTCTTGCTTTCTCTAAGAGCCTTGATACCATGCAGTCTGGTGCGTTCGATATGGGCATCTTGCGTGTACCACAAGGCTGCCCTGCAGTTCGGTGTGAGTTCGCAATCTTCCATGCTCAGTCCATACACATGCCAGCACGGGTAACGCAGGTTGAAATAGCAATGCTCAATGCAAATATTTGCGCTTTCTTTCAGAGCGCTCTCTCCGTCGGCAGGTCCGTCAAATCTGCAATTCTTCACGAGCAAGTCGGAGCTCCCGTAGAGCGCCCGCTCCTCATCCATCGTTATGTCAGAAATTACCGTCATGACCACCTTCCATTCGAAGATCAGCAGGATACACCCGTCACTCTATTTTGTCAACGTCCCTGCAGCGCCCGTTTTAGGCGGCGAAAAAAAAGAAAGACGTTTTTTTCCGACTCTACGAGACAAAATCAACTCGCAAAAAGCAGGGAAGAGGCATATGCCCCTTCCCCGGAGATTCTATGAAGACTTTGCAGGCAGGTTGGCCGTGCAATAAGAGAACTAGTTGTAAGCAGACTCTACTTTTTGGGCGACATCCTTATAGCCATAATCCACTTCGTAGATAGTCTTGAAATTTTCCAAAGACTTCTCTTTGTTGCCGGCTGTCTCGTAGAGAGTACCGATGAGATAGAGAAGTTCCTTCTTCGTATCGTCCATGTTGACCTGTTCGGCATTCGCCTCCTCGAGCTGTCGAATGGCCATATCTGTCATATTCTTGGAGGCGTAGCAACGGCCAAGCATCAGCATGGCTTTCACGCGCAAATTCGGATTGGTGCGGGCACGTTGCAGGGCCGGGATAGCTTCGGAGAACTGCTCTGCCTCATAAAGAGCCTGCCCATACTTGAACTGCAATTGCGCATCGGTAGGATTGGCATCTACTCGCGATTTGGCATCGGCGACAGCTATCTCTGCAATCTCTTTGCGCCGCTGAGCAAGCACAGCTTTAGCCTCCTCATTGCTTGGATCTGCTTCTACCGTCCGCTCATACTGTATGAGCTCTGCACGCAACACCTTTTCTCGCATCTCCATAGCCTTATCATTGATTGAGAAATCGGCAGATCCGCTCAGCTGGAATGCGTATGCGTAAAAGGAGTACGCATTACCGTAATCTTCCATCTGCTCATAAAGAGAAGCGATATTCTTCACAACCTGGAGGTTGGTGTTATCGGCGGCGTATTGCTCAGAAAGCTGAGCGAGACGCGCTTCCATCTCTGCGCGGGTAAGCCCCACTTTATCGGCAGTCTCCAGCTCCGTCGTGGCATTCTTATTTTTCATCTTGGAACGGAAGTCACCGGAGCTTTCCCAGTTGCCCTGCTTCATGGAGGCACGGGCGGCGCAATCCTTCTCACCACGCTGTGCCACAGGGTCGGTACGATCAATTTGCAGGATTCTTCGGTACGTCTCCGCCGCTTCAGCGAATTGTTCGTTGCGGATGTAGTGGCTGGCCAACAGGTGAAGGTGCTTCTTGGGGCTCGGTTGCCCCTGACAGATTGTTTCCAATGCGAATGCTGCCAAGTCTGGCAGATTGAGCTCCGTTGCAGCAGCAAAAAGAGCTTCATTCGCCACCACAGAGTACGGATCTTTCTCCAGATCATCTTCAATTGAGGTGATGGTCGTTTCCGGATCACGCCGCGACGTAGTGAGACGCACACCGGTGAAAAGAGAAGTCTTACGGCCGGCATCCGGCACCACCTTCACTTCGCAAGCACGCAGCATCTTGCGTCCGGAAAGGAAACCCGGGGAGCGTTTAATGAGTGTGCGCAGAATACTCACGGCGTACTTGTAGTTCTTCGCATCAACTGCTTGTTGCGCCTTGACCCAGAGACCTGCCTCTGCAGCGGGAAGCTCTTTATCTGAAATGATGCTGATCATGAGGAAAGATACAGGTTAAAGAAAGGAGGAGGAAAGTACTTTTCCTCACCTTCTCTAATCTTCTATCACAAAAAAAATGGTCCTTCAAGCTTGTTTTTCAAAAAAACGGTGATAAATTCGGGATCGGAATGAGAGCGGATGCCTTGCTGGTTCGGTATGGATACTGCACGCGCCGGGAAGCCTTTGCCTGGTTACGCGCGGGGAATGTCCGGAACAAGGATGGCTCACTCATCACCAGCCCTGCTCTGCAGGTTGAAGCGCGAGAGATACTCGTCAATGGCAAGGAAATACCGTTTCCGAATGGGATATACGTCGCCCTGCATAAACCGGCGGGGTACGTGTGTTCACACGTTGCTGAGACCGGGAGCAAACGAATTTTTGAGTTGCTGCCGGAAAAATGGGAGCGTCGAAATCCGTGCCCGGAATGCGTTGGGCGATTAGATAAAAACACAACCGGACTGTTACTGCTCAGCGACGACGGGGCCTTTGTGCACAGGTTGACAAGCCCACGGTGGCATGTAACAAAGGTGTACAGCTTTAAAACGGAGGCTCCCGTACCGGAAGAGGCAGCTGCGCTCTTCATGAGTGGGGAGCTCCTGCTGAAAGGGGAAAGAACACCATGTCTTCCAGCTCAATTAGAGTTGACGGATGCAACGCACGGACATCTCACGGTAAAGGAAGGTCGTTATCATCAGGTACGGCGCATGCTAGCAGCTGTGGGTGCACCAGTCGTGCAACTACACCGTGAAGCAATCGGATCATTGAGACTGGACACCCTGAAGTTAGCACCGGGAGAATGGCGCAGTATTGACCCTACCGTTTTCGAACATGGTGAAGAGTGGTAAGCCCATCGCAGTGAACGCGAGCTTTGAGGTGGCATATGAAGATGAAGATGTCATCGTCGTGAATAAAGCGGCGCCCCTGCTGGTACACCCTACGGGACGTGAACGTGAGTACACACTACTACAGGGTGTGCAGGAGCTGTTGTCATACGAACTGACTACCGGAGGATCACTTTGTCTTATCAATCGATTGGATCGCGAGACAAGTGGTCTCGTTCTCATTGCAAAACATCCATCTGCCGCTCATGAACTCGGTTGTGCCATGCAACAACAACGCATTCACAAGCAATACCTCGCCGTTGTGCGAGGACAGCCGGCATGGGAATATGCATGTTGTGCCGAAGCGCTGGCTCCTGCTCAAATTGCGGGGATCAGTGCTATCCGCGTGCGACGCATATGCCATCCATCAGGAAAGCCTTCACGCACCGAGTTTTTTGCTCTGAAGCGGGAAAAATCGAGAGGAAAGGTGCCTGCCATATCGTTGATACGCTGCATTCCTACCACGGGAAGAATGCACCAGATCCGTGCCCATCTTGCCCACCTCGGCTATCCCATCCTGGGGGATAAAATATATGGCGGTGATGAGAGTTGCTACCTGCGTTTTATGGAGACGGGATGGAGCCCGGAGCTCGCCCATAACCTTATCATGGAACGCCACGCTTTGCATGCATGTGATTTGGATTTTCCGCTGCACGGACGGCGTATTCGAGTGCACAGTCAACTGCCCGCAGACATGGCTGCGTTGATTACATGAAGCTGTAGGCGTCCACATCGAGTGTCACGGTAACATCCTCACCGGGGGAAAGGCGAGCAATCTGTTCAGCAACGATTTGGGAGAAAATACGGGCACGGGGGGCCTTCAGCACGCATTGGTAGCGGTATTGTCCATATGCTTTCACAATGGGGGCCTGGAGAGGTTCACTGATTTCCGCACCCGGTGGAAGCAGTGTTTTCAAGCGTTTATAAA
The DNA here is from genome assembly GCA_947631275.1 of uncultured Akkermansia sp. Lineage (GTDB taxonomy): Bacteria > Verrucomicrobiota > Verrucomicrobiia > Verrucomicrobiales > Akkermansiaceae > Akkermansia. Next base: position 4,781 of record CANRKR010000059.1, read on the forward strand.
GCGTATTGATTGCGAAGGAGGCAACGTCCTCCCGTACCGAACGCACCGTGAGCACCGCAAGATGACTGAAAGGAGGAAAAGCAAACCGCTCGCGCAAACCCAGCTCATTTTCTGCAAATCCATCCGTATCATGACGTCGTGCGTATTGTATTGCTGCCGCCTGCGGATTGTATGTTTGAATGACTACCTCACCCTCCACATCTCCACGACCAGCACGTCCCGCCACCTGCGTGAGCAGCTGGAAGGTTTTCTCTGCGGCCCGTGGATCGGGGAGGCTTAGCCCCAAATCTGCATTCAGCACACCTACCAGCGTCACAAGAGGAAAATCCAGTCCCTTGGAAATCATTTGGGTTCCCAGCAGGACATCAATACGATGAGAGCGGAATGCCTCCAATATGTCCCGCAGAGCATTCTTTCGGGTGGTTACGTCGGCATCAACTCTTTGGATCCTCGCCCCAGGAAAGGTGCGTTTCAGCAGCTCCTCCACCTTCTGTGTACCACTGCCCTGCAACTTCAGTTCGCGGCCATGACACTCGGGGCATTCCGCCGGTACTACGGCGCGATACCCACAAATGTGGCAAATGAGACGATTCTCCGTGATATGGTATGTGAGCGGCAGTGAGCAATGCTCGCAGGTGGCAATATGCCCGCAATCTGAACACTGCAGCGCACGCGCGAAACCGCGTCGATTCAGGAACAAAATGCACTGTTCACCGCGCTGCAAGCGTTGGGCTATTGCTTGCTCCAGACGATTTGATATCAATCCCATGAGACGTTTATCCTTCGGCTCGCTGCGCATATCCAGTACTCGAGTGAGGGGCAATCGCTGTCCATCCACACGGTGTTCCATACGCACAAGCCGGTATTTGCCGCGTTTGGCATTGTAAATGCTTTCTAATGAAGGAGTTGCCGATCCAAGTACAACGGCAGCTCCCTCCAAACGCGCGCGCAATACAGCGAGATCTCGACCATGGTAGCGCGGTGCACTCTCCTGTTTGTACGAGGAATCATGCTCCTCATCCACGATGATAAGACCGAGATTCACGATTGGAGCAAAGAGCGCTGAACGCGGACCTATCACAATGCGAGCACGTCCGCGGTGGATCGCGTGCCACTCATCGTACCTTTCACCATCGCTCATTGCGCTGTGCAGGATGGCAACCAGTCCCGGCTTATCTGCGAACCGTCCCTTGAATCGTGCCATCGTCTGCGGCGTGAGCGAAATCTCAGGCACGAGAATCAGCACTCCTCTCCCCCGCGACACCGCCGCTGCCGCGGCTTGCAGATACACCTCCGTCTTTCCACTTCCTGTGACCCCCTGAAGAAGGAGCGGCTTGCTGTCTCCGGCCTCGAAAGCTTCCAAAATACTATGCAGAGCAACCTTCTGCTCATCATTAAGAGAAAGCGGTTGAGTGAGAGCAAAATCTTCCTCCCCCGCCGGATCACGATACACCGACTCAGACTCCAGATTTACAAACCCCCTCTTTTCCAATGCGCGGCACACATCGAGCATCCTTCCTCCACCCAGTTCTGAAAGTGCCGTGCAGTTGGCTTCCGTTGCGATGAGTGTGCGCATCGTGGCAGCCTGTCGTGGCGCACGAGCACACATTTTATTGAGTTCCTCCTCGGAAGGTCGGCGTATCAAACGTACCACCTTGCGTGTTTTTGGTTCGTGCTTCTCGCTCCTCACCGATTCGGGCACAACGCAGCGCAGCATCTGTTCAACCGGAGTGGAGTAGTACTCAGCAGCCCATTCTGCCAAATCCATCAACGACGGGCTTATCGCAGACTCGTCCTCCAACACGCGGGTAATGGTTTTGAGCGCTATATCTTTCAACTGTTCCCCATTACCGATCTCCCGCAGAGCTACCACGGTACCAGTTGTGCGGCGATTACGCAGCGGTACCTCAACTCGGCTGCCGCGTTGCACCTCGACGCCTTCCGGCAGAGCGTAATCAAATACCCTGTCGCCTAAACCGTCTACCAGGACTCGGACCGTCCTCTGCGGTCTCGGTTGGTTCATTCCGGGCAGCACGGCACGGGGAAGTCATTCATCAATCTCATCAGAGGAAATAATACGTACTACGATACGCATCCCTTCCTTCTCCCCTGCTGCCTTGGCGAGAGAACGAATAGCTGACGCAGTCATGCCATTACGCCCCACAAGGATTGCCACATCACCAGGATCCGCCACAAGACGAAAGCGCACCATATCAAGATCCTTGGCCCTCGCGACGCGGAGCTGCAACGTTTCAGGATGATTGATGAGTGGAGTAGTAACCGTAAGCAAGTATTTTCCGATCTTTTCAACGAGCTGCTGCATGGCGATTCAGGACATTCTTTCTTGTGGTCTCATCCTACCCTGCCAACCGAGGGGTTGTCAAGCCTTCATCTCAGCAAATTGCTATGATGAATGCACATCGTATGATTTCGTCTTGACAAGCTGTTGGGCTGGTGGTACCCTGCACGCCATGGCAAAAGTACCAGTGATTCAGCTTCGCAAAGGGCACGCAGTAAATTATAACGGGGATATCTGCATCGTGCGTGAAAGTCTGCTCAAAACTCCCCCCCGTATGGCTTCTTATGTGCAGATGACCATCCGTAGCATTGCGTCCAAAAAGGACTACAACCTGCGCCTCACCTCTAATGATTTTTTGGAAGGAGTCATGTTAACGCGTCAGGAGATGGAATTTTCCTACGTGGATGGCATGGGGTACCACTTCCTCAACACGGAAACTTATGAAGATGTCTGCGTGAGCGAAGATATTGTGGAACCCGTGAAAGATTACCTCATCGAGGGGAATAATTACGTCCTGCTTTTCACGGATGAAACGGCGTGTTCCATTGAGCTGCCAGCGGCCATCACCATGGAAGTGGCTGAGGCTCCAGAGGGCGTGAAAGGCAACTCGGCTAACAACGTTTACAAGAGCGCCACCATGTCAACAGGGCTTGTGGTGCAGGTGCCCCTTTTTATCACCGCCGGTCAAAAGATATCAGTCAAAACGGAGGATGGCTCCTACCTCGGACGTGTTAACAACTGAGTGCCGTGAGCTGCCCCGTGCTCTCGCCGTCACGACTCATCTGCACGAATCCCTTGTGAGTACCCCGCGAGTCTGAACCGTCTATGCGTCTCTCCGTGTTGGCCAGCAGCAGTAGCGGCAATGCTTCCGTTATCTCTGTCGGCGCTACTCATATTTTGGTGGATGCTGGTATCAGTGCGCGCCGCATTTGCGCAGGACTCGAGCAGTGCGGCCTGACTTTGAGCGATATCAGCGGGGTGCTTATTACCCACGAGCACATAGATCACATCTGTGGACTCGGTACGATGGCAAAAAAATTGGGAGGAAACCTGCACCTCTACTGTTCACGTTACCTGCGCGATGACCTGAGGTTACGCGCCCCCATGGCTTCTCTTTCGTACGTAGAACCGGGCGAAACCTTCCATATAGGAGAGTTGGTCGTTACTCCCCTTGCTGTGAAACACGATGCCATCGATCCGATGGGGTTCATCATTGCAAGCAGCAGTGTTCGACTAGGCTACATTACCGACACCGGTTCGGTGCCGATGGGACTCGTTTCTGCGTTACATGGACTGCATGCTCTCTTGGTAGAATCGAACTACGATGAGAGCATGCTGGAAGAATCCGGGAGGCCATACGCGCTGATTGAGCGTATCAGCGGCCCGTGGGGGCACCTTTCCAATACTCAGGCGGGGGAACTTGTGCAAGCTGTGGCGAATGAAAATCTTCATCACATTTTCCTTGCTCACATGAGTTCGGAATGCAACACGCCGGAAAAAGCAGCTAAATCCATGCAGCACATTATCGACACCCTGCCGGAAAACTGCCGTCCCCAGCTGCATCTCACGCATCGTGACGCCGTACTCCCGTGGGTTGACCTGTGATCGCTACGACAGGGAACGCTGCGTCATGTTGCTTATTTTCGCCCTTTGCCTGACGCCTTTCTTGCCGTCACCATCCGCTTTCCCCCTGCGAGGGCGCGCGCGACGGGTTTCCACGACCAATCCCATCGATGCAGGTTGCTGCAGCACGCTGCCAGCAAATCCACGCATGCTTGAATGTCTTTCTTATTTGCCATTTCTATGCTTTGGTGGACATTGCGCACAGGGATGGAAATAGCACCCGTCACCGAACCACCCGCGGTGTATTTTTGTAATGCTCCAGCATCTGTACCCCCAGCTGCAAGCAGCTCGGCCTGCCACGGTATCTTCTTCTCCTCTGCCAGGGCGCGCATGTATTGAACCATGCGCGTGTCGGTAATCAATGTGCCATCGTAGACCTTCAGACCAGCTCCACCGCCCAGCACTGTGCAACGCTCATGCGGTGAAGAGCCCGGCGTATCGAAAGCAATCGTTGTGTCCAATGCAAATGCGAAATCTGGCTGCAAACGGATCGTGGCAGCCTGCGCACCGCGCAGGCCGACTTCCTCCTGCACGGAAAACACAGCATAGAGATCGTAGTTTGGCTTCACTTTTGCTGCACGTAACGTCCGTACTGCTTCAATCAACACATAGCAACCTCCTCGATTATCAATGCTCTTCACATTAAGGCAATCCCCCATTTCCACCATATCACCGATGCGAGTGATGGCATCCCCCACAGAAACATACTTCTCTACCTCTTTCTTGCTCATTCCTACATCCACGACGTAGTCGGTAAGCATCGGCATTTTGGTGCGTTCCTCCGGAGTCATCACATGGATGGGTTTCACGCCCATGCAGCCGGGAAGATCCTTGCGACCGTGCACGATCACGCGCTGTGCCGTCAGAGTTTTCGGATCAAATCCCCCCAAGGGAAGAATACGAATGAAACCCTGGTCGTCTATATGGCGTACAATGAACCCGATCTCATCCATGTGCGCTGCGCACACGATTTTTTTCTGCGAACTTATACCGCGCACAAAACACGTCACATTTCCGATGTTATCTACGCTCACATCGTCCGCAAGTGGCGTCATTTCCTTGATGATAAGCTCACGGATTGCGTACTCAAAACCCGAGGCTCCCGAGGCCTCACACAGTCTTTTGAAGAGTGTAATATTCATCACATCACGAGCATACGCTCACATCTCTTACACGTCAAGTCACGACTCGGACGCGTGAAAATTAACTTTCTTTCGCAAAAAGCGCAATTTTTTCTTGAAGAAGAGAATTCTTTGTGGTACTAGCTTGGAGAGCTGGGTGTGATGCCCATATCTGCGTCGGCAGTGACGCAAGTAAGGAGAGCACATCATTCAGCGGCGCAACTAAACCAAAAAACATAATCGCCATGGCGACAAAGAAGTCAACAACACCTGCAAAGAAGGCTGCTCCTGCAAAGAAGGCTGCTCCTGCAAAGAAGGCTGCTCCTGCAAAGAAGGCTGCTCCTGCAAAGAAGGCTGCTCCTGC
>CANRKR010000060.1 GCA_947631275.1 uncultured Akkermansia sp.
TTCGCCGCATCGCCTCCACGCTCCCGGAGCGCGTCGCGCATGGCGGCCAGATCGACCAGAAGAGGCACCCCCGTCAGATCCTGCAGGATGATGCGCGCCACGGTGAAGGGCACCTCAAAATTCCCCGGATTTTCCGCATTCCAGCCGGCAAGATTCACCACGTCTTTCTCGCTCACCTTCCCGTCGCCGCAATGTCGAAGAACGCTCTCCAGCACGATGCGCAGCGAAACGGGCATACGCATGATCCCCGGGAACCCCTGCTCCGCCAGCGCAGGCAGGGAATAAAATTGACCCGTTTTCCCGGAATCAGACGAAAACGAACGAAGGGTGTCCATAGGAAGAATTTTGCGCATGACGCGCAGATAAAAGCACACCTCCCCCGGGAAAGCAAGATAAAAAAACAGAAGAGTCGTGCAAACTCAGAAAAACCGCGGAGCGTTCCCACTCTCCCGACCATCCAGGTAGTGCACATTGCGGCTCACCCCGGCTCCGTATGGGGAACTGAGCCGGACATCCGGTTCACTCTCGATGAGATGCCCGGAACGACGGCGAAGCCAGCGCCAGAGCAGGCAAAAAAGCAGAAGCGATACCAGTCCTGCCACAATTTCCAACGTCTTCTGCACGCCAGGATGAGCGAGCCATCCCTTAATCTCATCCATGGCGCTGACTTCCTCCGCCTCCTCATCCTGCCGTAATTCAAGGGGAATAAGCGGCACCTGCAAATCCGTCCGCTGCTCGAGGGGAGGAAGATCCGCCGCCACGGGCGCCAGCGCTTTCTTCAACGCCGCCAGAGCCGCGATGATACCCGCCGTGCCGCCTTGAGCCTGAGCCGCCTCCTGGACGCGATTCTGCCACTCGTGCCGTTGCTCGTCCGTCGGTTTGAGTTCATGGTAGCCTATTTCCACCTGCGGTGTGTCTCCCCACGCATAGAGGAGAAGCGCGGCATATTCCCCGGAAGGAGTTGCTATTTCACGCACCAGCGCACCCGCCGCCATATCCAGCGGCAAGGTTTGTTCCTTCCTGTAAAGAGCAACGTAGATCTTGTAGGGAGAGCGGGCGTTGCATGCCTGGAGAGCGTATCGTATATCCTCCCTCTGAGGGGCTGAGAGGATTCCCTGCGGATCGATGAAGCCATCCGGCGGATCCGGCTTTATGTAGTCGTGATAGTAAAGTTTGTAGATGCGTCCATCCACCTTTCCCCGGCGGTTAGAAGGCTGCGCGCGCGGCGGTTCCGCCTCCGGGAGCGAATTCCTTCCGGAAAGGACGGAGTAGCAACCGGTCAACTCCCCGGAAAGCAGATGGCGATAATCCTCCGTACTCCACTGAGGGGCAGCCGTCGTGGTCGCGGGGCGCCCCTCTGCCTTGTCCTGCTGCTCCCAGCGGGCGGAGTCTGCGGCCCCCGGCGTATCAGCCACCTCTTCCGCCGCCTCATCATCCCCGAGCAGAAGCACAGGCGCGGCCTGCGAAGGGGGACACGCAAGCAGCGCCCCCAGAATCATGGTTGCGCCGAGGTAGCGCGATTTCCCCTTGCTCAGACGACGGTTCACCCGGTGGGATTGAGCGGCAATCTGGCGCACGGCAGACTTCATCACGCGGCGCAACCCCGCAACCCTGGCCCGCTCGCGGAAAAGCAGACGGGCGCCCATGATGGCGGTGTTGATTCGCTCCGGGTTGATGTAAGGGTCCAGCATGTACCCCCATGTGAAACACGCGACCTCAAGCTGCACATCCATCACCAGAATCAGCATCCAATCCTGTCGCACAGGCGGCGGATACGGATGCAAAAAGTTTCGCCACTTTTCAGAAAATCTGACCCAGAAACTCGTCTCCGTTGAACGCGGCTTGTCCCCCCGTCCGGTTCGCTCTGAGCTTTCCTCCTTCCAGTCCGCATCCTCAATGGCGCGCACCTGCTCGCGGCGACCGAAGGACGGATGATGGATAACCGACTGATTAAGAGCCCAATGAGCATGAGAGCGAAAATCTTTAGGATGCCCATGAGAGGTGATGTAGATCCCCAGAGCAATAGGGGGAAGCCGACGCTCCAGATTTTCCAGCGCCTCCATCAGCTCCATCCGTTCACTGTGCGTCAATGCGCCCGCCTCATCCACAACGCGAGTGAAGAGCAATTCCCCGTTGCCGAAAATAGTGCGCGCCCGTTTCAGACTATACCCGCACACCGGGCAGCGCTCTTCCGCGCCCGTGTGTATCGTCGCGTTGCAACTGGGACAAATCGGCACACCCGCTTTATAAACCATCTCGGCAAAAACAGCAAGGAATAATTCAGAGCAAACGCATTAGAAAATGAGATTTGCTCCGAACCACGCGACACATAACTTGACAGATCGGGGATGCGCCGTGTATGATAAAACCAGATGGACACGCGAGTCATTCAGCTTGAACCCGGCAATGCAAAATCCACCGCCCTGTATCGCGATGTGGCCAGGCTGCTGTCTGAAGGTCGGCTTGTGGCTCTCCCCACAGAAACAGTGTACGGACTGGCTGCCGATGCACTGAACGAAGCTGCTGTGGCTGAGATTTTTGCAGTAAAAGATCGTCCGCGTTTTGATCCGCTTATCTGCCACCTGCCTGATGCACGCTCAATTGAGACGATTGCTGAGATACCGGCTGATGTTCACGGACTTGTCAACAAGCTGGCGGAGAACTTCTGGCCGGGTCCCATGACCCTCATCCTGCCGCGCAAGAGCTGCGTGCCGGACATCGTCACAAGCGGTCTGCCCACCGTGGCCTGCCGGGTGCCGCAGCACGAGGTCATGCGCGGCGTCGCCAAAGCTCTGGGACATCCCATCGCTGCGCCCAGCGCCAACCGCTTTGGACACATCTCCCCCACGAGCGCAGCCGCCGTGCAGAAGGAGCTCGGTGGACGCATCCCCCTCATCGTCGATGCCGGAGCCTGCTCCGAAGGGCTGGAGAGTACGATCCTGCGTCCCTGCCTGGATGAGAAAGGGAAACCCGCTGTGGAAATCCTGCGGCAGGGGCCAGTCACCGTGGAGCAGATCCGCACAGTCTGCCGGGTTCTGAAACCGGTCCGGGAGGCGCAGAAAAACCCCGTTGCACCCGGGCAACTCCCCTCGCACTACGCCCCCGCCAAACCCCTCTCCCTGCACGACCCGAAGAAGCTCTTCACCCCTCAGCCCGGCGTCCGCTACGGTCTCATTTCCTACCGGGGAGATTCTCCTCTGGCAAAGCAGGAGAACTGGCAGAACATCACCGCCCTCTCCCCGGGAAGTGGGCGTCTCGCAGAGGCTGCCGTGCGCCTTTTCGCCGTAATGCGCGCTATGGATGAGCGGGAGGATATCGACCGAATCATTGCGGAGGAACTGCCGGAAACCGGGCTCGGACGCGCCATGATGGATCGACTCCGCCGCGCAGCCGCTGCCAACACCCTTCCTGACTGAGCGTGAGACGAACCCTGCAGAAAATTTACCTCTCCGCAGCTCTGCGTCTGGTGCACGCGGCGATCTGTGAGCTGCAGAGTCTGGACAAAGCGGCGGAGGGAGAGCTGCTTGGGCTGCCGGTCGGATTGCGCTACGCCATCTGCACGGGGCATGGCGCCCCTGCTCTCTTTGTGGAATGGGACGGCGCCGGGCTGCGGCGTCTCCGGGAGGAACCCGCGCAAAAGTGCTGCCGAGTGCGCATCAAAACCATGGCGGACGCCTTCATCCTCCTCTCCGGCCGCATGAGTCTGGCGCATCTCTACGCGCGGCACGGGCTCGTCGTCGCGGGGGAAATAGCGGATGTAATGCGTCTGGCGCGGCTGGTGAATCTGGCGGAGTGCTACCTGTTTCCCGCATTCATCACGCGGCGCATCCTGCCGGAGCTTCCCCGCCTGCAGGCGTCTCCCCTGCGCCTGTACGCCCGGGTGTTTTTCGGATTTCTCACCAATCGCTACTGATGCAACCTCCCTACTTCGAATACCACAATCCCGTCAAAATCCTCTGCGGAGAAAACGCTCTGGATCGCCTCCCCTCCGAGCTGCGCCAACTGGCGGCATCCCGCCCCATGCTGCTCACGGATGCCGTTCTTCAGAAGCTGGGACTGAGCAACACCCTGCTGGACGTCATGGACGCCGAGGGCTGTCCCCCCGCCTGCACATTCACCGACATCCCGGTGGATTCTTCTCTCGGCGTCGTCAACCGCATCGCTGCCCTGTACCGGGAGAAAAATTGCGATTCTCTGCTTGCCCTGGGCGGCGGCTCGGTCATCGATACGGCAAAAGGAGTGCATCTCGTACTCTCCGGCAACACGGATGATATTCTCTCGCTCAGCGGCATGGAAAACATCCCGCGCGGCAGGCACATCCCCTTCATCGTGATCCCCACCACCGCCGGCACCGGCTCGGAATGCACCGGCGTCGCCGTCATCCGCAATGAGGAACAGGCGGTGAAAATGGAGTTTCTCTCCCCTTTCGTCGCTCCCGATGCCGCGGTACTCGATCCGCGCATGACCCTGCGCCTCCCCCCGCGCGCCACAGCCGCCACCGGGATGGACGCCCTCTGCCACGCCATTGAAGCTTACTCCTGCCTCCAGAAGAATCCTCTGAGCGATGCGCACGCCACAGCATCCATGCGCCTGGTAGCGCAGCATCTGCTCCCGGCTGTGGAAAACGGCGCCGATGCGACGCATCGTCTCTGCATGGCTCTTGCCGCCACCCTCGCGGGCATCGCATTCTCCAACTCCATGGTGGGAGCCGTGCACGCCATCGGGCACGCGCTGGGCGGCGTTTGCCACCTGCCGCACGCCGATGTGATGGCGGTCCTTCTGCCGCACGTGATGCGCTTCAATCTCCCCAGGGCGGAGCATCACTATGCGGAGCTTCTGCCGTTTTTGGCGGGATGGGAGGAAGCTGCTGCCACCCCGAAGGACGAACGCGCGCGAGCGGCGATCCGCTGTGTGGAAAATCTCACCGCCCGTCTGCACGAGCTCTGCGGTCTCCCGGTGCGTCTCAGGGATATGCAGGTACGGGAAGGCGATTTTCCGCGCGTTGCTCAAACGGCGATCAACGACGGCGCCCTCATCGTGAATCCTGCCTCTGTTTCTGCCGCACAAGTCGAGCAAATTCTGCACCAGGCTTACTGATCCGCTATGCAAGAACTCCTCAATCTTCAGAAAAAATTTTTCCGCAGCGGGGCGACGCTTCCCCTTGCCTTCCGGAAAGAATCCCTGCAACGCCTGCAACTCGCCATCCGTGAAAATGAGCAGGCCCTCGCTCTCGCTCTCCGGGAGGATCTCGGAAAGAGTCCGGCGGAGTCCTACATGTGCGAAATCGGCATGTGCCTCAACTCCGTGCGCGAAGCGCTCAACCATCTCAAAAAATGGGCTTCGCCGCGACGCGTCAGCACCCCTCTTTCCCAGTTTCCGGCGTCCTCGCACATCCTGCCGGAGCCGTTCGGCGTCGCGCTCATCATGAGCCCGTGGAACTACCCGGTTCTGCTGAGCATCGATCCGCTCATCTCGGCTTTGGCAGCCGGGAACTGCTGTGTCCTGCGCTTCTCCCGCAGCGCGCCGAGTACCGCGGCGGCATTGGAAAAGATGCTCTCCGCAACCTTCCCTCGCGAGTATGTCTGCGCCGTTCGCGGTGACACTGATACCGCGCAGCAGCTCCTCGGCCTTCCTTTCGATACGATTTTCTTCACGGGCAGCCCGGGTGTCGGCAGGCAGGTCATGCGCGCCGCGGCGGAGCACCTTACCCCCGTCACGCTCGAGCTGGGCGGCAAAAGCCCCTGCATCGTCGATTCCTCGGCGGATATTCCTCTCGCAGCTCGCCGTATCGCTTTCGGGAAGACCCTCAATGCCGGTCAAACCTGCGTGGCCCCGGATTACCTGCTGATCCACCGGAGCAGGGAGCGGGAATTTTGCCGGGAATTCGCCCATGCCGTCCGCGAGATGCTCGGGGAAAATCCCGCCGCCAACACAAACTACGCCCACATCGTCAGCGATCGTCACTTCCGGCGTCTGCTCAATCTGATGCGCGGCTCCTCCATCCTCTTCGGCGGTCGCAGCGAGGAGCGGCATCTGCGCATTGAGCCCACCCTGCTGGGAGACGTCACCCCGGATTCCCCCTGCATGCAGGAAGAAATTTTCGGTCCCCTGCTTCCCGTCATCTCCTACGATACCCTCGATGAGGCGGAAGAATGGGTGCGGAGTCGCCCGAAACCCCTCGCCTGCTACATTTTCACGCGGGATGGCTCCGTCGAAAAGCGCCTGCTCGCGTCCATCAGCTCCGGCGGCGCATGCGTGAACGATACCATCATGCACCTCGCCGTCCCCTCCCTTCCCTTCGGCGGCGTCGGCGAAAGCGGCATGGGCGCCTACCACGGCAAAACCGGCTTCGATACCTTCTCGCATGCCAAAGGAGTGCTCCGCCGCGCGACGTGGCTCGACCTCCCCTTCCGCTATGCCCCGCTCACCGACTTCAAGCAGAAGATCCTGAGATTTTTCCTGCGCTGAAATGATCTCCTCTCAAAAGCCTGCTCCGTTTCTCGCTAAATTTGTGCTTGACATGCGCACGTTTTAGCCTATCATAAGCGCTCGCGCCGCACGGCGACCATCGTTTCATCATCAGTCTTACATATCATCATGAGCAAGAGAACTTACCAGCCTTCCAAGCGCTGCCGCAAGCGCCAATTCGGTTTCCGCGCTCGCATGGCCTCCAAAAATGGTCGCGCCATCTTGGCACGTCGCCGCGCAAAAGGACGCAAACGCCTGATGCCCAAGGGCGCCGAGGTGCACTACAAGCGCCACACGATCCAGCACGGGGTCTGATATCTTCATCCGTCCGAAGAGAGGACGGGGTATGTGCTTTCTTCCCGTTACCGGTCAAGACTTACCTTCACCCCTACGAGATGCAGCTGCAAAGGCGCCACACACTGAAGCGGGCGCAAGAATTTGCCTACGTGCGCAACCGGGGGCTTTCCTGCGTCGGGCGTTACTTTGTGCTGACTACAGCCCCCATACCCCCGACTTGCGCCGCCGGACCCGCTTTCTCCCGCTTCGGCATTATCGTCACCAAACGCGTCGGCTGCGCGGTTCTGCGTAACACGATGCGACGCCGCGTGCGCGAATTGCTGCGGGCGCACGGCGAATCCCTGGGAAAGGGTCGCTACGTCGTCATCCTTCTCCGGCAGGCAGCAGCAGGCGCCGATTTTCCTGCGCTGCGGGAAGACTTTTCCTCTCTTCTCGCCCGGCATGCCAAACAAGAGCAGCACGCCCCTCAAACCTCATGCTGACGCGTTTCATCATCCGATCTGTCCGTTTCTACCAGCGCTACATCAGCAAGCCGCTGCATGCGCTGGCAGGGCCGTATTCGGGTTGTCGCTTCACGCCGAGCTGTTCGGCCTATTTCATCGGGGCTGTGCAGGAGCACGGCGCCCTGCGCGGCACGCTGCTCGGGGTGTGGCGCATCCTGCGTTGCAATCCCTGGGGCGGGCACGGCTATGACCCGGTTCCTCCCCGCAAAACCGCCTGATTCAATTCCCTCTTAACCCTGTACTATCATTCATGGACAAAACAGCCTGGTTCGTCGTGACTCTCTGCGCCATCCTCATCGGCGTGAATATGTGGCTCACCCCGGAGCAACCGCCCCGCCCGGCGCAGGCGGCGCCTCAGCTCGCTCCGACTTCTGCCGATGCGGCATCGCAACCGACCGGAGAGCAAACCGACCCCGCCGCCGCTGCGGTCGCTGAAGCCTCCCCCGTCTCCTCCGGGGTGGATCTCACTCCCGTGGCGGAGCTCACCTCGCTCAGCGCGGAGGGCAAGCCTGTGGCCGTCTTTCGCTTCAGCGCTACGGGCGGTTCGCTGGCGGATATCGAGATGGTCGGCAAACCCATCAACAGCACGAAAGATGATCTCCAGGCCTCCGTGCGACTCAATTCCATCGCCAGACAGGGCATCGGCACCCTCATGTTCCGCCTCAGTGAGCAGATGCCGCCTGTTTTTGACAACACGGTGTACCGCCTGGTGCCGGAGGAAACGAATGAGCGTCAAGTCACCCTGGAGGGGCAACTCAACGACCTCAAAATCCGCAAGGTGTACTCTCTGTCTCCTCTCAAAAACGCCGAAGGCAACGCCATCGAAGGGCACGCCTATTGCCTGCACCTGAGCATCAGCGTACAGAACACCGGCAAGCTCGCTCGCCTCGCTCAGCAGTGGGGGGTGTACGCCGGCGCCTCGGCTCCCATCTCTTCCCGCGAGTGGCAGCAGTACACCTACTGCATCCGCTACGAGGACAAATCCTTCCACAAGGAGAACGCGGGCAGTTTTTCCTCCTGGTTCAGCGGGGACAAGGCGCGCATCTTCAGCACGAATTGCGACACCATCGGTTGGGTGGGGGTGATGAACCAGTACTACGCCACGCTGCTGCGCCCGGTGCAGGGCGAGCCGGTGAGCTCGTACTACGCCGCACCGGTGGCGGGTCTGCAAGTTCCCGGTGGGGACAAGCCGGACGTCACAGGTGTGGAAACCGCCATCGGCGTGCCTTCCTTCACCCTGGCAGCCGCCACAGATCAGCAGTCCGGCGGCATCAAAACGCTGGAGTATGACCTCTTTACCGGTCCGAAGCTGAATCTCATGCTCAGTGACCTCACGAAGGAATTCCCCAAGATCGATTACATCATGGACTATGGGGTGTTCCACATCATCAGCTACCCCATGAATTACCTGATCAACGTCTTCTACCGTTGGTTCGGCAACTGGGGTTGGGCCATTGTCGCCATGACCTTCGTGGTGCGCCTGATCATCTGGCCGCTCTACCGCAAGAGCTACACCAGCATGAAGAGCATGAGCCTGCTGCAGCCCAGAGTGCAGGAAATCCGGCAGAAGTACGCCAACAACCAGCAGAAGGCCAGCCAGGAAATGATCAAGCTTTACCGCGAGTACGGCGTCTCTCCCATGGGCGGCTGCCTGCCGATGTTCCTCCAGATCCCCATCTTCTTCTCCTTCTTCTACGTGCTGCAAACCGCAGCGGAGTTCCGTGGCGCTCCCTTCATCGGCTGGATCACCGACCTCTCGCAGATGGATACCGTGGCCACCCTGCCTCTGCTCGGCTGGAACATCCCCATCAATGTGCTGCCCATCATCATGGCAATCACCATGATTCTGCAAATGCGCATGACCCCGCAGGTTGGCGGCGACCCCATGCAGCAGCGCATCATCCGCCTCATGCCGCTCTTCTTCTTCGCTTTCTGCTACACCTACCCCAGTGCGCTGGCTCTCTACTGGACCACCACCAACCTCATCTCCATCGCGCAGACCTGGATCATCCGTCGCCTGCCCCAACCGGAGCTTAAGAAAGTGGATCTGTCCGGACAAAAGGGCAAGAAGAGCTTCCTTGAACGCATGGCCGAGCTCCAGCAGGAGGAACTCAAACGCCGCAGCCAGCAGCAACGCTGACCCATCCATTTTTTTAAATATTTGACAACACGGTGGTTATACACTACCGTGCGGGAAACGCCCGGGAAGGGATGCTTCGCACCCCGCCGCTTCCTCTGAGAAGCAACCCCGGGCGCAATATTTTCCCCATCGCTGCGGCTGATCATACCCTATTTTTGTCCAAACGATAAATCCCATGCCCTCTTTTTCCCCGTTCGGTGCTCTCATTTTTGTCCGATTGCGCAGGTGTCGGGGCTGTTTTTTTCTCTTGACTTTCTCATCTCTCCATGTTCTAATGAGCCCATCGAAAGACTATTGCTTCTTTCATTTCCTTTACCCGCCGGGGCGTTGCAGCGCTTAACCCGGCGGGCATTTTTTGGTTGACCCCCACGGTATCGTGTTGTGCGCTCCACCCGCCATGCGCCAAGCCCGCCGCCCTCATCAAATACCAAGTTATTCCGAGTTAAACCCCCAATAACCCCCTTTTACCCACTTTCCTCACAAAGTCAACAACACAATCCTCCCTCCCAGGGCAAACGCATTAGAAAATCGGATTCATTTTTGGAAAGGAGACAGGACGTTCATTTATGCTCTAATTCGTTGCCAAACAATATATCATTCAGTACATCCGTATCCCACGTCGCCCTCAGTCTCAGCCTCTGAAGGGGCACTTTCAATCCCTCATGACGGGCCTTGTACTGTTTGATCACTACAAGCGCGAATCTCAAAACTCTCGAAAAGTTCTCTGCACTGTTCCC
>CANRKR010000061.1 GCA_947631275.1 uncultured Akkermansia sp.
AGGGCGCGGCGAGCGTTTACGACATGGGAGGGCAGACGGCGGGAGGAAGCGTGGTGATGAAGGGCGGGAGGCTGGAGAATGCCGGGGAATTTGCCGGGGATTTGTCCATTCAGACGGCGGAGAGCTACAGCGGGGAGATCAAGCTGGGCGGGGTGGATGCGGCACGCATCACGAACATTCAGCTTGGGGCAGCCGGTACGTATCTCACGGGGCTGAAGGAGGGCAGCACCCTGACCTTGCGCGGGGAGAACAGCTTGGTGGTGGATTGCAACCAATTCAATTACACCGGCACCTCGCCCACATACCTCATCCGGTTTGAGAATGAAAGCGGCAGCGTAACCTTCGCGGAGGAGGATGGTGGTGGCAGCGTGGGTGTGTTGCTCAAGCTCAGCGCCAAGGAGATAGCTACTTTGCGGCAGCTCGGCGGCGAGGCGGAGTTCTACTTCACCAACGGGGATATAACGGGTGTGCCGGGTGAGGAGGATCCGCCGGAATGGAGGGAGTGGGTGGAGAACCATTTCCACTTCACCAAGACGCTGGAGAGTCTCGGTTTCGCCGTGGTGGGTATCGATGGGGGCAAGTTGCTCATCAGCGGCAGCACGGCAGACGTGTATCTCGTGAGCGTGGAGGATGCTCTGGTGGATAGTCCGCTGAGGCTCGGACGCTACGAGGCCGTGGTGGTGGATACTGACCTTACTTTAGACTTCCATGTGGATGAAGAGCCGGCAGAGAACAGCGTGATCCACAACCTGCGCAGCGGAGCCGAGGATGAAACTGGTGACCTGCTCGTCAAGAAATCCGGTGAGTACGCGCTGACCTTGGAACTGAACAACATCACGGACAGCGCGTTGAATCCGTACCGCAACATCGGCGGCAATCTGAAGGTGACGGTGGAGCCGGGTGCGGGAGAGCTGACTCTGATTAAGACAGGGACGGAAAAATTGACAGTGGGAGGCAACCTGACAACTCCCGGCTCGATGGAGGTGCAGGAAGGCACATTGGAGTTAGGGGGAGCGGACAGCAGCGTGGGGTCGCTGGAGGTGAAGGAAGGTGCGGGACTTGTCTTGTCGGGAGGTGCGAGATTGCACATGGGGAACCATGGAATGACGACGGGAAGCATCAGCGGACCGGGTGAACTGGATTGGGACGGAGAGCTCTCGTTGTCCGGCACGGTTGAACTGGACGGGGTGAAACTGGATATGGAGGAGGGTGAGAGTCTGAAGATAACCGGCGTGACCGTGAGCATGGGAGACGGACAGATCGGCGGCGGGGAGTCGCCTGTGAGCATCGCGGTGGAAAAGGTGGGCGAAACCAAGGGCAGCTTCACCCTAGAGGGTGGATCCCTGGGCAGCGGGGAGGACGGAGCCGTCGCTAAGTTGGATGTGAAAGGCTCGAAATTCGTGCAGGAAGGCGGCGCGATTCAGCAGGGGGCGGAGGTCACCCTTTCCGAAGGAGCGACGATGGAGCAAAGCGGGGGAAGGATCAAGGGAGGAACGATCAGTTTGGAAGGGGATACCACCAGTCTCACGCAAGGCGAACAAGGGCGCATCTGTGGAGGTTCCTTCACCTTGAGCAACGGCGCTTCCCTCCGAAACAGCGGCAAGATTTCCGGCGGCAGTTTCTCCCTGAGTGAAAGCGGCACAGAGATGGAGGGTGCGGGGGCAATCAGAGGCGGCGACTTTGCGTTGAACGGGGGAGCCACGATGAGCCAGAGCGGCATCATCACGGGAGGCACCTACGGATTGAGTGGGGAGGGAACGAGCTTCACGCAGACGGACGGCAGTATCTCGGGGGTGGAGTTCACCATGAGTGAGGGAGCGACGTTGACGCAGAGCACTGGGAGCATCACAGATGGTACCTTCACGTTGAGTGGAACGGCTTCCCTCCGGAACGACGGTAAGATTTCCGGCGGCTCTTTCTCCCTGAAGGGAAGCGGCACGAAGATGGAGGGTTCCGGAGAAATCAACGGCGGCGTCTTCACGCTGAGCGGGGGAGCCACGATGAGCCAGAGCGGCGTCATCACGGGTGGCACGTACGGGCTGAGCGGAGAGGGGACGAGCTTCACGCAGGCGGATGGCAGCATCTCGGGGGTGGAGTTCACCTTGGATGAAGGGGCAACCTTGACGCAGAGCGGCGGCGAGGTTGCGGGCGGAACCTTCACGTTGAGCGGGGCTGCCTCTCTTCGGAACGACGGTAAGATTTCCGACGGCAATTTCTCCCTGAGCGGGAGCGGCACGAAGATGGAGGGCGCGGGAGCCATCAGCAACGGCGTTTTCACGTTGAGCGAGGGAGCCGCGATGAACCAGAGCGGCAGCATCACGGGCGGCACCTACGGATTGAGCGGGGAGGGGACGGGCTTCACGCAGACGGACGGCAGCATCTCGGGGGTGGAGTTTACCTTGGATGAAGGGGCGGAGTTGACGCAAAACGGGGGAGAAATCCAAAGCGGAACCTTCTCCCTCAACGGCGCCGGATTCACGCAGGGAACGGAAGGCAGCATCTCCGGCGGCGAATTCACCCTGAACAACGGCGCCACGATGGAAACGAGTGGCAACGTCACCGGCGGAACCTTTACCATGAGCGGGACGGGGACAGGTCTCACGCAGAGCGCGGGAAGTATCGGTGAAGATGTGGAGCTCCTGCTCAAGGACGGCGCGAGGCTCGCACTGAGCGGAGGGAGCAT
The DNA here is from genome assembly GCA_947631275.1 of uncultured Akkermansia sp. Taxonomy (GTDB): domain Bacteria; phylum Verrucomicrobiota; class Verrucomicrobiia; order Verrucomicrobiales; family Akkermansiaceae; genus Akkermansia. Next base: position 2,684 of record CANRKR010000061.1, read on the forward strand.
GGCGGGAAGCGTCACCCTAGAGGGCACGGCGAGTAGCTACGACATGGGGAACCAGGCGGCGGGAGGCAGCGTGCTGATGCAGGGCGGCAGGCTGGAGAACGCCGGGGAATTCAGGGGCGAATTGAGCCTTGAAACGGCGAAGGAATACACGGCTGCGTTGGAGCTGGGCGGGGTGGATGCCGCGCGCATCACCAAGGTCGTAACGGGTTCCTCTCAGACCGAGCTGCATGATTTGAAGAGCGGCAGCACGCTCACCTTCCGTGACGGGGAGAGCAAAATGGTGGTGGGAACCGAACACGTGTACAGAGAAGGACAGGAGGTGAGCTCGATGGTGCAATTCCGGGAGGGCAGCGGGCAGATCGCCTTTGAAGGGAACGGGGCGTTGCAGCTGCATTTGAACTTGGAGGTGCTGAAGGGTATCGATGGGAACGGCATTGAGGGACAGATGGAAATCCTCTTCACCAACGGCAGCTTCAGCGGGATGCCCGAGGGGCAGGAGGAGTTGGAAGCGTGGCTGGAAGAGCGCTTCGTGTTGGATGCCGGGATGCAGGGGATCAGCGTGCTGCTGCTGGACGACGTGCACGGCGGACGTCTGGTGCTCACGGGCAGTACGAGCGGGATATGGATCACGTCACGCAACGGTCAGAGCGTGGATGTGGCGGACCTGTTGAACCGATACAGCGCGGTGATCGTGGATGAAGGTTTGACCCTCAAGCTGCCAACCACACCGGAAGAGACGCCCACCATCATCCACCAGCTGCAGAATGAGAGTGATGAGCACGGCGACTTGCTCGTGCAAACGGAGGCGGGAGCCGCAGCCAATCACACCGTGCAGTTGGACAATGCTTCCACCAACGAACACCGGAACAACGGGGACACAGACTTCTACGGGAACATCAGCGTGGAGGGCGAGGGATTGGAAGCCGCTACCCTCGAGAAAACGGGCGATGCTCGGTTGACTGTTCATGGGGACGTAACCACTGATGGCACGGTGCGGCTGAGCGAGGGTGTACTTGAGCTGGAAGGGGAGGGGAATGGCATCGGCGCCCTGGATATGAACGGCGGCGAGCTGGACGTGGCAGGCAAGCTCCGGTTGACCGGAACCACGACGCTGACCGAGACGAGTGCGGGAAGCATCACCGGCGAGGGTACAGTGGAGCTGGGGAGCGGCGCGAGTTTCACCCTGGTGGGGACGGTGAGCTACACGGTGCAGAGCACGGAACTCGACGACGGCGCGCAGATGAAGCAGCAAGGGGGAAGTTTAGTCACCGGCGGGAGCTTCCAACTGAGCGGGACGGGGACGGCGTTTGTGCAGGAGGGCGGCAGCATCAGCGATGCGGATTTCTCCCTGACGGAGGGAGCCGCCATGGAAGCGGGCGGGAGCGTGACGGGAGGGAGCTTCGCCTTGAGCGGTGAGGGAGTCAAATTCACGCAGACGGGAGGAAGTCTCTCCGGGGTGGAGTTCGAGCTCAGCGAGGGAGCGACGATGGAGACGAGTGGCGGCATCACGGGCGGGAGCATGGAGTTGAGCGGGACGGGGACAAGCCTCACGCAGAGCGCGGGAAGTATCGGTGAAGATGTGCAGCTCGTACTCAAGGATGGCGCAGGGCTCGTCCTGAGCGGCGGCAGCATGGCGGGGTGCGTCACCCTGAAGGGGGAGACGAGCAGCTACGACATGGGAGGTCAGGCGGCGGGCGGCAGCGTGGTGATGAAAGGCGGGAGGCTGGAGAATGCGGGGAACTACACGGGAACCCTGACCATTGAGACGGATGATGCGTACACGGGCGACCTGGAGCTGGGCGGGGTGGACGCCGCGCTCATCACCGACGTGCAGACCAAGGGCGAAGTGAGACTCACCCGGTTGAAGGAGGGCAGCACGCTGACTTTGCACGGTGACCACAGCATGCGCGTGGCTGTAAACAACACGAATTACGGGGCGCAGGAAGCGCAGGCGCTCATCGAATTCGACGGGACAGGCGGGCGTGTGGCGCTCGAGGACAACATGACGCTGTTGTTGGATTTGAGCGCAGATGTGTTGGCAGGATTGCGCAGGCAGAAAAAATTTGAACTGCTCTTCACCAACGGCAATTTTGTGATACCGGGAGGGAAGGATGCCCTGATTTGGGTGCAGGAGCACTTCACGTTCCGCGAGGTGTTGGAGAAGCTGGGATTCGCCGTGGAGTCCGTGAAGGGAGGAGCACTCATCATCAGCGGCAGCACGGAGGACGTGTATATTGTCGGAGAGGATGGAAGCGAGGTGGACAGTGCGTTGCAGCTGGGCCGCTACAAGGGAGTTATCGTGGATGAGGATTTGACGCTCGATTTGGATGTGCAGGAAAATGCGGCGGAGAACAGCGTGCTCAGGAACGTGGATAGTCTGGGCAATCAGACCGACCTCAACATTGAAAAGAGCGGCGAGGGCTCCATCACGGTGGAGTTGCACAACGATGAGGACACCGACACAGAATTGGGCGGCGACCTCGTGGTGAACAAGGATGAGAGAGAGGGGACGGGGAGCGCAGATCTGCTCAAGAGCGGCAGCGGGAAATTGACCGTGGGTGGCAAGCTGCAGACGGAAGACAACCTGACCGTTGCCGACGGAACGCTGGCTCTGGAGGGGCAAGGCAGCAGCGTGGGCTCACTGAATCTGGGAGGTGCGGATGAGGCGGGAAATGAGACGAGCGGAGAATTGCAGGTGGATGGGACGCTCACTCTCACCGGCGACTCTGACATGAGCGACGACCGGGGCAGCATCACCGGCGGCGGGAGACTGGTGGTGGACGGGGAGGTGCAACTCGGCGAGGGAGTGCAGATGGATGGTCCCGCGCTGGAGCTGGGGAGCGAGGGGAGTGTGACCGCGTCCGGTGAACTCCGTTTGCAGGGGGTGAACGGGCAGGGGAACCTCTTCAGCGATAATATTATCGTGCAGGGGAGTGGGGGAAGCTTCGGCGGTACGCTGGCCGGGAGTCTGACCGTGGAGGGGCGAGGAGCGCAGCAGACGCTCACCAGCGAAGCTCAGGGCAGAGAAGCCGACTTGCACGTGCAGGATGGGGGTAAGCTGACGCTGCAGGGGGCGAGAACGACTCGCTCGGGAGAGGAGCCGCTTCCGTCCGTGGGGAACCCGAGCTACGGGAGTGTAGAAAACGGGCAGGGAGGGATCTTGCGCATTGAGGCCGCCAGTGAGGAGGCGAACGGACGCGGCGGAGCGGGAATCCACGTGGGGGAAGACATCGTGTTCCGCGATGACTCGACCACGGAGCTCGTGTTCAACATGAACTCGGATCAGCTGTGGGATGAACACGACGCCACCATGCTGGAAACGGACAGAACCGTCTACATTGAGGACAACGCGCACTTTGTGCTGGAGAGTCTGGGAGAAGGCTTCTCCCCGAAGCTTGGAGATTTGTTGAATGTCAAGGTGATGCAGGGTAGTAAGGTCGTGCTGGGAGCCTACGCGGCGGACGATGAGGGGTCAGCTGCCGCAGGGGAGGAAGCGGGCGAGGCGGCGCTATACAGCGAAGAAAATCAGGAGGTGGAGTTGGCGGCAGAGGCTTCTCCCGAAATCTCGCGCAACCTCGACGTGGTGGAGCTGCGCGGTCTCTTCCACGTGTACTTCACAGGGGCGTGGCTAGGAGTGGATGAAAGAACCGGAACCGTGTACCTGAACGGTAAGTACCGCACGGCGAGCCTTTTCAACAAAGTCGCCAACTCTCACAACTCGCACGCCGGCGCAAATCTGCTCTGGGAAACCTCGCAGGTGCTTAACCTCTTTGCCGATCAGGGCATCCTGAGCGTCATGTCGGCGCGCGTGGCCGATACCTTGGACAGCGACCCGGCGGAAGCACGCCGCATCATGGCAGCCGTGGCGGGCAGCACGGTGACCTCGCTGAGCGCGGCGCAGAGGGATGTGATGCGCAGCCGGATGCAGAGCGTGCGCAACCACGCGCAGGCGGTGTCCGCCCCCTACGAGAGCATCGAGCAAAAGACGCGTCCCTACCGTGTGATCCCGGTGAAGGGATGGAAGGATGGCGAGCGGGAAGAACCGACACTCACGCGCCGAGACGTGCGTGGACTGCATGCCTGGGTGGAGGGAGTCGGACATTTCCACGAACAGCACACGCGCGGAGATGAGAGCGGATACCGCCTGAATGCCTGGGGCGGAGCAGCCGGAGCCGACCTGCGCCTCAGCGGGGAGACGGTGGTCGGTCTTTCGCTCTCCGCGCTCTACGGCGACCTCACCGCCAACGCCTCCGACACCGCCAAGGGTGATTGGGACAGCTACACAGTGAGCTTGTGGGGACGCACGCGGGACGACCGCTGGGCGCACACCTTTGTCGTATCCGCCGGGTTGAATGACGCCAAGTTGAACCGCACGGTGAACTACGGCGCGGGCAGCTACACCGCCCATGGCAAGACGGATGGCTATTCGCTGGGCGCGCTCTACGAACTCAGCTACGATGTGCCGCTGAACCGCGATTCCACGCACGTGCTGCAACCCTTTGCCACGGCATCCGTGATGCACGGTGTGGTAAACGGCTACGCAGAGAGCAGTCCGGATCGGACCGGGTTGAATGTGGGAGAGCAGGACCTGACGCTTGCCACCCTCGCACTCGGCACCCGCTGGTTGATGCTGACGAATGCAAGCAAGACGCTTAACCGCACCATTCGCACGGAGTTGCGCGCCGCGGTGTCGCAGGACTTCGGGGAGAGGCGGGCCAAGGCCGATGTGTCTCTGCAAGCCAACCCCGGCTATGCCACGGGAGTGTGCGGCTCGCGCGCGGGCAGCACGGCCCTGCAATTTGGCGGCAACATGCTGATCCCGGTGACGGGGAGCATGGACATGACCCTGGATGCCAATGCCGACCTCCGCGCCCACAGCGTCGGTTGGAACGCTTCCGTAGGCGTACGCCTCGGCTTCTGACGCCGGTGGCGAGCGCCGAGTTGCTGCCTTAGTTGTTTAGAAGAGAATTTTTGTTCTTTTTTTAACTTATTGTCTTGATGACAATAAGTTAAGGCGGTCATCTCTTTTCGAAAGAGATATCCAGTCTAAAATTTCAGAAAGACTAAAAAAAAGCGGTTAAGGAAAGAACAAAATAGAAAAACTAACAAAGCTCATAAGTAAAAAAGTTGCGTCATACAATCGCAACGTATTCACTTCAAAGATTCGAATAATCCGCGTCCGCGCATCTCTTTCGAAAAGAGATACACTAACTTCGTGTGGAAGTACCGTAGATGGGGGCTTTCAACGCGAAACGTACCACCAACCAACAACAAATATGCCAGGAAGCAGTCAAAAATTCATCGGGCGGAACAGGGCGCCGCGCGTACAGATTGAATACGATGTTGAGTTATACGGAGCAGAGAAGAAAGTCGACTTGCCATTTGTCATGGGAGTGATTTCTGATTTGTCAGGCAAGTCCAATGAAGAATTGCCGCCTGTTGCCGAACGTAGCTTTGTGGAGATAGATGGGGACAACTTCAATGAACGCATGGAGAGCATGAAGCCTCGGGTAGCGTTCTCGGTGCCGAACGTGATCGGCGATGAAGGGAATATCGGGGTGGATTTGACATTCAAGAGCATGGAGGATTTTAACCCTGATGCTGTCGCGGCGAAGATTCCGGGAGTATCGGATTTGCTGGAGGCCCGTAAACAACTTGCCGCGTTGGTGTCCTACATGGACGGCAAGGCGGGAGCTGAGGAGCTGATAGGAAAGATTTTGAAAGATCCGAGTTTGCTGAAGGCTCTTTCCGGGCAGAAAGCCACTAAGAAAGACGAACCCCAGGAAAACGCATAAAAGCCATGGCGGAAACACAGACTAATACCCAGGCGGCAGCCACCGAGGTGGTGGAACTGAACGATTTTGAGGCGTTGCTTGATCGTGAATTCCGACCCAAGAGCGAGAAAGCCAAAAGCGCCGTGCAACAGGCTGTCGGAACGCTTGCCACGCAGGCTCTTGGCAAGGCCAACATCATCTCGGACGATGTGATATCCACCGTGGAGGGGATGATAGCGGAGTTGGATAAGAAACTGAGCGCTCAGATCAATGCGGTGATTCACCATCCGGACTTTCAGAAACTGGAGAGTGCGTGGCGGGGACTGCACTACCTGGTGAGTAACTCCGAAACGGATTCACACCTCAAAATTCGGGTGCTCAATGTCTCCAAAGATGAACTTGCCAAGAGCATCAAGAAGTACAAAGGTGCGGCGTGGGATCAGGATCCTCTGTTCAAAAAGCTTTATGAAAACGAGTTTGGCTCTCCCGGAGGAGAGCCGTATGGCGCCCTGATTGCCGACTATTACTTCAGCCATCAGCCCAAGGATGTGGAAATACTCAAGGGGATGGGACGTATCTGCGCGGCGGCGCACTGCCCCATGATATCTGCCGCCGATCCTGCTCTCATGAACATGGACAGCTGGCAGGAGCTTTCCAATCCGCGTGACCTGAGCAAGATCTTCCAGACGCCGGAGTACGCGGCCTGGAGAAGCCTGCGCGAGACGGATGACAGCCGCTACATCGCGCTGACCATGCCGCGTGTGTTGGCTCGCTTGCCCTACGGAGCTAAGACAACCCCCGTTGAAGGGTTCGCGTTTGAGGAAGAGACCGGGGCCGGAGACAACTCGGCATACACGTGGATGAACGCCGCCTATGCCATGGGAGCTAACATCAATCGCTCCTTCAAGAAGTACGGTTGGTGCGCGTCCATACGCGGGGTGGAATCAGGAGGCATGGTGGAAGCGTTACCGTGCCATACATTCCCCACGGACGATGGGGGCGTGGCTATGAAGTGTCCCACCGAAATAGCCATTACGGACCGCCGGGAAGCGGAACTCTCGAAGAACGGATTCCTGCCTATCTGCCACTGGAAGAATACGGACTATGCCGTATTCATGGGGGGGCAGACCTTGAATAATCCGACGGTATACGATGACCCGGATGCGACGTCCAACTCCCGCCTTTCAGCATGCCTGCCGTACATTTTTGCAACAAGCCGTTTCTCGCACTACCTCAAGTGCATTGTGAGAGACAAGGTGGGCTCTTTCAAGAGCAAGGATGACATGCAGAAGTGGCTTTCCAATTGGATAGCCGGCTATGTAACGGCTGACCCGAATGCGGATGAATCCGTGAAGGCTCGCTATCCGCTGGCGGCTGCAGATGTGGTGATGGAAGACGTAGAAGGCAA
>CANRKR010000062.1 GCA_947631275.1 uncultured Akkermansia sp.
CTCGTACGGACCTCCTATGAGCAGCCCAAAAACACTTTCGAGACGAACATCATGGGCAGTCTGAACGTGTTGGAATGCGTGCGGAAGCATGATTGTCTGAAAACCGCCGTCATGATCACCTCGGACAAATGTTACGAAAACCGCGAGCAGATCTGGGGCTACAAGGAGACGGATCGTATGGGTGGTGAAGACCCCTACTCTGCCTCTAAGGGATGTGCGGAGTTGATGATTCACGCTTACCGGCAATCCTACTTCAACCCGGCGCGCTATACGGAACATGGCAAAGCTGTGGCGTCCGTGCGCGCGGGTAATGTTATTGGCGGTGGCGACTGGTCGGACAACCGCATCATCCCGGATTGCATCCGCAGCATTGAGGAGGGCAAGCCGATTCAGGTACGCAACCCGAAGGCTACACGTCCGTGGGAGCACGTGCTGGAGCCTCTCTCCGGCTACCTGCGCGTGGGTCAGCGGCTCATGGAAGATCCGGTGAAGTACGCGACCTGCTTCAACTTCGGTCCGCAGCTCAAGGCGAACAAGACGGTGATGGAGGTGGTGCAAACCCTCGTGGAATACTACGGCAAGGGGAGCGTGGTGGATGCCAGCGACCCGAACGCTGTGCATGAGAACACGCTGTTGAATCTGGATGTGACCAAGGCATACACGATGCTGCAATGGGAAGCCAAGTGGGGGCTGCAGGAGGCGGTGCACAAGACGGTGGACTGGTACAAGGAAGCCCTCACCACAGAAGATATGTACGACTTTTGCGTGAAGCAAATTATTGAACATGGAGATCACTTCATTAATTAATCGAGGAATTCTCTTTTGAAATCATCTTATCATAAAGACTCTGAAAGCATAAAAAATCATGAAAGACAATCCCAAAATTACGGTGGTAATGTCAACATTTAACAGATGTGAGATGTTGAAAGAATCGCTACAATCTATTCTAGAACAGACATATAAGGATTACGAATTGATTGTTATAGATAATGGTTCAACAGATGGCACACGAAAATTTTTAGAAGATGTTGCAGCAAAAGATACGAGAATCGTCTATATAAGGAATGGGAAAACTAAAAATTATATTTACAATTTGATAAGAGGCTGCAAGATGGCTCGAGGTGAGTATATAGCTCGCATGGATGACGATGATATATCTTTACCTCAACGATTTGAGAAACAAGTTGAATTTTTGGATCATCATCCGGATATTGCTGTTGTCGGAACATTTATCAGAATTTTCGGTGATTGCGGCACGTGTGCCTCATGGATAAATAATGCAAAGCCCGAATTTTGTGCTCTTGAAACTTTCCATCAATGTCCATTGTGTCATCCTACCGTCATGATGCGCAAATCGTTTTTTGAAGAAAAAAACCTAGGATACAATCCAGAAGCTCTTTATGCAGAAGATATAACGTTATGGATAGATATCATATTGGCAGGCGGTAAAATTGCCAACATTCCAGAAGAACTCCTCAAATACAGATGGTGGCATGCTCGAATTTCTTCGGACAAGGATCTTATACCTCGTCAAATGGAAGCGTTACACAAAGCCAGAGAAAAAATGTGGCGACTTTTTTTTCCGTCTTCCATGGCAAAAAAACTTTCACGATTGAATCCGACTTATCCACGACTTCATCCGATTGATACAGAATATTGTAATGCTCTTTGGCAAGTTGCAGAAAAGAACTCAAACTTGTTCCCCCGTGAAACGGTTCAAGAATACCTAACCCATATGGGAGTTAAAAGTAATCGAATGCATATCTGTTTTGCTGGAGACGACAGGATCGCTGAAAAAATGTGTGTTGCCATGACTTCTATTGTGAGGCATGCAAGGATTTTTGATATAATCGATTTTTTTGTCATAGAAAATGATATTAGCACCGAAAATAAGGAAAAAATAAAGAAATTAGAAAAAAACAATGTCACTGTCGAGTTTATCCGGGTCGATGTCAAATCCTTTGAGCGGTATACGCATGCGGGCTCGGGGTGTCCTCATGTGCCATTACAGACCTATTTTCGTTATTTTATTCCTCGTCTGAAGCCAGAGTACGAGAAAGTTCTGTATTTAGACTGTGATATCGTAGTGAGAAAGTCCTTGTGTGGACTTTGGGAAACTGAATTAGGTGATAATTACGCTGCTGTTGTTCAGGAGTTCTTTCGCTACGTTGGAGAGGGTATGAAAATCAAGCTTTCCAAGGTTTTCAATGCCGGAGTCCTTTTGCTGAATAATCGAAAATGTGTGGAAGACAACATGACTAAAATCCTATTGGATAATAATGACAAATTGATAGATAAAACTGTTTATGGTGACCAAGATGTACTTAACTATACTTTTAACAATAGAGTAGTATGGATCGCTCCGGTATACAACGCTCAAATTGATTTGTGGCGTCCAGGAACATGTACTACCAAGCCGCTGTACAATGAAAACGATATGTGGTTCGCAAGGCATGATCCCGTTATTGTTCATTTCAACAGTCCCAATAAACCGTGGGATGTTGACGGATATGATGAATTAAAGAAATTTCAGCCCTTCACTGACCTATACTTTGAGAATTTAAAGCTTTCTCCTTACGGGCAGGATTATCGAAAAAATATTTCAAAATGTGGACTAGCATTGCAATTCAAATTAAAAATTAAATATTATCGTTACAAGATTCTTTCCAAAGTTACGTTTGGTAAGAGGCGTAAACATTACAAAGAAAAAAGAAGGTTTTATAAAGAACGCATTAGAGCTGTACGCCTTTTTGAGAGAGACTAGAGGATGTCGTAATCGTATTATTATAATAACAAGAATTTTTTATGTTCTACGACCTCATTTTGCCGATTGGTGAACGCTGTCACACGGATGGAGCTTTACGGGAGATATTTCCTGTTCAATTATTGATTTTTAATAGCTTGGGCGGGTTAAGTCTTCCGATTGTTTATGAGGCACTAAGGAGTGATCTTCGGACTTTTTGCTTGAAGGAAAATCTTTTTTTAGAAGAGGAAGGAGACAAAGCAACTTGGTATTTTGCCGATAGAACGAACAATGTAAGAATTCGTCATCTTTTTGGCAAAGACTTATCCCCTGAAGAGTCCTTGAATCATTATTATCCCGTTTTAGAAAGGTTAAAAAGAAGTACTATTACCAAGATCCAAAGGAGCAGGAATATTTTGTTTGTTCATGCAACAAATCTATTTTCTCCAACGGAAAGCGAAATTTTGGATTATTCAAAAAGAATTAGGCAGATATATACGGATAAGCATTGTGATTTTCTTTATTTTACTTATGACAAGGATGTCCGTTCATATACAACATATTACAGATCAAATGGCATTCGTATTTATGGAATACCAATTCACCCTTTGGCCGAATCGGAAACAGGTCTTGGGAATATGGATATATTCACGAATATGCCGATCCTGAAGCAGGCTATGACATCCTACTGGGTGTCTCGGCTGTTGGAAAAGAGTGAAACTGAACCTGATGCTTAGGGAGGGATGGCCGTAGGCACAGTGAATGAAGAATCTTCGCTCATGAGAACATAAGCAAGAAGCACCCGATGATGCTCGTTGACCAAAGTGTAGAGGGTGCGGGCTTCACCCGTTGTCTTAGCAAATCTAACACATTAAATCTGGTTGCATGAAAGATTCTTCAAAATCAACACTGTGGTAGGACATAGCCAAAATTGACGCCGTCCATCGATTTTTGAACTAGTGATTAAATGCAATATCTTTTCTTCACAAAAGAAGTTATCTCTTACTACCTAATTCAACGAATATATCACCGATCTCTTGTATTAATTCAGACATGCTTTACAGTAATAAAATTGAAAGCTTTTACGTCAAGAACTTCATGAAGGAGTATCGAAAAATGCCTCGAAAAGAGGCTTGGTTAGCATTGATTCAGGGGCTTGATACCAAATCGATTGATGTTTTATCAAAATGTTTGACACGGATGGATTTAGTAGAGAAGAAAAAATACATACCCCTTGACTTATTCACAGAAGAGGAGAAAGAGAGATGGATTGATGTTAAGCAAAATTTTTTTGAGAATATCCTGTCATTTGGCAACGATTGTTACTGCTATCAGCACTACCTTTTGCCCGTACGAAATTTTGAGATTGACGTTTTTTATGATAAGTACGGTATGGAATTGCTTCATTCACCGGACAAATTGGTGGATAAAGACATTATTGACGCCGGGGCATATATTGGTGACTCTGCTTTATTTCTGCAGGAATATACGACACAAAAAGTGTATGCTTTTGAGCCAGAGGACGACAATTACAATAGTCTGCTGAGAACTATCCAGTTAAATGATAGTTCCCGAATTATACCGGAAAAGTTGGCTTTAGGAGAAAAGAAGGGGGAAAAAAGAATTAGCAAGGAAGGGATGGCAAGTTCCATGAGGTGTATTTCGAAGAGTAAAGCGTTTCAGACGGTTCAAGCCATCACCATTGATCAATATGTACGTGAGAATAATTTGAATGTCGGTCTGATAAAATTGGATGTAGAAGGATTTGAGCAGAAGGTCTTGCATGGGGCGCTGAAAACCATCAAATCGCAGAAACCAATTTTGTTGGTAAGCATATATCACAACGCCAATGATTTTTTTCGGATTAAGCCTTGGATAGACAGTCTTAATTTGGGTTACTCCTTCAAAATATTCAAACCCACCAATACAGCAATCCTATGTGGGACACTCCTCATTGCAGAGGCAATAAATGGTATACAGTGATTACAGGGGATTGAACAAGAATGAAAAGAGATTTTATCTTAGCTTCACTTTGAGCAAAAAATTATGAATAAAACTACGAATATATTGACATCCCATAATTCCTTTCAACAAAATGAAAAATAATTCAAGTTATAGTTCGAAGCGGATGTGCGCTGCAGCATGGGTGGTGTACTTTTCCTTCCTATTTCTCATACTTTCGTCACATTCGTATTGCTCTGATCCAGGTCTTCATATCGGGAATGACTCTCGTTATCTTAATTGCGTGGGATCTGTGCAGAAATCTCCTTTAAAGAGGAAAAAAATTCTCTTCTTAGGTTCGTCAGTCACAAGGGGTCGCTGTAGTCTGGGGATATCGTTTGCCGATATTCTGTGTCGTAAGTGGAATTTTTTTATGGTAAAAGATGCTGTGGATGGAACGTTATTGGTAAAAAAAGGAGAGAACTCATATATTTCCCGTTTGGAGAAATACACAAAAGATTCTAACGTTGATCTTCTTGTCGTTCAGTTATCAACAAATGACTCACTTACAAAGGATCCAATAGAGGGAGAACGAGCAGATACTATTGGGAAGGCAATTCTCTTTATTGTCGAATACGCACGTAATACCCTGTGTTGTCCGGTCGTTTTTTTCACGTGTCCTTATTTTGGAAACGAAAAATATAAAAAAATGTGCGATTATTTGCGATCTATTGCTGATAATAAAGGGATTCGAGTTGTAGATATTTTCCGCGATGGAGGTTTTCAGTCATTGCCTCCTTTTGAATTTCAATTATGTATGTTCGATTCAGTTCATCCGACTCTGGTAGGATACATTCGCTGGCTGCCATTGTTCGAGGAGCAATTTTTTAGAATCTTTCCCAGAAAGGAGGATAAATGATAACGAGCCATTTTATATACCGCGTATATAAAAAAACGAGAATCTTTGACCTTTGTGCAAGCAAATGAAAAAATGTTTAGTCGTTTATTCATGATTGATAAAAAATGGGTAAAAGAGGGGGAGGAATACCTTTTCTTCTTCGAACGGTTAACATCAACCATTTAACGATAACTATAAATTATGGATACCATTGAAAATATCATGAGAGAACTCGTCATCGTACTAATTGATGATTTCTGTAGTGATGACGCAAGAAGAGCATTAGCTATATACCACAGAAAAACGCCGGCCGAAATTAGAACGGATGCGCGAGATTTTGCAAAAAATCCGAACTGTGGAAACAATCGCTTCATAACTTACCTGTTTGCCTTTAAGAGGAAAGGGGTAGTCATAGGAATGGGGATGGCCACCAAAGTAAGCAAGAAATATATTGTCTATGATTATGTAGCCTTCGATGATATGTATGAAGAATATTCAACTTTGTATGCGCTCTTCTTTGATTTCATTAAAGATTACTTTCAGAATGATAGTGACCACATAGAGCATTTTGTTGCAGAAATCAGGGCTGAACATGAAGATGTTGAGAATCTGAGATTTATATATTCATTATACCGTTATGGATTTAAATGTGTAATGCAAAAATACACGACCTTAAGACTTGGAGATGCGCCAGGAACTTCATTCGCGACTTATCTGTACATTGATCCACCGTCTCCTGACAATGATATCGATAAAGATAGTTTCTGTAATATTATTGAGGCTATCTATTTTGATTATTATTGTGAATGGTACAAGAATGTATATTCGGATGAAAGAAAGAAGGATCAATATCGCCAGGAAGCAAGGCAAGCCTACAAAGAACTCAGGCATGCACTCAGAAAGAAAAAAAGAATACCTCTGGCTTCTCCTATCCTGAAAAAACCGGATTGCATCGACGAACATCCTGTACTCAAAACTATCCGCGTCTTACTGTACATTTGGCCGTTTGTTTATATATTTTTAGTTAGAAGCCATGACGTGAAGGCGGACAGTATGGATATTATGTATGTAATAATTCCACTCTACTTGTTTGAAATCTGCCATAGGAAAGGCTCTTCTATATTGTATATATTAAAATATTTAGCCTCCCTTTTTACAAGCCATGAAGATATTTCCTGAATGTCTGCGCAGTTTCGGAGTCTCTGAAGTGTACTTATCTAAACTGCCTAATTGTCCAGCTTCATCCATCGGTATTCCACAGTGTAGGGCCAATGACGAAAGCGTGTGAAAGTAATGCTTTTTGTTGATTGAAAATCCGTTACTAGCGAGAATACCTTGAATATAGCATTCGTTGAAAACGTAGTTACGATGCGGTTGTCCCGCGTATTCACATTCGATAAGTATTTTAGCTTCACCATAATTGGGTGCGTCGGCATATTCAAAAGCATAACTGCTTTCAAATTCAAGGAGCAAACTTCCGTGCGGTTTTAGTAACCGTTGGAATTCATAAATTACCCTGACGGGATCACAATAATTAATCACACTGCCGACACAAATAATTGTATCTGCGCAAAGATCTTCAAGCGGAATATTTTCAGCACTAGCAACAATATAATCCTTTTTATCTTTAATTTTATTCTCCGCAATATCTATATGACACATTTCCGTGGTCAACCCATAATCACTCCCTCCGGATCCAACATTTAGAATACGAGCTTCCTTTTGTTCATCTATAAACTCATGAACAAAGGTCCTTATGCACAAACGTGAATGATTATACCAAGCCGACCCCTCTTCCCAGACACAATCTATCTTTGTATAAAATTGGAGTATTTCCAATTGATCAATGGTATCCATAATTTATAGTTATCGATACCTTGATGGCAGGAAGCTGGGAGGAGGAAGAAATTGAAAATTTTGGGTTTTAAGGAATTTGAAGATATTCTGGTATAATCCACTTAATTCTTGATACAGATTCAACCAGGGTTCTCTGTTCGCGCGTAATTGCAGCGTTTGAATGGGAGGGAAGCAATATTTTATCTGGACAATAGCGCTGGATGTACTACGCTTAGCGACATGAAGACGTTATTTGTCTCTTCAGCAATAGAGCGTTTCCTATTTCATTGCCAGTATGAGAAAAAACTCAGTGGATATACTTTATCAGCCTATGCACTGGATTTAAGACAGTTTCGCATATATATATCAAAAAGCAAAGGCGATCTTTTGCTGGGCGAGTGTTCAACAGAGAAGATAAAAGATTATCTAAAATTTCTTTCATTTTATAAACCGAAGAGCATTAAGAGAAAATTGGCTTCAGTGAAGGCTTTTTTTCATTACATAGAAATGGTTGAAGATGACTTCTGCAACCCTATGCATAAACTTCACATCCGGATCAAACTACCTTTGGTTCTACCGTCAGTTCTAAGCTCTGCGGAAATTGCCTCTATATTTAACTTCTTATATCAACAAAAGCACCTTGTGTTTGCTACCTTACCAGAAGGGAAACGGCGACATCTACTGCGAGGCATTGCGATTATTGAATTACTATTCGGATCTGGTATACGAGTCTCGGAATTAAGCACGCTGACTAATTCTTCTGTAGATATGGAGACTGGGATCCTTCGGATTCATGGGAAAGGTAATAAAGAACGGATTATATACATTTGTCAGCAATCTATCTTGGCAGCTTTACGTGAATATAAAGCAGGACAAACGCCATGTGCGTCATGCTCACAGGCACCCTTTTTTACGAATCGTTATGGACGGCGCCTGGAACCCCAGTCCATACGTAACATCGTCCGAAAGATTTCCCATCAAGCCGGTCTTAATAAAAGAGTCACCCCTCACACATTTCGTCATACCTTTGCTACCAGTTTACTTGAAGAGGGAGTCGATATTAAATACATCCAGACAATTTTAGGCCACAGTTCCCTAAGCACAACTCAAATTTACACGCATGTCACCAATCTCTCACAAAGAAATATACTTCTCACACATCATCCTCGGCGGCGTATTCCTTATTCATGATGTGACGATAGCTGTAGATCGCATTGCCTCGAAAATAAAGGCGCCGAAGCCCGAATTCTCAAAATAAACGGTCACCCAACAGCATCGCATTTCAGGCGCTCTTTGCAAAGCTTTGCTGAGGCACTGAGTCAAAAATCGGCTTCTCTCTTTGCCGTTTCTCTCGCCTCATGTGTTCATAGAGTTCCCTCAATGCCTCTTTCAATCCTTGTTCACTTGTATCGAGAGACCAGCGAGGCATATTTTCCCCTCCACACAGAAAGTAACTCTGTTCTTGCTTGTTTGCTCATTTTGAGCGACATGTGGTTGATATTGCCCTTTCATTTTTGAGGCATCAAGCTTTCAGGAAATCCTCTTTCTCTGTTTTTAGCATCCCTTCGGTGACTTTATTTTTGAGGCAATGCGGAGTACCCCATTTTGAGGGCAGATAAATATTTTTGCTTGCAATATAATGCAATTTTTGTATTATAACGCAAGCAAAAATGCAAAAAGTAAGCATAAGAAGATGGATCGAGAAGCAAGCTGAACATGGCAAAATCACGTTCACACTTGAGGAGCTGAAAGTCGCTTTCACGGAGATGCCGCTGGCGGTTCTGCGAGCGGGATTGTACCGCGAGAAAAAACGAAAGACTATTGTTGGCGTATGGCGAGGCTTCTATTTGATTCTTCCTTTAGAATACCGTGGTGTTGGTATGATGCCGCCTGGCGAGTTTATCGACAAGCTTATGGCATACTTAGGAAGACCCTACTGTGTTTCACT
>CANRKR010000063.1 GCA_947631275.1 uncultured Akkermansia sp.
GGAGTCTAGCCTTTCCGGACGTATGCGCTTGAGCGGCCCTTGCCGAGGCGGGAGATCAGTCCGGCATCCAGCATCGCTTTGAGGGTGCGCTCAATGGTGGTAAGCGAGATATCCGGACACCTTTCGGCAATGTCGGATTTTCGCAACGGGTTGAGAGATGTTTCGAATAGCAAGCGAATGCGGTCAGACTTGCCTGAGGAGTGAGTCCCGGCGCCTTTCAGACGTTCTTCCAACTCCGTGTAAGCCTTGATGAGGATTCCCAGAAAATAGCGAAGGAAAGGCGTGTAATCGTTGGCATTTTCATGCCACGACTCGGATGCTCGTTGCAGCGCGTCGTAATAGCCTTCCTTGGCAGACTCCATGAGCTTTTCAAGGCTGATGAATCGTCCCACGTCAAATCCGCCGCGGTAAAGGAGAAGCAGGGTGAGCAAACGACTCATGCGTCCATTTCCGTCATGGAAAGGATGGATGCACAAAAAGTCCAAATTAAACATGCCGATAAGGATGAGTGGTTCTGCCGAGGCGGAGACGCTCGCCTTTTGGTAGGCCGTGCAAAGGCGCTCCATCGCATCAGGAGTGCCGATTGCTGACACGGGCGAAAAGCGGATACGCTGCTCACCGTTCGGCATCGTTTCAATAATCCGGTTATCGGACATTTTCCATGTGCCGCCGTTCCCGGCGTAACTGTAGAGATCGCGGTGCAACTGCAGGATGTTGTTGGGAGTCGGGGCAATATATGCATGGCTTTCGTGCACGGTGGCCAGAACATCCCGGTAGCCCGCAATTTCTTCCTCCGAACGGTTGCGTGGCGTTGTTTTTTGCTGCATCAAAGCCTTCAGCCGCGAATCGGTTGTCACGATGCCTTCAAGGCGATTGGAGGCATCTGTGCTCTGCACGCGAGCAACTTTCTGCAGACTTTTCTGGATGGTCGGAGCTGCTTTTAGCTGTTCACTCACGCGCCCCTTCAACTCATAGATGCGCGTCAGAAGGCGCCCGACTTGCGCATTGACAAGTATCTGCGGCGTTTCGATGTAGTCGAAGTTGTGCATTTTTTCTGCATCATTTTACACGATTTGATGCAGAAAACAAGAAAAATGAGGCAAATGATTTCGCTTTTGCGTTATCTCATCATTCAAGTGGAAGAAGGGAAATAACGACAAAACGAGCGGTTGAATCTGGGTTTGAAGTTCCGCGCGTATGCTACGACCCAACAAATCAGGTTATGCTGCAGCGTGTTAGCATACGGCATGACCTGATATTAGATTAACGTTAGCTTGTTTAAGCCAATTCCTTGGGGTTCGGTCCCCATTGATTGGAACCCGGTTTGCTGTCGAGACAGTAAAAAACGAGGAGAATTATTGCACCTGTGTAGGGTACCAATCCTATTAGCAGCCACCATCCGCTGCGTCCGGTGTCATGCAGACGTCGTGCACTTAAACCGAGTCCGACAAGGGTTAGATAAAAAAATGCTAGGAATGCAAGCGCCGCGAAAATCAGACGAATCGGAGACTCTTCCATGAGAGCGATGTTGGCTAATGCAGATAAAACGATCTCAATGACCGCAACTGTAATGTTCGTCGGCCAGAAACGATTGCGACGAAGACGTCCCGAGAATTGAATACGTAGTATGTTTTCCATGGTAGTACTTGTTTTGAGTTATGGTTGATACCCCCCCAAGAGAATCATGCGACTAATAGACTTCCTTGGAGGATGCGACGAGTCTACCTCTTTTCAAAAGCGATTAACGTCTTGATATCTATATTGTATTAAAAATAAGTAAATTATGAATATGTTGTTTGTTTTTATCTCAAGTGTGACTTTCGTTTTTTGGCTCTTTTGTAAAGCTCTTTATCTTTCAAAAATAAGCTCCAATGAAAATTTTGCCTGTACATCTCTTTTGAAAAGAGATGAGCGAGGGAGATTACAAACTCCAACTCAGACAGAGCCAGCTTCGTAGGAACTGGCAATCAGTTGGCATGCTGCATACCCGCGAGCAGCGAACGACTTATGCCACGATGGAGCACGCGCTCCAACTGTGGAGACCCCGTATCGATCTTCAGTCTCGAACTCGTCGTCTCGAAATGGTCGGATGAATTCAATTGTTCACTCACGCACCTCTCCGAGTCATAGATGCGCATCAAAAGGAGTCCGATTTGTGCATGTAGACAGGTCGAGCGTCATTTTTGCATCATTTTACAAGACATGATGCAGAGAATAGAAAAATGAGGCAGAGACACTGTTTATCCTGTCTCACTTGGTGGGAGCGGAGATGGGGAAAGAATCCTCACGCATGCGACGGATGGCTTCCACAATCGGTATGCCGTTGATTTTTGCTGTAACAGCGATGGGTGATTTGTTTTCACGCAGGGAAAAAATGATAGTGCAGGAAAGTTGTTCCTCACTGATGGAGTGTCGTTCCATCCACTCAGAGATTGTATGGGCATCATCCATACTCAGAGCAAAAAAATGTCGGTTGGTTTCGTCAGAAAAGTACCGAGCAGTCGTATTGGCACAAGCGAGGGGATCGACTTTGAGGAGGTATTCTGCCTTCTCGGGATCGTCACGACGTGCTGCCGGTGCAGCAGAGGAACGCCGATGTTTGACGATGATCGGTTGATAGGTACGGCGAGCTAGTCGGAACACTGCAAGTAGGGCAGAGGAACGCCATTCTCCCTCACGCGGCTGCGCTTCTACGGAGTCCGACGCTTCCAGTCGATAGTCCCAAATTCCATTTTCACCGCGGGTCCAGATGGCACAGAGCCGGACAAGTTTATAGTCGTTGCAGAAGTCGGCGAGGTTGATGGAGGCAGGTAACGCGGCTTCATCCGGACGCGGACGAGAGGAGCCTTTCCGGTTATCGTCATCGGTTAGAGCCTCCCACCAGATGGAGTGTCCCAGGCGCGCGGCATGCTCGTCTGTGTAAAATTGATAGGGAAGGGAAATGCCGGTATGGGATATTTCCCCGGGCGTTTCAATGTGCGGAGCTGAGGCAATTTCTCGCTCGTATTGCAGGGTGAGGAGGACGATGAAGAATACTTGCGCTATGATGATGAGCGCAAGGATGATGTGTCTGTGCGTGGGTTTATTGGACATCTCGCTGTTGAGGGACTGATTGTTCCTGTTGATTTTGACGGCAGCTTTCACCAAGGTTCGGCGACCTTTCTCTACAAGTCCTACCACCGGCAAAAGTGCGAGACCTATGAGCAGCATGACTGCGCCTGATTGCGTCAGTGAGTCCAGTATATTGCTCATCAGTCCAATCATGGCTGCTACTGCTATGAATACAAGTTTGACGATCTGCGTTTCACCGCCGAGCCTCAGCATCAGTCCAATCATGGCTGCTACTGCTATGAATACTCCGTAGTTCACCCACGAGCGATGTCCTCCCGTGACCCCGCAGTACATCAGCACAGCGGCATACATTGCGCACACCGCGACGCCGATGTTTGCTGCCTCGGGACCGAAGCCAAGGTACCAGGTCCCGAGCATCAACCCCGTGCTTACGGTGAGAAGTCGCCACGTTTTTTGCGGAGAGGAAGAGGGACGAAGAAAGGCAAACAGGAGGGCTACGCCTACTGCGGCGATGATGCTGTACGGGAACAAGGAAAAACCGACGTCTACGTGGTTGTCGTAGAGGGCGTAGTACTGCGCCTTGGCGAGGAAAACCAGGAAAGCCGGCACACCGACCCATGCATAGCTTCGAAAGCGACTGTTACTCTCGCGCCAATGCTCCGCCAGAAGCCACCAGAGCAAGACCACAAGCATGGGCATGAGAAATGATAATTCTTTTCCCATCTGTACCGCGCCATAAAAAGGGATGTAGTTATCGTCGAAGGAGGCTGTGACCAACGCGAACGAGAGAGCAGCGACGACGCCGATCATCAGGATTTGCCGCGATACGAACGGGATGAGTGCCAGGCCGGCGAAGATGAGGAGAATGAATTCCGAAATCTTCCAATCCAGTGAATAGCGTGCATCGATGAATAACAGACATGCCCACCAGAGTCCGCCACCGGCAAGAGCAAATCCCTGGGCGATCACAGGTTGCCTCTTTTGCAGCAGGAAAAAGCCGGCCCACGCTAGCAGGAGCGAGGCTGCCAGGGCGCCGATTTGTCCGAGGCGTTCCCAGTATTGTCCAAGCAGCAGACCCATTCCCAAAACAAAGCAGCCTAGGGATAGTAAGGAGAGGCTCAGTATGAGCATGAGCTGCAGGAAGGAGTGCTTTGCATCCTGTCCACGCTGCACGATGCATTCCAGTTGCTCTGAGGTGATAACGCCTTCCGTGCAGAGTTGCTCCAGTTTATCTTGTCCGATTTTCATCGTCGTGTGCAGTTGGGATTATTTTCGGGTTTCGCTCGGGAAGGTGTCGTTTTTCATCATCTTCAGCGCTTTCTGCAGAGGTATTCCATTCAGAAAAATTCGCGTGACCATCGGTTGCGCTTTCTCCCGCAGTGCCACTTCAACTGTCACGCCGTTTCGTTGCAGGGTTTCCGCTTCACGCTCGTGGTTCGCTTTCCATGTCTCTAAAATATTTCGATCGTTTGCCGTCATGTCGTACGTGTCGTAATCCAACAAGTCGACACGAACAGCAGAGTACCAGGACGTAGGCCAACACCGTACCTTCGGTGAGCGCAGTTCCCCTTCGCGTAGCACATCTTCCGAGCTGCCGGGGGCTTCCAGACGATAGCTCCACAGACCATCCTCCCCGCGCCGCCAGATGACAGACAATTTGATGTCCTCCAAATCCGGTCTCAATTCAATGCTTCCCTGTACTTCCTTTTCGTCGGGGGCCGGACGCGACACGCAGTCGGGAGGTTCTGCGTCGTCGTGATCTCGGTGCTCCTTTTTGTAAGCGGTGATCCAAGGTTCACTGCTCCACCAGAGGGAACGACCAAGGCGCATCTCATTCGATCTGTTCAAGTAGATCCTGTCCGATGGCGAGAAAATGCTGGATGGAATGTTTGCCGTGGTGTGCACGATGATACGCGGAGCTATCGCCAGCTCGTGATTTGCCTCGCAAAGGGCGAAGACGAGGTAGACGAGCTGAGCCAGCAGCACGAGAAAAACAAGGGAGGTAGCGATTTTCTTTTTCATACGGAGCTGTTGGTATCGGATGGTTCCTGCGCTTGAATTTCTTTGTGTCGAGCCCGACTGATGAGGAAAGCTACTGACGCAAGCAATACCGCAAGGCCTATCAGAACCTCACCGGTCATTTTCTGCGTCGGGAATATCTTAATGATCGCTGTGAAGAGTACGAGTAAGGCTGCAAAACATGCGCCGATAATGACCCAGGAACTCCGACGCAGAGCCACACCCGTGCCCATCAGCACCGCAGCTTCTACGGCGGCGATAAGAAGGATGAAACCGTGCCGCACATTTTTTTCCAGAGGAAGTTGATCGAGCGTCCACGATGTGGCAAAAATCCCCGAGGTGATCCCGAAAAGCATCCATGGTCCCCACGCCGTTCCTCGGGGCTTGAAAAGGATACACAAAACGGGCACTGCCAGCGATATCACTTCAGGATAGGAAAAATTTTCGTCCGGATTTTTATTGAGGGAGATCCGGAGAGATATGTACAAATAGTAGATCAGTGCAACAACGCCCACCCATCTGTATCCGCGATAGATGCCTCGGCTGTTGCGCCAGTTTTCCCCCGCCAGGCACCAGATCAGCAAGAGCAAAACGCCTACATAGTAACAGACAATTCCGTGCTCCTGTGCGAAGTCGCGTATCGACAAGGGAGTTTCCTCCTGACTTACGACCATGCTCAACCAGAGGAGGGCCGATAGACCCGCCACCAGCCCGATCAGCGGCACCTGACGCGTGAGGAATGGGATAAAAACCAGACCCAGAAGCGAGATTGCCAGGAAATCCGGCGTCGTGCCATTAATTTGATACAGAGTTGAAATGAGCACGATGTTGCCCATCCACAGGATCCCCCCGAGAAGTGCCAAACCCTGCGCTACCAGAGGACGTTTTTCCTGCTGCATATACCAACCGACCCAAGCCGCAGCCATAAGCAGCATGCCACCTGTGCAGCGTACTGTCGGAGAAAGCAAGTGCCAATACCCTGCCATCAGCATCCACCCGCCGGCTGCTATTAAAGCCGCTGCAAGCAGAGCTAAACACGTCGCCAGCCATCGGCGCGTGGCAGGAGTTTCTTTCTCTGCTTCCAGGCGGATGAGATCCAGTTGTTTCGGCTGCAACACACCCTCTGCGCAGAGTTGTTCGATGACTTTTATCTTCATAGAATTCGTGCTCTTCGTCTCTCGTTGTCCGTTGATTAATCCACGATAGGCGAATTTTACTAGATAGCTCCGTTGATAGCGAGGAAAAACTCACTTCTATTCCCTAAAAGTGCAACAGTTTTACAAAAACACCAGATAAGTCACTTCCGAGAACATGACGTTTCGTTTTCCTCTCGACACAAAATCAGCCCGTGCCACGGGAGAGACAGATAGGACAGCCTTTCTTGTGCCAAGAATCTGTCGCATTTAATTTCGCAATCCACAATTTTAATTTATTCTCTTAAATTAAAATTGACAAGAATCTAATTTTAGGATAGGTTGGGGGAATGAGACGGGAGAAGACGGGGCGATATGTGACGGTTAGCACCGTGGGGGAGCGAGTTCAGGCATACGCGCCGGACCCGTTGCCGCCGGAACCTTTGCCGGAATTGACCGGGGCGGGAATGATGAAGTATGCGGAAGCGGAGAGAGCGCTGGGGGCGCTGGACGCTATGGGGGAGGAAGTGCCGTCTGCGGCGGCCTATCTCTACACCTGTGTACGCAGAGAAGCGGTGTTATCTTCGATGATTGAAGGGACGCAATCGACATTGAATGATTTTCTTCTCTACGAGCAGGGAGGAAGTGAGGCATCGGGAGATGTGGAGGAGGTGAGTCGGTATGTGGCGGCGATGCAGCATGGGATAGCGAGACTGGGGGAGGGATATCCGATCACGCTGCGCTTGATACGCGAGCTGCATGCGGAGCTTCTGAGGAGCGGACGCGGCAGCGGAAAGCAGCCGGGGGAATTTCGGCAGAGCCAAAATTGGATCGGAGGGACACGTCCGGGGAATGCTGCCCACGTGCCACCTCCGCCGCAGGAACTCATGTCATGTTTGGGCGACCTGGAACTTTTCATCAACCGGGATGACGATGCGATCCCTGTGCTCGTGAAGGCTGCGATGGTGCATGTGCAGTTTGAGAGCATTCATCCCTTCCTGGATGGCAATGGCCGGGTGGGACGTCTGCTGATCCAGATGATGCTTTGTCGCAGCGGTGTCCTGCACAAGCCACTCCTCTATCTGAGTCTCTATTTCAAGCGACATCGCGGGGATTACTATCGCCTGCTGGATAGCGTGCGGCAAATGGGGGCGTGGGAACCGTGGCTGGAGTTTTTTATGGAGGCTGTTGCGACCACGGCGAAGCAAGCTGTCGATGAGTTGCGGATGATCGGACGCACGGTGCGGGAGCATCACTCTTGGGCGGACGGACTGGGACGAGCGCGGGAAAATGCTAAAAAGCTGCTGGACATTCTTGAGCACTGCGTGATATGCCGTCCGCTCGATCTCGCGAAGAAATCGGACCTCGCTCCGGCAACGGTCTATAAAATCCTCGATAGAATGGAAGAACAGGGTATTGTGCACCAACAGACGAACACGCCACGCAACCGTGTCTATGCCTACGCTCCCTACGCGGCGATACTCAATGAGAGATGATGCGAAGGCAGCGGATGTCGGTTCCTGCTGTTGGTCATGAAGTTTTCATCACCGTTCATCCGGGGAGGGAATGCCCATGTGGCGGAAATACTTTTCACCCCATTCGCACATGGAAAGGATGATGGGGACAATGCTTTTTCCGAGCGGGGTGAGGCGGTATTCTGTTTTGGGAGGGACGACAGGGTACAATTTGCGGTGAATAATGCCGTCCTCCTCCATCTCGCGCAGTTGCATGGTGAGCATTTTAGCCGTTGCCTGCGGGAGCTCGCGCTGGAGTTCGCTGAAGCGCATGACGCCGGAATCATTGAGGTGCCAAATGATGAGCGCCTTGTACTTGCCTGCGATGATAGCCTGTGTCGCTTCCAGGGTGCAGTGAAACTTTGCAAATTTATTTTTCCGCATGAGAAAATTGTATTCGAAAGAGCTGAAAAGTCAAGTGCGATGCAGAGTTTTCTTACTTTCTTTTTCTATATTAAATACGATTTTACATAGAATATTACTAAATTGTGCATACTTTACAAAAGGTTCATTGAGGGATAGAGTAAGCATTATGCGCAAATCTCTTTTGCTCACCATCATCTGTTCCGCTGCCGTACTGGCGGCGGTTGAACTTCCAACCAATCACACCAACATGAATACGACATGCTATACCGAAGTCTCTGATTACGAGGCTATTCGCCACACCATAGGACTCTATCTCGAGGGCTGTGCTCAGGGAAAAAGTTCCATCATGAAGCCTGCCTTCCACGATGGCGCCACCATGTATTGGACGGAAAACGGGGAATTGAAGGGCGGCCCGATTCAAATCCTTTTCGACGTCATTGACAGCGCCCCGGGCGTCGGCGACCAGGCTGCCGTGATTTCATCGGTGGTTATTGAAAAGGACATCGCTCAGGCTCGTGTGGAAACCGACAAGCAGGGCGGGCCTCGCTACTCCGATATGTTCAACCTGATCAAGACGAGGGAGGGATGGAAGATCATCAGCAAGATCTACCACAGTCATCGCTGATTTCAGATTCTCCCTATTCCTCCTTCCATAGGAAGAGAAAGCATTTCAGAAGCGCCTTGGCAACTCCTTGCTCCAAGCTGCTTCTCGTTTATGAGGAGGCCATCAACATCGGTCGCATGATAAGCAGTTGTGTTTGGTCTGAGATGTTGCCATAGGTTGACTGCGAGTATGAGGTATGATAGATTGGGAGTATGATACCGATTTCCGAACTCCCCGCATGTCCCGTGGCAACCACGCTTCGACTCATCGGCAACAAATGGAAGGTTTTTATCATACAACGCCTTTTGGAGAGACCGTGGAGGTACAACGAGCTGCAGCGCAGTCTGCCTGGCATCAGTCGCAAGGTGCTCACCGAAAATTTAAAAAATATG
>CANRKR010000064.1 GCA_947631275.1 uncultured Akkermansia sp.
GCGCTACAATGGCACAGATGAGAAGGGAATCGAGTTCAAAGGAGGGGGAAGACGAAACTGTGGGCAGACATGGTTATTGCCTGCAGAGGCACAGTGTTTGGCAGAATATTTTTCTTTTGCTCTTGCTTTTGAGCATGTGGAGTCAGTTGTGTGCGCTTGAATCTGCAGGGGTGAGCCGAGTGGAACAAAGTGATGAAAATAAGGTGGAATTTTCTAACAAACTCTTCAGAGTGTCTTTTGAAAAGGGAGAGGAAGGAGGGGTGAAATTCGGAGGATTGACAGATGCAAAAACCGGAGAGGTTTTAGTCAAGGGAGGAACTGATATATTTCAAGCGCAGACCGCACGAGGAGACAGTACTGGCAGTGCGGAAATGGTGCTTCAGAGTTGGGATATTGAAGATTTGCCGACTCAGGCAAAAGCCGTTCGAGCGTCCGAACGGGTCCCCGGTAAGACTTTGCATGCCGTGCTACGATCTAGGGACGGCAGTTACAAAGTGGATTGGCGAGTCGTGTTGCGGAATGGGTCGCATTACTTGCGTCAAGAGTTTGTGATTACGGCTTTGAATGATACAGAGTTTACTTCATTTGTGCCGTTGAGCTATGCTTTTTCACCGGAGGCGGGGGAGCCTACTGTGTCCGGCAATACTACGCATGGGAATTTGGTGGTGAGCGATCGCCTCTTTACCGGACTTGAGACTCCTATGTCCCAAATGAGTGTTGGGGGGGAGACTCGTAGGACTTCCGATGGGGAAAACTCCCCGGCGCAATGGACGCCGGAAGCATTTCAGGATACCTTTGAGCAGGATGTGCCGCCGGAGGTGAAGAAATTGCAACCGGAGCTCTGCCGCGAGATGGATGGACCGGTGGTAAAGTACGTTAAGGTGGGCGGAGGCGTTGTTTATTTTACTGAAGGGGGAGATTGCAAAGTAGAGTTTACATGGACGTCCGGTAGTCACAAGTTGAACATCATCGGGGTCAGTCTGAATGATACTTCAGGCAAGCGGATCGCCTGCGATGCACACAGAGGGAGCGCCGGAGAGAAAAGTGTCGACGCTATCTACAGTGTGCAAGTGCCCGCAGCCGGGGAATACAGGCTGCAGTACTGGGTGGAATCAAAAACGGAGACGATCACCTCCCAAGGTGAGGTAACATTTTCTCTGCCACAGAAAAGGAGGGATCCCGGCGCGACGAGTAGTGATCGTTCGGGTGCTATGGTGCGCGGAGAATGGGTGAGAAAGGCCAAGTTGGAGCGAGGGAAAAGCTGGTATGTTTCCAGTGTCATTGGTTTGCTGGAGAAGGGACAGGAGAGGAGATCGTTCTTGTGTTACAGCGAGAGGGAACGAGCTGTGCCTTATCGGGTGTTAGTCCATTACAATGATTGGTATGAAGTGGGGATTACGCGTCATGACAACAATGAGCCTCTGAAACGGACAACGGATTTGATTTGGCGTGACATCCTGACTCAATGGAAAAAAGAATTATTCGACAAGAGGAAGACATATATTGATGCCTTTGTCATCGATGATGGGTGGGATGAATTCGACAGTTTGTGGGAGTTCCACGCCGGATTCCCACGCGGTTTTTCCTCGATTAACCGTTCGGCAGCGAAGATGAAGGCGGGTATCGGCACATGGTTGGGACCGGTGGGTGGTTACGGACACTCCAAGGAGATGCGCCTAGCCAATTGGAATAAGAAACATCCGCATAATCAAATTCGGAATTTTAAACTCTCTAACCGTGAGTATTTTGAAGCGTTTGTGGAACGTTGTAGTGAGATGATCAAGAGTTACGACATGCGTTATTTTAAATTTGACGGCATCTCCACAAAATTCCACGCCAAAGGGCCGGCCGACCTTGAGGATGCCGAGGGGATTATATCTGTTGTCGACGAGTTGCGTAAAAGAAGGCCGGATATTTTCATCAACGCGACGGTGGGAACATGGGCAAGCCCATTTTGGTTCCATTATGTGGATTCCGTGTGGAGGCAGGAAAATGATTTTGGGCAGGCGGGCGATGCAGGGGATGCCCGTGATCGTTGGATTACCTACCGCGATCGGCTCGTGTACGAGGTGTTTGTGCAGGGAGCCCCTCTTTTCCCGATCAACTGCCTCATGACGCACGGCACTATCATTACCCGAAACGGTCCTCCGAATGTTATGAGCAAGGAACCCGCAAATTGCGTGAAGGAAATGCGCGCTGCATTCGGTTGTGGTTCGGGGTTGCAGGAGGTGTATGCCGATGCGGATTTGTTGAATCAGGAAGGTGGCAAGCTTTGGGATGAACTGGCGAGTTGTATAGGTTGGATTCGGCGCAATGCTGATGTGCTTGAGGATGTGCATTGGGTGGGAGGTAACCCCTGGGATGGGAGCGAGGGAGATGTGTATGGTTGGGCCGCATGGAACCCGAGGAAATGTACGCTCACCTTGCGCAACTCGGATGATACGGCAAAAACCCTGCGCGCATCTCTTCGTGAAATTTTTGAAATCCCGGAGAAGAAGAAGGGTACGGTAAAGTTGTCGAGTTCGTTTTCCGACCAACGCACATTGGCTGCTTTGATGGACAGAGAGGTAAACATAGACGCCCCCCTGGAGATTACGCTGGAGCCTCTGGAGGTGATTGTGATGGAAGGCATTTGCAAAGGAATGGGCAGCGCTGCCGGCAGTAAAAAGGAGAGCAAGAGGAGGAAGAGCGGTGGTTGATATGATGCTCCAGGCGCTGGTATCCACGCTGCCCGTTTACGTTTTCTTTGCTATCGGGTTCTGGCTGCGTGCGAAGGGTGCGCTGCGTCCGGAGGATGACAGACCCCTGCTTCAACTCGCGATGGATGTGGCGTATCCTTGCCTCATATTCTACAGCATTATGCGCTACATGGCGCTCGAGGCGGATCCTCGGATTGCCGGCATTGGGTTCTCGTTGCAAGCGGCGGCATGCGGTTTTGCAGAGATGGCGATCGGGGTGGCGGCGGCCTGGCTCGTGGCGCGGGCGCTTCGCTTGCGTATCGGATCCGGGCTGCGCACGTTTACTCTTACGGCAGGTATGCAGAATTATGCCTACTTTGTGATCCCTATTGTGCAGATGCTTTTCAGCGCAAGCGGGGATCCGACCTTGGGCGTTCTCTTTATCCACAATGTCGGTTGTGAGGTGTTCGTGTGGAGTCTCGGGGTGATTCTTATGCAGGGAAATATCCGTGCGTTGGATATGGGCGTTTTCCTGCGCGGTCCCCTGCTGGCCGTCGTCGTGTCAGTTCTTCTGGCGTGGACGGGTTGGGGAAGTTATGTCGCGCAGCCGCCGGTGATGAAGGCGGCTGAAATGATCGGCGCCATTGCCACGCCGGTGAGTCTCATTCTCTTCGGATGCTTTATGCGGGACATGCTTGCATCTTTTGTCTGGCAGCCACGCATGTTGCTCAGCGGTGTGGCTGCGCGCTTGCTTATTACACCGTCGCTTATCGTATTGCTGGCGTGGCTGCTGCCGGTAGATCCCCTCATCAAGCGCATTATGGTGATTCAGAGCGCGATCCCAAGCGGAGTAATTCCCGTGATGCTTGCCAAGCGTTTCGGCGGGCGCCCGGAGGTTGGCACGCAGATTCTTCTCTCCACGACGCTTTGTTCCTTCCTTACCCTCCCTGTTTGGCTCGCTGTAGGTAACGCCTTTGTTGTCCACATCTTCGGCTCCTGAGAATCCGGGGCGAGAGGTGATTGATACACCTCATGCTGTTTTTCTACTGAGGCGCAGGATGGGCGCGCTCAACCAGGCGGATCAGCTCATCCAGCCATACTTTGGCAGCTCGTGAGAGAGGGCGAGATTTGAGCCATGCGAGGTGCAGCGAAGCTGTGAGCAGCGGAGAGAGAGGCCGAAATACGAAAGGGCTCCCCTCAGCAATGCTGACAATGCCGCTCAGTGTGATGGCATAGCCCATGCCTTGCTGCACGAGGTGCGAGAGGTTGTAGAGCAAGTTGCCGCGCGCCACAATGTTCTGTTCGGAAATGTCGCTTCCCATCCATTCGGAGAGCAGATTCTCAACCTGCGACTGGGAAGAAATGATCAAGGGCTTGCCACGCAGCATAGCGGGGGTGATGCGCGATTTTTTCGCCAGCGCGGCATCGGTTCGCATCAATACACCCCACGTGTCTTTTGCTGGCAAAGACAATATGTCGTAACGGCTCACATCCATGGGAGCAATGAAGAGGGCGAAATCCAGCAATCCGCGCTCCAGCCGTTCTGCCACGTCATTGCCGTTTCCGCTGAAAAGGCGAAAGCGCACGCCGTGGTGCTTTTCGTGCACCCTCTTTGCCGCCGCAGCAAGAAGGGAAAAAGCCGGAGTTTCTCCGCCTCCGATGGAGATGTCTCCCGCCGGATCGGTATCATCTGCGCGAAATTCCCGACGTGTCGCATCCGCGAGGGATACAATCTCCTCCGCCCTCTGGCGGAAATACACGCCGCTTTTTGTGAGTGTAGTCGCCCGGCTGCCGCGCCGGAAAAGCTGTGTGCCGAGTTCTTCCTCCAGGTCTATGATCTGGCGTGAAAGAGTAGGTTGCGTGAGGTGCAATGCGGCCGCAGCACGGCTCACTGAGCCTTCTCTGGCGACAGACAAAAAGTAACGAAGGACGCGAAGTTCCATGCAAGAATCATATCATGCTTATAAGGCATAATGCAATATAAAATAAAAGTATTTGCTATATGATGTCCATTGGAGTAGCATAGAGGCAAAGAAAGGTTTTCCCTCACATGAAAGCAGCCCTTCTCATTTTTTGTGCAGCGAGTTTTCTGCTGCCGCTTCACGCTAATCCAAAACCCACCATGAATGCTATTGCCAACGATACCCGTGTTTTCCGCATTGATCCTGCCATTTCAGCGAAAGATGTGCGCTTCTCCAACCGTTTCGGCATCGAGCTTGCCGGTCACCTCTACCTGCCGAAGGATTTTGACGCCACGAAGAAATACGCAGCCATTGCGGTGTGTGGGCCTTTCGGTGCGGTGAAAGAGCAGGCCTCGGGTCTGTATGCGCAGGAACTTGCATCCCGTGGTCTCGTGGCGGTTGCATTTGATCCATCCTACACCGGCGAGAGTTCCGGAACGCCGCGCTATGTAAACTCTCCGGATATCAACACTGAAGATTTCTGCGCTGCCGTCGATTTTCTTTCCCTGCTTCCCTTTGTGGATGCGGAGAAGGTCGGCATCGTCGGTATTTGCGGCTGGGGCGGCATGGCGCTGAACGCCGCCGCCATCGATCCACGCATCCGTGCCACGGTGGCTTCCACCATGTATGATATGCACCGCGTGACCGCCAATGGCTATTTCGATAGCGCGGATTCCGCCGAGGCGCGTGATGCCATGCGCAAGGATCTGGCTGCCCAGCGACTGAAGGATGCCCAGCTTCCCGCTCCGGAAACTGCCGGGGGTGTCCCGGATGCGCTGCCGGAAGACGCTCCGCAGTTCGTTAAGGATTATTTCGCCTACTACAAGACCAAACGCGGCTACCATCCCCGTTCGCTTAACTCCAATGCCGGCTGGAACAAGACTGCCGCTCTTTCCTTTCTGAACACACCGCTGCTCGCCTACGCCGATGAAATTCGCAACGCCGTCCTCATCATCCACGGCGAGAAGGCGCACTCCCGCTACTTCAGCGAGACAGCCTTTTCCAAGCTCAAAGGCGAGAACAAGGAGCTTCTCATCGTGCCAGGCGCCTCTCACACCGACCTGTACGATAACTTCGACAAGATCCCGTTCGATAAGATCGACTCCTTTTTCCGTTTGTACCTCAGGTGACTCCTGCTTACCTCATCCAATGAATTCGTAGGTGGAGAAAATCTCGTTTTCGGGGCTGCGCAGGCGCATGAAGCAGTGGGTGGAGGAAACATCCGCTCGTTCGATGTTGAAGGCGACGCCCGGTTTTGCCTGTGCCTTGTATTCCACGCGCATGCGGCGAAGAGGAAATTCGATGCAGGCAGCCGTCATATCGAAGGCTCTGCCTGCGTTGAGGTGTTTATTGGAATCCATGTAGCCGGGGACGACGCGATCGCGACGAATTTCCGAGAAGGTGAGCTCTGAGGGAATGGCGATTTTGCGGGGAAGATACTCCATGGGCAGCGGTGCGCAATCCACGATATCTTCATAGTATTCCGCAGGGATAACGTAGGGCTTGCCGGAAGCTCGATCCACGAAAGCTCCGATGACATAACTGATGGCGCAGAGGTCGCCGGAAGCATCGCGGATGGTGGTGTTGCGCAAACCGTAGAATCCCTTGCAGCCGTGGATGCCGGTCCAAATTTCAAGGCGCTCTTTGTAAGCGGGCATGCGGAAGAAGTCGATCTGTCGTGAGGCAATGAAGATGCCGATATTGTGAGCGTTCAGGAAGTCGTTGAATTTTTTCTCACTTTCGTATTGAAAGGTGCTGCAGTTTTGCATCAGCATCGCAACCGCCCCCGGTTTGAGGCGACCATCTCCGCCGATGTCACTGAGCGTGACGATATGTTGCATGGAATACATAATTGAGAGTCCTTTCTGAGTGAAGATGTATTAATTATTCACTTTACGGCGCCGATACCGCGCAAAATGCCAATCATTCCCTCGGCGGCAACGTCGTTTGTGATTTTTCCCGCTGCGTTGAAGGTGTAGAAGTTCATGATGGAACAGGAGATTTTCCTGCCGGTGGGAGGAACACCGAGAAATTCGCCGTCGTGCGTACCGGTCAGTTGCCAGCGCACAGCAATGACGTTTCCCTCTGCCACCATCTCTTCAAGTTTCCACTGCACATCCGAGAATCCTCCTCGCATCCATTTCACGACGGAAAGATACCCCTTTCCTCCGTAGAGAGGCTCGGGAGAAGCGGGAGTGTAAAAAGCCGCGTCTGAAGCTACCAATTCCTCGCTCAACGCTTCATCATTGGTATTGATCATACGTTCAAACTTTTTCATAGCGAGCTTATGGTGCCTGACCGGGAAGTAGAAAAACCAGTACAAGACAGCGAGGAGTCCGCATGCAAAGATGACGAAGTCAATATTCATAAAAGGATACGGGAATCAACCGGCGGCATTTTATCATAGATTCATGGTTTTGAAAAGAGCGCGTTTTCTTGACATATGCGAAGGATTCGATAAAATGGCGCGCATGGAAACGGTGCCCGTATCAGATAACCGCAAGGAACTCATTCACTTGGCTCTGAAAGAGGACTTCGGCAGTGGTGATGTGACTTCTCTCTACTTTGTGCCGCAGGAATTGAGGGCGCAGGCGCTGATGCGTCCGCGGTCACGCGGGGTGATTTCCGGCGTGGACGTGGCGGCGGATGTATTCCGCGCAGTGGATCCCTCGCTGCGTGTGGACGTGCAGCTGCGTGACGGGGACGAGGTTTCGCCGGATGCGGTGATCATGCTTATTGAAGGCTCGGCTCGTTCCATCCTGGGAGCGGAGCGGACGGCGCTGAACTTCATTCAACGTCTTTCAGGAATTGCAACGATGACCCGGCGGTATGTGCAGGCGATCGCGCATACGCACTGCAAACTGCTGGATACGCGGAAGACCACGCCCGGCTATCGGTTGTTGGAGAAGGCTGCGGTGGTGCATGGAGGTGGAACAAACCACCGGCTCGGCTTGTATGACCGAGCCATGGTGAAAGATAATCATCTCATGACCAATGGCAATAGTGAACACCTGCAAGCCTGCATCCGACGCTTGAAAGCAGAGCGCCCGGGGGTGGAGGTGGAACTTGAGGCCGATAACCTGACACAGGTGGAAGCCTTCCTCAAGTTGGAGGGAGTGGATTACATCCTGCTGGACAATATGACCCCGGAGGATATGCGCCGTGCCGTGGAGATGCGCGGTGCCCATGCCAAACCGTACTTTGAAGCCAGCGGCGGACTCACACTTGCCACGGCGCCGGCAGCAGCCGAGAGTGGGGTAGATTACATGAGCTTCGGGTGCCTCACGCATTCTGTACCGTCGCTGGACATTGGGCTGGATTTCACCACGCTGCCGTAAGATGGAGCTTTCTGCCAGAGAAGCCCTGATCACGTTGAATCTGATACCGGGATTGGGGTCAGTGCGCGTTCAGGCGCTACTGGAGTTTTTCGGGACTGCTGAGTTGGTGCTCGCTGCACCGCGCGAGATGTTGTCCCGCGTGCCGCACATCGGAGAAAAACTCGCCGGGGCCATTGCAGACTGGCGCCACTGCACCCAGGTACAAGCAGAGCTGGATTGCGCCGAGAAGCACGGGGTCACCATTACTACTTTCCTTGATGACACATACCCGAATGTCCTGCGCCGCATGTCTGATCCGCCCGTCGTGCTTTATTCGCTCGGCTCGTGG
>CANRKR010000065.1 GCA_947631275.1 uncultured Akkermansia sp.
GGCACGGTGTTCACGTAGAAACGTTCGAGCTGTATGATCTCAACTTTTTTCTCCTCTTGTTGCATTTGTTCTTTCAACCACATGCGTCCCAAGAAAAAATATAAAGAGGGGAGAGAGGGGACAAAAAAAGGAAGGTTGAATTGTTTCCTCAGAAAAGAGTATACTGAGGTTGGAACAAACAAAAAACCTTCCATGCCTAAGGTAACTATTTTCGCCCAAATTGCAAGACAAATTCCCAGGGCAAACGCATTAGAAAATTGGATTCATTTTTGGAAAGGAGGCAGGACGTTCATTTATGCTCTAATTCGTTGCCAAACAATATATCATCCAGCACATCCGTATCCCACGTCGCCCTCAGTCTCAGCCTCTGAAGGGGCACTTTCAGTCCCTCATGACGGGCCTTGTACTGTTTGATCAGCACAAGCGCGAATCTCAAAACTCGCGAAAAGTTCTCCGCACTGTTCCCCTTCCTCTTGCGTCCTTGATCCTCGTTGAACACCACGTCCAACACCCAATGCAGACTGTTTTCTATCCCCCAGTGACTCCTTATGCTCCCTGCAATCTGTTGTGCGCTCGCATGCCGATTGCTCACTATGTAGAAGCGTTGTTCTCGCGTCCTCTTTCCGCTCTTTTTCTCACAGCTCTCTTTGCTCACTCTCACCACCGCCGCTAATCCCTCCCAGTTCCATGCTCCGCTAATGTGGCTTAACTCATGGTATAGTTCATACGTACGCGTCTCCACTCGTCCGTGCTCTCCACTTGTCTCCGTGTAGATCGAGTCGGGCTTCTCCAGCTTCGCTGTGTCTTCTATATCCTCCAGAAGCCTCCCCTGGTTCTTCTTCACGGCAAGCACGTAGTGCGCTCCTTTCTCTATTATCCTCCTGGCTATATCCTTCTGACATCCCATCGCATCGATCGATATCGTGTTGCCCTTCAACTCAAGCGAGTCTATTAACTTGGGAATCGCCGTCACTTCATTACTCTTCTCTTCAACTCGCGTTTGTCCCAGCACCAGCCCGCTCTCACTCTCATACGCACTCACCACGTGCACATTGTACTCTTTCCCGTACTTGCCCGCTCCACAGATCGTTTTGCCATCTATGCTGATGTTTCTTTCTGCCGCCTCCTCTCCTGTTTCTTTCTCTCTCCTCTGCCTGAATTCTTCCACCAATTCCCGAAACATATCTTCAAATCCCTCTCTGCTCAACATACGAAATACCCTCGCAAACGTGTCGGCCGATGGTACCCCTCCGGGCATTTCCAAATACTTCCTGAAGTACCCTGTGTGGTGGCTTGCGAACTCTTGTATTTCGTCCCACGTTGACATGCCCGCCACAACCGACGCTATCACCATAAAAACAATGTCCGTCAACTTATGTATTTTTGCATTGCCGGTTCTTGGATCTTCCATCAGGCTGATTTTTGTAATAAGATGATGCATCCCTGTATCCTATCATATTTTATATTTAATATCAATAATTTAAATAATCTATTGATACTAAATTCTATACATCTAATTCTGCCCCTGGGTTTTCAAATGCGTTTGCCCTGCGTTTAGTCTTGAAAGAATGGACACGTTGTGGTAGGATCCGCTGCATGAGCTCCTACTCTCTAATAACGGGCTTTGTGGCACTGGGAGTACTGGCAGTCAGCAACGCAGTTCTTGCGCAAACTGAACCCATCACTCTGAACAGCGCCGTCACACCATCTAACGACAGAACCATCATGATCGAGAACGACAAAATTGCTGTGCAGATTGAACGCATCGGACGTCGCTTCGTGTCCGTCGATGTGCAGGATAAAGTGAATGGCAGAAGCTACAGTTTCGGCAACGACATCTTCCGTCTGGAGGTGCTGGATGAGAACACGGATGAAGCCTGCTCCAAAAAAGAATTTGCCGAGACGAGTCACCTACTCACCGCGCAGGATCTGATGTGCAGCGAAGTGAAAGAGAAAAAGCTAAAGCCGGAGAAGAATGCGCGGCGTCTTGCCGAACGCGTGGGCGGCACCAGGGTGAGCGTGAACTTTGTCGTCCCAACGGATGGCAACAAAATCACCTGGTGGCTGGAGCTCCGGGACGGCGCGCCCTACCTGCGCGTAGGATTAGACATCACTCCCCAGCAATTTGCCATGCCGGTGCGCAAGCTCACGCTGCTGGACATCGCGGCTCGCGAAGCACGCGTGGAAGGTACGGTGAAAGGAGCTCCCGTCGTCGCAGCGGGGAATCGCCTTTTTGCGGGAGTGGAGCATCCGATGAGTGTAAGCACGGTAACGGCAAGCGGGTTTACCTGTTCGCTGGAACGCAAGATGGATATGCCGCGGCGAGCAACAAGTCATTTCTCTGCTGTGCTGGGTTTTGCCGTGCCCGGGCAGCTGCGCCGCACTTTCCAGCTTGGGTATCTGAACGCCGAGAGAGCCCGAGCCTACGCGCCTTTCCTGAATTACAACACGTGGTACGACATTGGCTACTTCACGCCCTACGATGAGAAGGCCGTCCTCGACACCGTCAAGCTTTTCGGCGATGAACTCGTCACCAAACGCGGCGCCGTCATCGATTCCTTCATGATGGATGACGGATGGGACGACACAGAGACGCTGTGGCAATTCCACAAGGGGCTGCCCAACGAGTTTCGCAAGGTGCGCGAGTTGACGGAGAGCTACCATGCCGCCCCCGGCGTGTGGCTTTCCCCCTGGGGCGGCTATGGCGCCCCAAGGGAGAAGCGACTTGCCGCTGCGGAGGGAAAATACGAGGCCAATGAGGGAGGCTTTGCTCTCTCCGGACCGAAGTACTATGAGTACTTCCGCAACATGTGCCTGCACATGATCCGTGAAAATGGCGTCAATCACTTCAAGTTCGATGGCACATCCAGTGAGGCGACTCCGGCGAAGGGCTCCAAGTTCGGGTCGGATTTCGAAGCCATCATCGCCCTCATTGAGGAGTTGCGCAACGAGCGTCCGGATATCTACATCAACCTCACCACGGGTACCTGGGCCAGCCCGTTCTGGTTCGGCATTGCAGATTCCATCTGGCGCGGCAACTGGGACCACGATTTCTGCGGCGAGGGAAGCGATCGCAACCGGTGGATCACCTTCCGCGATTCCCAGATCTATGCCAACAACGTCGCTATCTCTCCGCTCTGCCCCATCAATTCGCTCATGACCCACGGCGTCATCTACAACAAAGGCGCTCGTGGTCTCATGACCACCGAGGGCGACGATCTCGCCAACGAAATTTGGAGCGGCTTCGGGTTGGGCACGCAGATGCAGGAACTCTACATCACCCCGTCCATGCTCAAACCGGCTGAGTGGGACACCCTCGCCGCCGCTGCCAAGTGGACACGTGCCAATGCTGACACCTTAGTGGACACGCATTGGGTGGGCGGTGATCCTGCCGCGCTTGAGGTGTATGGCTTCGCCGCCTGGTCTCCGAAAAAAGGCCTCCTTACTCTGCGTAACCCCTCTTCACAGCCCAAGGAGTTCATCTTCGACCCCTCTTCGGTCTTCGAGCTGCCAGTCGGCGCTCCGCTTTCCTACAAACTCAGCTCCCCGAAGGGCGATAGTCTGCCTACCGATGAGGTGCATGCCGGAAAGCCCGTCAAAATCACGTTGGCTCCCTTCCAAGTGCTGGTTTTGGAGGCAACTCCGGCAAAGTGATTTTCTCCCTTCCTTTTCATCAACTGAAAATACTACCCGGTTCAGGAGTTCTTACCACTCCCGGAACCGGGTTTTCTTTACCCTTAATCTGTCTCTCGCTCTCTTCAAAGAAAGCCTTATCGTGCCTCATTTTCTTCAGCGCCTGAGTTGCGGTCTGAAGTGTCCCGTAATAGGAAAAGAGAAAAGGTTATCCTCTTCTTGCGTACCCATGCCGATGTTGTGAATAATAAGCGGCTCGTCCCGACTGTTCTTCGCGTCGCTCACGATCATGATGTGCGGCAAATTCCCTCCCACAGTACAGGTAACTAGGTCGCCGGGCAAATAATCCGCAGGATTATCAGTGATGGGCAATGCCCAACCACGGCGCGTGAAAAAGGTGCACAGATTCGGCACACGGCGATGATCAATATTCGTATCCGGTCGTTTGAGTCCCCAATTTTTGGGGTAGTCGGAGAAATGCGACTTCATGTCTTCATGCACCGCTTTTTGCAGGTCCAATCCAAGGGCACGCAGAGCGCGGATGACGACATCCGTGCACACACCACGCGAAATAGGGACATCTCCTCCCGGGTAAGGAATTCTTTCGTACGATCCATCGTATTCCACGGTGACGCCGATTTGTTTGCGAGCGATAGCAGGCAACCGCGCATCTCCCCACACAGTGGGGCAGACCAGCAGAGCAATCAGTAATGATAGGAATGACCTCATTACATCAAAAACGCCCGAGGTACTCACGCCACGATGCCCCCATGAGAAGTCGCTATTTCCCCTGAGGTGAAGAGGAGGCTTGATTGCTGTTTTCCGTGGAGGGATCTATGCAGAGAATTTCACGCATCTGCGGTGAGAGAAGGTGATTCTGCTCAAGCCGTGCAATATGGGCGCGAATGGCTTCCCACGCCGTATTGAATTCACCGGCAAGCTGCTGTGCGGCGATGTAATCCTGCGTGGTTGGCTCAGAGAGATTTTGTTGACCGTGTACGATATGACGCGCGAGACGGGCGAGACTCCGCAACTTCGGCAGAGCGGCGCACACACTCCCTTCATCCTGGCATGTCGCAAGACAGGCTTCTGTCTGCTGTAATAAATCGATGAGTTGGTGCGCGGCCTCAGAATGAGTGAGAGGCGGCGGCGGAAGTTTTTCCTGCCGGTCAGGCTGTTGTTGCACAGGCTGTTCGGTCTGCTCGCCGGTCTCCACAGCGTTCGCAAGCGGCAGAAAGGCGAGAATAGTGATGAAAAGAAATCGCATCATGTTGACGATGGATGATGAGAAACTCAGCCCAGGGCAGCAAGCATGGTTTCCAGATGTTCTTTTTTACCCTGCCAGTCG
Source organism: uncultured Akkermansia sp. (assembly GCA_947631275.1). GTDB lineage: Bacteria > Verrucomicrobiota > Verrucomicrobiia > Verrucomicrobiales > Akkermansiaceae > Akkermansia. Next base: position 4,982 of record CANRKR010000065.1, read on the forward strand.
GCAAGACGCTCCTTTTCTTGCTGCACCACGTCGGCCGGGGCCCGCTGCACGAAAGACTCATTGGATAGTTTTGCCTGGCTGCGTTTTATTTCTGTAGAGATTTTCTCAAGTTCCTTGGAAATGCGAGCCTTCTCCGCATCCACATCCACCAATCCTTCCAATGGCATGAAGATCTCGCCCAGCGGAGTGAGGGTGCTCGGTGTTCCTTTCGGCGCAGTGTAGTCTGGCTCGATGGCAGTTCCCTTCGCTCCCGCCAGCAGAGCAAGTCGCGCAGCAATATCATCCCCAAAAGGAAGAGTCGGCCTGAGCACGAGGTGCACATTTTTGTTGGTAGCAAGGTTGTACTCAGCTTTCAGGTTGCGGACGCGGTTGGCGGCGTCATACAGAGCCGCGGCAATGATGCGAGCCTTGGAGATATCCTCTTCTTCCAGTCCCGGCAGCAAGCTTTCCGCCTTGGGTAGCTCGGTGAGCATAAGCGGTTTGCCGGCATGACGTGCAGCGAAGCCTAAGCTCTCCCAGAGTTCCTCGGTGATGTGAGGCATAATAGGTGCAAGCAGTGCCAGGTAGTGCCGCAGCACAGTATCGATGGTGGCAAGAGTAGCGTTACGTGCGCTGGGATCGGCCCCTTCTCGCAGGTCTCCCTTTACTGCCTCTAGGAATAGAGAACAATACTCATTCCAGAAGAAGGAGTAAAGCGCCTGGGTGTAGGCGTTGAATTCGTACTTGCCGAGAGCCTCTGTCACCTGCTCATGCAGATCTCGCAGCTTGGCGAGGATGTCCAGGTGCACGTCGCTGAAATGCGGTGCGGGTTCGGTGGATGTCTCCCCCTGCATGAGGCGGAAGCGCACGGCGTTGTACAGTTTGTTAGCGAAGTTTTTGCCCTCCTCAATCTGCTTTTCGTCAAACTTGACATCGGTTCCTGTCGGTGCGATGCGCATGAGACCGAACCGTAGACCATCCGCACCGTAGCGGGAAATAAGATCCAGAGGATCAGGACTGTTGCCGAGGCTCTTGCTCATCTTGCGCCCCAGCAGATCTCGTACGATGGAAGTAAAAAATACATTGGCAAATGGTTTGCCGCCCGCAAAGCGATAACCAGCCATGATCATGCGCGCTACCCAGAAAAAGATGATGTCCGGTCCCGTCACAAGATCGGTGGTGGGATAGAACTTGGCGCGGCACTCAGCATCCATCGTGGCAAAAGGCCACAGCCAGCTGCTGAACCATGTGTCCAGTGCGTCTTCATCCTGCACCCAGTTCTCCACATCCGCCGGCGGCTCAGACCCCACATAGATGCGTCCGGCGTCAGCATCCTGCACATCCAGTTTCGTGGCCTGTTTAAGCTCCTCTGCCAGGTCTTTGCGGTACCATACCGGGATGCGGTGTCCCCACCACAGCTGGCGGCTGATGCACCAATCGCGAATGCTCTCCAGCCAATGCGCGTAAGTCTTTCCCCAGTGCGCGGGGCGGAAAGTAATATCTCCCTTCTCCACGGCATCGGCCGCCTCATGTACACAGGGGTATTTGAGGAACCACTGCATGCTCAGCCGAGGTTCAATAGGAACATCCGATCGCTGACTCACACCCACGTTGTTCTCGTAAGCTTCTTCCTTTTCCAACAGCCCCTTGTCGCGGATGAGTTCGATGGACTTATCGCGTGCCTCAAAACGATCCATTCCGTGCAGCTCAGGGCAGGCAGGACAATTGATATGCCCATCCGGCGTAAGCACGTCGATGATCTCTAACCCAAACTTGACGCCCACCTCAAAGTCCACGCGATCGTGCGCCGGAGTAATCTTGAGCGCTCCCGTACCGAAACCGATTTCCACGTGTTCATCAGCAATCACCGGAATGGGAGTTTCCACGAGCGGGCGCATCACGCGCTTGCCCACCCATTTCGCCATACGCGGATCTTTCGGATTCACCGCCACAGCCACGTCCGCCATAATCGTTTCCGGACGCGTGGTCGCTACAAGCAGGTAATGCTCCGGGTCATCCTCCAGACGGTAGCGAATGGTATAGAGTTTGCTCTTGCTCGGGGTCATGATGACCTCCTCATCCGACAACGCTGTGAGTAGCACAGGATCCCAGTTCACCATCTTGAGCCCCCGGTAGATGAGCCCCTCACGGAAGAGCTCCGTGAAAGCACGCGCCACCTCCGGCGCATAACTCGAATCCATGGTGAACCGTTCCCTCTCCCAATCGCAGGAGCAACCAAGTTTCTTAAGCTGGTTGATGATAATTCCTCCGTGCTCCTCCTTCCAGTCCCACACCATCTTCACAAATTCCTCCCTCCCCACATCAAAGCGCGTGCGTGGCGGATTCTCCTTGGCAAGTTCTTTTTCCACACGAGCCTGCGTTGCAATGCCTGCATGATCTGTCCCCGGCAACCAAAGCACTTCCTTCCCTTCCTGGCGCGCACGGCGGGCAAGAATGTCCTGAATGGTATTGTTGAGCACATGCCCAATGTGCAGCACACCTGTTACATTCGGCGGAGGGATCACGATACTGTAGGCAGGCTTGTTCGAGTGCGGATCCGCATGGAAGCAGCCGTCTCTCAGCCAACGCTCCTGCCATTTCTGCTCGACGTGCTTGGGTTCGTATGCCTTGGGCAATTCGCTCATAACGCGCGGCATCATACAGCACTTACATCCATGATGCAAGTGAAAACAGACCACATGAAAACAAAGCTCATCGAATCATATCGCATCGAAAAAATCCCTTCTTGTCCGGAATTCTGCTTGACAAGAAAAGCCGGGGGAAGTAGGATGCTCGCTCAGTTGCGTGAATAGCTCAGTTGGTAGAGCAGTAGACTTTTAATCTATTGGTCCCGGGTTCGAGTCCCGGTTCACGTATGAGCGTGCGCACACCTCTCCATGCGCACGCTTTTCTGTTTTCAGCCTCACCCCTTCCTCAAGAAACGCTCTTTCCACAAAAATTTGGGTTGACCCAAAAGCTAATTACATTTCCTAAATATCTCTACCTCAATACCGGCTGAGGGACTCGAACCCTCACTCAAGAAGAACTCGATTTTGAGTCGAGCGCGTCTACCAATTCCGCCAAGCCGGCTCAGATGCGCAGATTAAATCAAAGGTAAGGAGAAAAGTCAAGGGGTCAACCCAAATTTTTGTGGAAAGAGGGATTTTTGTGAAACAGGCGGGAGCATTCGAGCAGGACGCGTAAACGAT